>NZ_JBFBAV010000030.1:41816-88838 GCF_040689505.1 Streptomyces sp. NPDC051211
GCGGTCGGTACGGTCAGTGCGGTCGGTACGGTCAGTGCGGTCGGTACGGTCAGTGCGGTCGGTACGGTCAGTGCGGTCGGTACGGTCAGTGCGGTCGGTACGGTCAGTGCGGTCAGTGCGCTCGAGGAGAGCGCCGACCACCGAGCCGCTGGCGCACGCGCCGTATGGTTCCTCGGCTACGCCTCACTCAGCGCGGGCGAAGACCTGGCCCGCAGCGAGACTCTGGTGGACCGCGCCCTGACCGACTTCCGCACGGCCGGCGACCGCTGGGGCATCGCCGCGACACAGAACACCCGGGCTGTGCAGGCCCTGCTGCGGGGCGACCTCGCCGCGCTGCGCCACAGCGCCGAGGACGGCCACGCGCTCTTCGAGGAACTCGGTGACCGTTGGGGGCAGTTGCAGAGCAGCTATCCGCTGGCAGCACTCGCGGCGATCACCGGCGACTACACGCGCGCTGCACAACTGCACCAGGACGGTCTCCGCCTGGCCGAAGAACTGGGCTTCTGGACAGATGCCGCCGACCGGCTCACCGGGATGGGCAGGGTCGCCCTCCTGACGGTGACTTCCCGCTGGCCACGGAGCTCCACCGGAAGGCGATGGCGCTGGCCGCCGAACACGGCTATGCGGCGGGCGAGATCCACGCCGAAATCGGCCTCGCTCTCGGAGCCCGGCGCGAGGGCGACTTCGACCTCGCCGAGAAGCACCTCCGCAGGACCCTCGCATGGCACCGCGCAGTCGACTTCGGCCCCGGCCCCGCACTCCTCCTTGCCGAACTCGGCTTCCTCGCCGAACAACGCGGCGACGCACCCGCGGCCCTCGCCCTGCACCGGCAAGGCCTCGCCGTCGCCCGCGACAGCGGCGACCCCCGAGCCGTCGCCCTCGCCCAGGAGGGAATCGCCGGGGCGTACGCCCTCGCCGGTCAACCCGTACAGGCCGCCCGCCTCCTGGGCACAGCCACCCGGGCCCGGGAATCCTCCGGCGCCCCGCTCCCGGAGGCCGAACGCGGCGACGTCGAGCGCATCACTGCCAAGGTCCTCGCGACGCTGGGCACGGAGGTGTTCGCCGCCGAGTTTTCTGCCGGTGCCGACGACGATCCCGACGTGGGCGGCCACGACGGGTCGAGGAGTGGCGAGGGCTGAGGAACTTCTTCGCTGCCTCAGGCCAGGGCGTAGACGAGGATCACGGAGAGAGTGGCGATGCCCACCGCGGCGAAGAGGGCCGCGGCGATGGCCAGGACGACGATGCCGACCCGCTCTGTACGGCGGCCGTGGTCTGCTGGCTTCCATTCGTACTGGTGCATGGGTCCAGCCTGTCCCGGACGCCGGGCCGCCACATGAGTACGCGTACTCACCCGGCGGCGGGTGCCGTACCGCCCTGCTCCTCGTCGTCGTGCTCTTCGTGTGTCCCCACGACGTGACCCGCAAGCTCGTCGGCTGACGGCTGACGGCTGACGGCGGCCGGCGCCCCGAATCGTCACAGGACTTCGAGGACCACCAGACAGGTGTCGTCGGCGAGTTCGTCGGCGGCGTAGTGGGTGATCACCGAGTCGAGTGCCTGCCGGGCGTCGAGACCCGCGCAGGTCTGGAAGTGCTCCCGCAGGGATTCGATGCTGTCGAAGAGGTCCTCCCCCCGCCGCTCGACCAGGCCGTCGGTGTAGAGCAGGAGGACGTCCCCGGGCCTGAGCCCGACGGTAGCCGTCTCGTACGGCTCTCCGGCGAGCATCCCCAGGAGCGGTCCGCGGTGGGAGAAGTCCAGGTAGGTTGCACTGCCACCGCGCAGCAGGAGCGGTGCCGGGTGACCGGCGGCGGACCATGTGAAATCCCGGTCGTCGGTGATGTGGCCGATCACGGCGGTCGCCGTCTGAGCGGAGGCATCCGCGCACACCAGCTCGTTGAGCCAGGTCATGAGCTGGCCCGCGTGGCTGCCGGGGGTGTGGGCGAGGCCGGCCAGGGCGTGCCGCTGCTGTGCCATCCGGGCGACCGCGTCGAGCCCGTGCCCGCTGGCGTCGCCGATGGCCAGCAGGATCCGGCCGTCAGGCAGGGCCCGGCACTTGTACCAGTCGCCGCCCACCGCGGCCTCCTCCTCGGCGGGCAGGTATGCGGCCGCGACCGCGTACCCCAGCTCGGCGATCTCCGAAGAGTGCGTGGGCAGGAGCGCCTCCCGCAGCGCGGAGGCCACCCGGTGTTCGGCGGCGACCTCCTCGCGGAGCCGCTCGGTCTGCCGCCGGGTGGCCGCCAGCCGCTGCCTGCTACGGATCTGGGACGTCAGGTCCCGCGCGATCAGATGGATGGCCCAGGGCGTTCCGTCGGTGGAGATGACGGGCCGGCCGACGAGGTGGAGCGTGCGGACGTCGCCGTAGACGCTGAACCGGATCTCGGTGGCGGGCGGCTCCTCGCCGTCGAACAGGGCCCGCAGGAGCCGCCCCCACCGGGGCACGTCGTCGAGCAGCACGGCGTCGCACAGGTCCAGCAGGCCCATGGGCCGGCCGGGCGCCGTCCGGAAGATGGTGCTGAGCCCCTCGGACCAGGTCACCTCGCCCGAGAGGAGGTCGAAGTAGGCCCAGCCCATGGAGGCGATGTACTGCGCTTCCAGGGACATCAGCTCGGCGGGGTTGAGGGCCGGACGCCAGGTCACGATCACCTGTCCGGCACAGGACGCCGCCTCGTAGAGGAGTTTCGTCCGGTGCAGGCCGTCCGGCCGGCGCTCCGTGTAGTCCACCGGGTACGCCCTGAGCGAGCGCCCCGTGTGCAGGACGTCCTTGAGGGCGTCCAGCAGCCCGGCTCCCTCCACACCGGGCCGCACGTCGAGGAGCCGCTTGCCCACCTGGTGGTCGGGGGCGTCGAGCCAATCGGCGGACCGGACGTGGTTGCCGGCCCGGATGGTGAAGTCGACGGTCCGGCCGTTGTCGTCCGCGACCGGCGCCAGGAGCGCCGCCGAGACCGGGATGGCGGGCAGCGCGGCACAGACGCAGGCCCACGGATCGTGGTCCCCGGAGTCGTCCGGGCACGAGTGGCACCGGTCGGGGCTGCCCCCGCAGGGGCAGGCGAGCGCGGGCTCCTCGCCCTCCGCACCGGCCCGCGGGACGGGGCTGGTGCGGACACCGGCCGTGTGGCCCGCGGCGGCGCGCAGCAGGGCCACTTCACGGGTGATGAGCTGCTTGAGTGCCTCTGGGTCCCGGGGTACGGCCGGACTCATGATCGTCTCTCCCGGCTCTGACGAGCGGCTTGTGCGCGCATGATCGACGCCTGCCCGGCATCACCGGATTCAGTCCTGTTCGCCCCGGTACGTATATCTCGTGCCGTCCAGGTGGCCCACACCCACCCCGGAGCCGCCGTTTGTGGTGCTCGCCGCCATCGGCACCGGGCACCACCGGCCGTTACGGTGACGGCACTCCCCGTTCCGGTGATCCCCTTCCACTGGAGGCGTCCCATGCAGGCCGTACCCAGCAGATCAGGTTTCAGGCGCCGGGCTGGATGGGGGCGCGTCACCGCGTGCCTCCTGGCCGTGTCGGCGGTCTTCGCGGGCCTCGCGTCCCTCGGGCTTCCCAGGGCTCACTCCGAGGCCGCCGGCAGTCAGGCGCCCGCGGTGTCCGCGGCGTCCTCGGTATCGGCGGCGTCCTCGGTATCCGCGGTATCCGCGGTGTCCTCGGCGGCGAGCGGGCTGCCGCGCCACCCGGTCGACCGGGTCTTCACCGCCGGCATCTCCTCGGGCGGCTACATGGCCACCCAGCTGCACGTCGCCCGTTCGGGCACCTTCGACGGCTCTGCCGTCTTCGCCTCGGGGCCGTACTACTGCGCGCAGAACAACCTCAACACCGCTCTGAACGCCTGTATGGAGGTTTCGCAGGGCCTCCAGCTCGACACGTTGGAACGGACCACCCGCGACTGGTCGGCGCAGGGCGCCATCGACGACGTGGCGGGCCTGTCCGGCGATCCCGTCTACGCGTTCAGCGGTGCCTCGGACTCCACCGTCGAACGGCCCGTCGTGGACGCCCTGGCCGCGTACTACGGCCGCTTCGGCGCCCGTGTCCGCCATGACAGGAGCACCGCCGCCGGCCACGCCTGGATCAGCCCCCTGGGCCCGAACGGCTGCACCGCCACCACCGCACCCTGGATCAACGACTGCGGCATCGACGCCCCGCGCGACCTCCTCGGGCACCTGCTGGGGCGGCCGGTCAGCGCACCGGCCGCGGCGGCCGGCGGCACCCTCGTCCAGTTCGACCAGAACCCTTACGTGCCGGGCGGCCGGGCCGAGCCGGTGTCCATGGACGACAAGGGCTTCGTCTACCTGCCGGCCGCGTGCCGGTCCGGCGCCACCTGCGACCTGGTCGTCGCCCTGCACGGCTGCAAGCAGGGCTACTCCTACCAGGGCTTCGGTACGCAGTTCATCGACAAGGCGTACCTCAACCACTACGCCGACACCAACCACCTGATCGTGCTCTATCCGCAGGCCGTCGCCACCGCGACCCTCGACAATCCCAATGGCTGCTGGAACTGGTGGGGTTACCTGGGCGACCCCGCGTACGCCCGGCACGGCGGCAAGCAGATCGAGGCGATCACGGCGATGGTGCGCGCGCTCGGCGGGGGCGGGGACACGCCTCCGCCGCCGGCCGGACGGGCGGTACTGCCCGGCATCGACGCAGAGGACGGCTACGTCAAGGCGGCGGGCGACGGCTCCGGCCCGGCGGTCGGCGGGTTCGAGGAGACCTACGGCCTGGCTGTGGGCCGCGGTTCCGACGGCAGGTACAACCGGACGGTGCTGTCCTTCGACACCTCGGCCCTTCCGGCGGGCAAGAAGGTCACGCGTGCCTTCGTGACGCTGACGCGGAGCAGCGGCTCGGGCGATCCCTGGGCCACTCCGGCGGGCAACCGCCTGCTGATCGACGTGCGGCGCGGCTGCCTGGGCGGCTGCGGGATCGAGTCGGGGGACTGGGCGGCGCCCGCGACCGCGGCGGGCGCGGCCGAAGTCGCCCCGTTCACCTCGGGCAGCCGGGCTTCCACCGACCTGACCGCCGCCGGACTCGCGGCGATCGACCCCTCGGGCAGGACGCAGGTCCGGCTCCGGTTCGAGCAGAACCAGCAGGCCACGGCCTACCTGTTCGTCAACCGGGACACACAGGCGACCCTCACCGTGGAATACGCATAGGGATCCCGATCCCGGGGACGGGGTGCGGAGGACTGGTCGGGCGGCACGGGAAGCGCGTTCCGGCCGCCGCTCGTGGGGAATTCGTTGCTTCGTCCAACGGCGTTGCGCCGTACGGGTGCCGGGCCGGGATCCCGGCCCGGTTCGCCCCTCCGCGGGGACCGCCGGGGCGTTGACTGTGCCCGAGCGGAAGCTTCCGAGAGGCAGGGTGGATCAGGGTGGTCACGGTGAGGCGCGGTCTGGCTGCCGGCGTGGTGCTGGCGATGGCGGTTCTGGGCGCGGCGGGCTGCTCGGACGGTGACGGCGCGGTCTCCGATGCCGCGTCGAAGGCGGCATCGGCGGTGCAGTCCGCCGGCGCCGAGGTCTCCGCGGCCGCGTCCAGGGCATCGGATGCCGCCGCGTCGGCGGCCGCGGTCGCCAAGGGCAAGCTCGACGAGATCAAGGACGGCGTCGACGCCAAGGAGGACGTGACCCTGGGGACGCCGTCGGCCGACGGGGAGGGCTACACGGTGGTCCCGGTGACCGTGAAGAACTCCGACGGCTCGACGAAGTCCTTCGCGGTGCAGGTGAACTTCAAGGACGAGGCCGGCAACCAGCTCGACACGGTCGTGGTGACGGTCACGGACGTCGCCGGGAACGCCACGGGGCAGGGCACCGCCCGCAGCCCCCACAAGCTGTCGGGCACGGTCACGGCCGAGATCGGCACGGCGCTGCGCTACTGAGGGCGGCGTCGCCCCTCAGAACCTTCCCTCGACCTGGTCCGAGACCTCGAAAACTTCCTCGCAGTCCGGGCAGGTCGCCCTGCCGAAGAGGTACGTCAGCCCGCAGCAGCGCTGCCTTGACCGGGTCGGCCGTCACGTAGTCACCGGCCGAGGAGAAGGTGCCGTGGTCACCGAAGGCGATGAAGGGTCGTCTGCCGCCGAGACGACGAGGCCAGCCATCAGGACGGCCTCGGCGGGCGCCCCGGGGGCACGGCCGGTCGAGATGGCGGCCAGGTACGGGAGGGCGAGGAAGCTGTCGTCGTAGACCGAACCCTGGTGGCACAGGTCGTCCCACAGGTCGATCACGCCACCGGATCCTTCCAGACCCGGACTCCGTACGGGAGGGCGGCCACCCATCGGCCACCGCTCGGCCTGCCACTCGTACCGGTTGAACCGGCACGAGCAGCAGGGGCGACGAGGTCGCATCACGCGACGGCGGTCCCCTCGAGCTCGACCATCTGGCCGGGGATCGCCAGTCGAGTGACGCCGAGCATCGTGGTGGTCGGCGCCACCCCGGCGGCGCCCAACCGCGCTGCCAGCACGCCGTAGTGCCGGAAAAGCAGATCGACGTCGGTCGTGTAGACGTTGAGCCGGACGAGGTTCGCGAGAGACATGCCGGCCTCGCCGAGCACGGCCTCCAGGTTGGCGATGCTCAGCGTCAACTGCGCCGCCATGTCACCGTCATGCTGGGGCTTGCCGTCGCCGCTCATCGCGGTCTGCCCCGAGATGTACAGGGTCCGTGTGTGCCCGGAGACGACCTCGCCCTGGTTGAAGCCCATGTCCTCCGACCACGTCACCGGGTTGACCGCCGTTCGTTCCACTGCCACTTCAGCTCCATTCGATTCATCGCGAGTACGGACGTCCATCGGCTCGGTAGCCGCCGGCTTTGACGTCGCGTCCACGAGCCTCGCAACAAATCACGACACCCTCAGTCATGTATTCCGTTAAAGTTCTCGTATGCGCGCCGACCGGTTGGTCTCACTGGTCCTGCTGCTGCGCCAGCGCGGTCGGTTGACAGCGGACACGCTGGCCCGCGAGCTGGAGGTGTCCACCCGCACCGTGCTGCGCGACATCGAGGCGCTGTCCTCAGCCGGCGTCCCGGTCTACGCCGAACGCGGCAGGCACGGCGGCTTCGCGCTGTTGCCCGGTTTCCAGACCGAGCTCACCGGACTGAACCACGACGAGGCCCTCGCCTTGCTGACCGCCGGATCGGGGCGCGGCGAGCAGGTGTTCGGTCTCGGCTCGGCGCTCGCTTCGGCCATGCGGAAGGTGGTCGACGCGCTGCCCGAAAACCACCGGGCCACCGCGAGCGACGCGGCCCGGCGTTTTCTCGTCGACCCGGAGACCGACCTGCTCTCACGCCGGCTGGTCACTGATGAGGTACCCGACACCACCATGATCGAGGTCAGGCGCGCGGTGCTCGCCGGACACAAGCTGCGCATCCACTACGCGGCCACTGGCCAGACAGCACAGTGGCGCACGGTGGACCCGATCGGCCTGGTCACCGTACGCGACCGGGGCTACTTGCTGGCCACGAGATCCGGCGCGGACCGTACCTACCGGCTGTCGCGGGTATTGGCCGCCGAGGAACTCCCCGAAACGGCACAGCGACCGAACCGGGTCGATCTGGACCGGATCTGGCGTGAACGTTCCGCGCAGTTCCTCTCCGGCGGCGACCACATCACCGTGCTGGTACGGGTGAACCCGGCGCGGCGGGAGGAGCTGCTGGACACCGCGCTGGCTGTCCGTGCAGAGGAACCCGACACAGACGGCTGGCTGCGGCTGGAGGTGACCTTCCAGGATTCCCGGCACGCCGAATGGGCGCTGTGGCAGCTCAGCACGGACGCGGAAGCCCTGGCCCCGCAGTCGTTGCGCACCTCCCTACGCAACCGCGCCACCGCGATCGCCACCCGCTACGGAGACTGACTCACCCTGAGAGTGAGAAGCCAACTCATGTGGCTGACCGATCATTTCGGAATGAGTTGGCGACCCCACGCAGCCAAAGCCGGCTCGGCGCGCTCTCGGCGTCCGGTGCAGCTGTCGCGTGAACCGGTCCCTGGTCTTGCCGCCGGGCCGGACCACCTCGACGATCAGCGGCACCGCCTCAGCGGGATGCTGGTGTCTTCCTCCGCGGTCGCCGCCCCCCACGGGCGACGACGACGTCCGGCACAACCCTCCACCGACCGAGCACCTACCCGGAGAGGAACCGCCCGTGCCCGTACCAAGCTTGCTCGCGGTCTACGCCCATCCCGACGACGAGTCCCTGATGTCGGGTGGGGTCCTTGCCCGACACGCGGCCGCCGGCGCCCGCACCGCCGTCGTCACAACAACCTGGAGTCCCGAGAGCCACCGCGCCGAGGAGCTTGCCGAAGCCCTTCGGATCCTCGGCGCCGGCGCGCCGCGCATGCTCGGGTACGCCGACGCCCGCGTCCCCGGCTCGGCACCCGGCCGGCCGTCGTTCTGTGGCGTCCCGCTCGATGAGAGCGTTGAGCAAGTCGTTCGGCACCTGCGCGAGTTCCGCCCTGACGTCGTGGTCACCCACGATGCGTACGGCCAACTGACCGGCCACCCCGACCACGTCCACACCCACCGCGTGACCATCCTTGCCGCACACGCCGCCGGCCTCGAACACCTGTATCCCGGCACCGGTGAGCCCTGGAAGCCCAGCGCCCTCTACCTGGCCACCCACCCGCACTCCGCCGTCGGCGAGCTGGGCGCCCTCCTCACGGGCGTGGGCAAGGCCGTGCACAGCGTCCCGGACGAACGGGTCACCGCGACAGTCGACGTCCGCGCCTGGCTGGACCAGAAGTGGGCCGCCATCCGCGCGCACCGCAGCGAATCAGAGCGAGTCCGCTCGCTGCCCGGCCTGCTGGCCGGAGCCCCGGCCCAGGTCCGGGAGAGGATTCTCTCGACGGAGTGGTACATCCGCCACGAGCTCGACCCCGCCAAGAGCGGCCTCCGAGAGCTGACGGCCTGATCGGCGCGCGGCACAGCGCCCGTCTTCGGTGCGTTCGGCCGCGGGCTGGGCCGGCCCCGAATCGAATGGGCCGGCCCCGAATCGAAGCGGACCTCTGCCCACCTCTGCCCTCGGTCACCACGTGATCCGGTCGCCGCAAACACCGAGCCGGCACGCAGGTAGCTCACGGCTCACGCGACCTGACCAGGCGCCGGACGGCACCTGCCGGAGGCCGCCAGGCGCATCGTCAGATGCACTCGCCCTGCGGGTTCACCGGCGTGAAGTCCGACGTACCGTGGCTGTTGGCCGCCCGCACCTGGTAGCACTGCCTCTCCGTGGGCTGGCCGCTGAGGATGAACGACGTGCTGTTCGCGCCCACGCTCACCGTCGTGTTGCGGGTGCTGTTGCGGATCTGGAAGCTCGTCTCGTCGGTCACGACGTCCTCCCACTGCACAAGCACCTTGGAAGGATCACCTGCGACCCGGGTGGCGACCACGCCCGACACCTCGGCAGGGCGCCCGAACCCCATTCCCGAACCCGTGTTGTGTTTGAGGTTGAAGGTCACGGAGCCGCTGTCATCGGAGAGTGCCTCGCCGTTGCGGGCGGACAGCCTCCAGTTCGTCAGGGACTGGCCGGGCTTCATGCCGTGCTGGATGGCCTCGGCCTGGCCGTCGAGGTCCCTGGTGAGGCAGCTCGATCCCTCGAAGAGCCGGAACGTGGGCGATGCCACGACCATTTCGTCGCGCCTGAGCTGCAGGTGGACGGTCAGTTCGCCCACGGTCTCATCACCTACGCACTTCGAGATGACGATCGTGTCCACAGGTTTGTCGTGGGTCACGTGCTCCGTCTTCGGGATGTCGAAGGTTCCGCGGCTGCTGCCGTGGCCGATGCCGCCTCCGTTCACCACCGTCATTGTTCCGGTCATGACGATGGTGTGGGTGGTGGCAGCGGCAGCAGGCGGCGCCATCCACATGCACAGCAGGGGGATCGGTAGAGTCGCCGCGGCGGCGGCGCGGGGCAGCTTCATCGCCACACCTCGCAATCGTTGGAGAGCATCAGTCGGGGTTCCACAGTGACTCGGGTGCCGGGGTGGAGGGTTCCTCCCGGCCCTGGTCCAGACGGAACGGCGGATAGACGTCGGTCATCAGGGCCGCGTACGCGGTCACACGCAGCACCCAGCGGTCCAGCCCGATGACGAGGTCGAAGATGTCCCGCGGGTACCTCTCCGTGAACAGCAGCACCACCGCCGCGATGATCACCAGCAAGGTGACGAGGCCCCCGCCCCACCAGCGGGGTCCGCCGGTGAAGAACGAGATGACGAGGTAGTGGGGGATGGCGAGCAGCCACCACTTCACGAGCACCAGCCATCGGGACAGCCGCTCGGGGTACGTGATGTCCAGGCGGGCCGGATAGTCGGGCTCCGGGCCGAGACTGAACGGAGGGTAGCGGTCCGTACCCAGAGCGCTATACGCGTAGAACCCCACCCGCCACGACCAGCGCAGCACGCCCAGATTGAACTCGAACAGGGGCCGGGGATACCGCTCGGTGAAGAGGATCGCGAACAACGCGATCACCCACACGACGAAGAAGGCGATCCACAGGAACAGCAGCACGATGTAGTGCGGGATGGCCAGAACCCATTTGACCAGCCAGAGCCAGCGCGACAGCGGACCGTCCAGCCGGGCCGACACGACGACGGGCCGCTCCGAGGCGGGCGCGGGGACGGTCGGGGAGGTCATGCCGATCAACTCCTTCGCACAGGACTCGGCCGGAGCGCCCTCTTCCAGCATGCCGACGCCGTACCGCACCCGCAGCTCGGCAGCCTTCGTGCGCGAGGGCCCAGCTGCCCAGCTGCCCTCAGGGTGTCGCGGATCCGTTCCCCCCGCTGCGGAGGAGTGGATCTCCCGGTGATCCACTCCCCCGCAGGTCATGGACGTCGGCGTCGGTTACGCCTGGCCTCGGAAGACTTCGATGAGGCTGGCGTAGCTGGCACCTGCATGGCCTGCGTCCATGGCGCGTTCGGCCAGGGCCTGGATGCGGGCGGGCCAGTCGGTGTCGATGCCCGCGGCCGCGCTCTCGCGTACCAGGTACTTCATCGTGGCCAGATGGGTTTCGAGGGCGGCGTCCTCTGCCGGGTAGGCGCCGCGGTCGATCTGGTCGGCGTAGGCGCTGACGAACCCGGTCACGCTGGAGACCCACTGGTTGGCGAACGGTGCGAAGGCGGACGCGTCGACCTTGGCGGCGCCCAGCAGGGCGGCCCCGTGCAGGAACGCGTTCAGGGTGCCCCACATGACACCGAGCAGCGCCACGTCGTACAGGGAGGCCAAGCCCGGATCCTCGCCGAAGAAGACCGCGTTGCCGAGGCGCTTGAGGGTGTCCTCGTGGTTGCCGAAAGCGCCGGATGATCCGCTGAACAGCAAGAACGCCTCGGGGCGGCCGATCACCTCGGGGATGGCCATGATGGCGCCGTCCAGGTAGTCGCTCGCCCACGCGGCGATCCGGCGGGCTTCGTCGGAGGTGCCGGAGGTGAGGTTGACCAGGGTGCGGCCGGCCAGTTCGGCCCGGTGCGGGCCGACCGTATCGAGGACGGCGGCGAAGTCGGACAGGCAGACGACGATCAATGAGCTCGCCCGGACGGCGTCGCCGACGGTGGGAGCGACGACGGCTCCCTGGGCCGCCAGCTCCTCCGCCTTGGCCGGGGTGCGGTTCCAGACGGTCGTCGGGTGGCCGGCCTTGAGGAAGGTGGTGGCGAGGGCCTTGCCCATCAGCCCCAGCCCGATGACGGTGACGGGTTCGTGTGCGTTGTTCATGGGACCGACTGTGCGTCAGGGAGGTTCCGCTCGGTCTCCGGAAAGGTTGTGGCCGGGTTGCGGGTAACGTGGCCGTATGCGTTTCGGGGTGCTGGGTCCGCTGGAGGTGTGGACGGCGGACGGGCAGCGCGTTCGGGTGCGCGAGACCAGGATCCGTACGCTGCTCACCGCGCTGCTGGTGCGGCGGGGGCAGGTCGTCTCGGTGGACCGGCTGATCGACGACCTGTGGGGCGACGCGCCTCCGGCCAGCGACGTCCGCACGCTGCGGTCCAAGGTGTCGCTGTTGCGGCGGATCCTGGAGGACGCCGAGCAGGGCTGCCGTGACCTGGTGGTGTCCCGGCCGCCGGGATACCTGCTCCGAGTGGACGGCGATGCGGTCGACTCCGGACGTTTCGAAGCACTCCTGATACGCGCTCAGACGCTCACCGCCGACCCGCGGGCGAAAGCCGGGCTGCTCACCGAGGCGCTGGCGCTGTGGCGGGGGTCGTCGGCCTTCGCCGACTGCGCGGACGAGCAGTTCGTCCAGGCAGAGGCCCGGCGGCTCGAAGAACAGCGCCTGGTCGCCCTCGCAGAGCTTGCCGAGGCGCGCCTCGAACTGGGCGAGCACGGTCTGCTGGCAGCCGAGTTGGGGGAACTGGTCGCGGCTTACCCACTGCACGAGGGTCTGCGGTCCGCCCATGTCCGCGCCCTGTACCGGTCGGGCCGGCAGGATGCGGCGCTGGCAAGCCTCGGTGAGCTCCGCGACCGGCTCCGCGACGACCTCGGCCTCGACCCCGGCCGTGAGCTGGCCGAGCTGCACCGGGCGATCGTGCGGCAGGATGCCGCCCTGGCCCCCGACAGGGTTCCGGCACAGCAGCTGCGCGGCAACCTTCCCGCCCCGCTCACCGGCCTGATCGGCCGCGCCGAGGAGGTGCGTCGGATCGGCGGACTGCTGGAATCCGAGCGGCTGGTGACCCTGACCGGTATCGGCGGGGTCGGCAAGACCCGGCTGGCCCTGGAGGTGGCCGCGCGCCGAGCCGAGGACCTCCCGGACGGCGCCTGGCTGGTGGAGCTCGCCGCCGCACGCACCGGCGCCGACATACAGGAGGCCGTTGCGGCGGTGCTCGAACTGCGGGACGACGTCCACGCCGCGGCCCGGTCTCTGGCCGACCGGCTCACCGAGGCCGTCGCGGGTCGGCGCATGCTGCTCGTGCTCGACAACTGCGAGCACGTCGTGGAGCCGGTCGCCGAGCTTGCCGCGCGGCTGCTCCGCGCCGCGCCTGAACTGCGCATCCTGGCCACCAGCCAGGAACCGCTGGCGGTCACCGGTGAACACTCCTGGCCCATCCCTCCACTGGACCTGCCCGAACCGGGCGCCGGCCGGCCGGAAGAGTCGAACGCCGTGCGGCTGTTCGTGTCCCGGGCCGCAGCTGCCGTCCCCGGCTTCGTGCTGGAGCCCGACAACGCGGAAGCCGTAGCGGCGATCTGCCGCCGCCTGGACGGAATCCCGCTCGCGCTGGAGATGGCCGCCGCCCGGGTACGCGTCATGCACGTGGGGGACCTCGCCGATCGCCTCGACGACCGGTTCCGGGTTCTCGCGGCGGACCTGCGCGGGGTACCGGCGCGGCAGCGCACACTGCGCGCGGTGATCGACTGGAGCTGGGGACTGCTCACCGAGACCGAGCAGGTGGTGCTGCGCCGCCTGGCCGTGCCCGCGGACGGCTGCACTCTGCAGGCTGCCGAGGCGGTGTGTGCGGGCGAGGGCGTGCGGGGCGAGGACGTCCTCGGTCTGCTCGGACGGCTGGTCGACCGTTCCCTGGTCGTCCACCACGACGGCCGGTACCGGCTGCTGGAGTCGGTCGCCGCCTACTGCTTGGAGCGGCTCGTCGAGTCCGGGGACGAACAGCGCGTGCGCGACCGCCACCTCACCTGCTACGTCGAATTCGCCGAACAAGCCGATCCCCGGCTGCGGGGCCACCGGCAGCGGCTCTGGCTGGAACGGATGGACGCCGAGGCCGCCAATCTGCGCGCCGCCCTCGCATACGCCGTCCGTAGCGACAGCGCGGACACGGCGCTTCGGCTGGCGAACGCGACCGCCTGGTTCTGGTTCCTGCGCGGTCGCTTCGCCGAAGCCCGCCGCTCACTCGACCTCGCCCTGTCGACCGGGGGCGACCCCAGGCTGAGGACTTCGGCCCGCGCGTGGCGGGCGGGCATGTCGCTGCTGCTCCTCGACGCTCCCGACATCGAGAGCCGACCCGTGCTCGAGCTGTACGCCAAGGGTGACGATCCCGCCGGACGGGCCCGGGCCCGGTGGTTCTTCGCGTTGGGCAAGGCCGGGTTCGGCGACCCGGAGGCGACGTTCGACCTCGCCGACCAGGCCCATGCCGAGTTCCGGATCCTGGAAGACCGCTGGGGAACGGCCGCCGCGCTCGCTGTCCGCGCCGAGGTCGCCCTGTACCAGGGGAAGCCGGACAGAGCGCGCGCCGACGCAGAGCGCGCCGGCGCACTTTTCCGGGAACTCGGCGACGGTTGGGGCGAGTTGCAGACGGCCCGCACCCTCGGCGACCTGGCCGAGTTCGCCGGCGACTACGCCGCGGCAGGACACCTGCGCCGGGAAGGGCTGCGGCTGGCCGAACAGCTGAAGCTGTGGAACGAGGCGTCCAAGATGCTGGCGCGGCTGGGACGTACCGCGCTGCTCATCGGCGAGCTCGACCGCGCCGAAAGCTTCCACAGACGTGCCAAGCACCTCGCGGCCGCGCATTCCTACCAGCGCGGCGAGGAATTCGCCGACGTCGGACTGGCTTTGGTGGCGCGGCGCCAAGGCAGGCTGGACGAAGCCGAAACCCGCCTGCGCGCGTGGCTCGACTGGTGCCGCCGGTGGGAGGGCGACCTCGGAGTGGCGTTCATCCTGGCCGAACTGGGCTTCATCGCCGAACAGCGGGCCGATGCCGACGCCGCGCTGACGTTGCACCAGGAAGGGCTGGACTACGCCCGGCGCACCGGCGACCGACGGGCGCTCGCCCGCGCCTTCGAAGGCCTCGCCGGCGCCCATGCCCTCACAGGTGACCACGAAGCAGCCGCCCGGCTCCTCGGTACGGCGGCCGCGACGCGCGAAGCCGTCGGCATACCGCTTCCCACCGCGGAACGCGGCGACGTCGATCGCATCACCACGACCGTCCGCCAGGCCCTGAACCCAGCCTCCTTCGCCGATGCCTTCGAGCAAGGCATCGACCCCACACGGACGCCGGGGGAAGACCGCCCGATCCCTGCCGAGGTCCCCTGAACGGGAGAGGACGCCTTCCCTTCACCGACGCTCTGCACGACGGGCCCCCAGCGGGCGGCGTGGACCACTGGCCGGAGGCCGCCGGCCGGGTATCAGCACCAGCGGGTGTGCCTGCACGGGCTCCAACCGCCACTACCGGAACCGCCGGACGAACCGCCGGACGAGCCTCCGGAACCGTCCAGGCGGGGGATGCCGTTGGGAAAGGCGCTGGTGCGGTTGCGGTCACGGGGGTAGGGGTCGCGGTAGTCGGGGTCGCCGTCGTCGTCCCGGTCGGGGAGTTCGGCAGGGGTGCTGGTGCCGCGATCCCCTTCGGGGCACCCGTTCTTCTCGGCGGTCAGGCGCAGCTCGGCCCAGTGGTCGGGCTGGACCGGCGTGCCCGTGGCCGGGTCGTGCGAGCAGACTCTCCAGTCGTCGTACTCGCCTTCCTCGGGCAGGGTGTCGTTGAGGTACGCCGCCCGCGCCTGGATGTGGGTGGGACGCACACCGAGGGCGACGACGTCCGCGCGGGCCGTTCGCCACGTCTTCCACACCAGGTCGGGCATCTTCGGCCAAGGGATGGGCTCGCCGTCCTTCTTCGGGCACGGGGCGCCGTTCAACACCGCGCCGAATTCGACGGTCGGCTCCCGTCCGGTCCAGCTCGTCGCCTGGAAACAGACCGTCCACCGCGAGCGGCCGCGCACGAAACCGTCCTTCTCCGAGGCGTCGTGGCTGTTCACCTGAAAGCCGACCTGCCGGGCCTGGTCGAAGGCCGTCTCCAAAGACTGCCCCCGGAAATCGGCGAGCGGCGGCATCGAGGGCGTCGCGGAGGCCGAAGCAGTCGGGACCGCCTTCCTGCGCGGGGGGCGCGGCGCGTCGGCGGCGGCGTCCTTCGGGGGATCGGGCAGCACAGCGCCCAGCAGGGCCATGGCGGCCACCGTCGTCACGACTTTGCCGGCCTTGGGCCAGGATTTGGCCCGCCACACCGCGACCAGGGCGGCGATCAGCATGGCGCCGCCCAGCCGGGGTTCCAGCAGGCCGAGCACCGGCACCGCGGCGATCAGGGCGAACCGGGCGGTGTTCGTCCGCCACCATGGCGGCCGGCCGTCAGTGGCCGGGCCTTCGGGAGCGGGGGACGCGGGAGGGGACGGCACCGGGCCGGAATGCGGGCCAGACATGGCGGCCTCTTTCGGGTTCGTACGGTTGTGCGGGAGCAGCGTATCCGGCGACCTACGATCCGCTTCACGGCGGCTCCGGCATCCACACAACCCGCGGCGCCCAGTCCCGGATCTGCCGCTGGACCCAGCGACCGAGGTCGTCGCAAACGAAGGGCGCACCGGGCCGGATGCCGGGCAGGAGGCCGCCGACTTCGGTTTCGGCGCCGGTTGACATCTTCTCAGAACTTATGGGGAGTCAGGGCGTTTGAGGGAGGCCGGCTGGGTTAGACGCGTGGATACCGGAGCTGCCACCTGCGGGTGGGGCTTCCGGCGCGGGCCTCAGCCGCATGGCGACCTTCCCCCGGCGTCATGCGGCAGGCTCGCCCGCACGACGGGCTGCCGCCCGGATCCGTACGGAACCGGGCGGCCCCGGGTTCCCGGTCCCTCCCCGGCCGGGAACCCGGGGCCGGCCGGCGAACCCCCGACGACGGCGCTCGTACCGCCGCCCCCGGGCAACGGACCCCGACGGCAGCAGCCCGGCACACCCGCACCGCCCAGCCGCCTTCCAAGATCCGCCCCTCGACCGCACAACCGCGCGCATCTGCCGCGGGCACTCCCCCGACGGGGCCGTGTCAGACCCCAGTGCAACACTGCGCCCCATGTCTCTTGCTGATCTCACTCTCGACCAGTGGCGGTGCTTCGAGTCGACGACTGCGCAGCGCGTCGCCCATGAGGCCGCCGCCCTGGTGAATGGCCGTGTGACCGACTTCGAAACCGTCGAGCACCTGGGTGCCCCGCTGCACCGCGTCCGGATCGAGCGGGACGGGCAGGAATTCGCTCTGATACCCGGAGGCCCCGTGTCCCTGGGCTTCGACCTCGACACCTGGCAGCCGACGCCCGAGCAGACCGCCGACTACGCCGAAAGCCTGGAACAAGACTTCGGATACGGACCTGACCTGCGGGCGCACCTCGCAGAGGTGCTCAGCCCTCGCCGCAGCGTCGTCCTGGCGACCGTACTCATGGCCGTGGAGGACGAGAACCTGACCGGACCGCCTGCTGACGTGCCGGCTGCTCTCGCGGCTCGTGACCTGCGGATGCCGAGCTCCGACGAGTGGGAGCACGCCTGCGGAGCTGGAGCGGACACCCTTTTCCGGTGGGGCAACGACTGCCCACTCGACCGCATCCCCTACGGAGACCACACCGGCCCGCAGAACCAGCTCAACGCCTTTGGCCTGCGCATCGCCTACGACACGTACCGCGCGGAGCTGACGAGCGAAACCACTGCGGTCCACGGCGGCGACGGTGGCGAGTCGGTGTGCGGCGGCTACGGCCACATGCTGGCGTGGCTGCCGCTGGCCACTGCCAACCGCAATCCCTCGATGGTCGAGTTCGTCTACGGCCCGGACGGAGAGGACCTCTGCCAGGACTTTTCCACCCGGCCCGTGCTCACCTTGTGAGCCATAGTCAGCCGCCGCGGCCTCAACGAAGGAACTCGCGAGCGCCGCGAAGCCTGGTCCGCAACCGCCGCTGCGTTGCAGAGCTGTCGAGGCGTACATCGAGGGGCCCGGGCAGCGAGGTGTCGGCTCGTCGCCCGGCGGGCAGGCGCGCGGCGTCGAGCCCTTGGCGCCGGGCGATGAGCACACCGAGGTCGTAACGGCTCAGGGCGTCCGACCCCGCGAGGTGGAACACACCGGCCGCGTCGGACAGCCCGATTTCCCACAAGCCGGCGGCCAGGTCTTCGACATGCACCGGGCAGCGGATGTCGTCGGTGAACAAGACCCCGTCGCGGGTGCCGTGCACCAAGGCGTGCACCATGCGCTCATGCCCGGATCGGCCGTGTCCGATGATCAGCGAGGTGCGGGCCACGACACCGCCCGGCACCAGGTGCCGCACCGCTGTCTCGGCGGCAGCCTTCGCGGCGCCGTATGGGGTGACCGGATCGGGCAGGCACCTCTCGTCGTAGCGGACGCGCGCACCGGAGAAGACAGCGTCGCTGGAGACATGCAGCAGGCGGCAGCCCTGCTCAACGGCGGCCAGCGCCACACGGACCGCGCCGTCGGCGGTGACCTCCCAGTCGGACTGACCGCTCGACGCGTTGACCACGACCGACGGGGCCACGTCGGCAATCACCCTGGCGACACGCACGGGGTCCCGGACGTCGAGTGGATGCCAGGCGACGCCCAAGGCCGTGCCGGGCCGGGAGGCGAACGTCGCGGCCGTCTCGTGCCCCGCCGCGGTGGCCTGCCGGATCAGTTCCGCGCCCAGGAAACCACTGCCCCCGATGATCAGAACCGTCATGGACCGACACGGTAGCGAACGCAGAAACGAGTTTGCGTCGATTGGCTCCACGGCCCGGAAAACGGCCTGGGCCTGACTCTCACTCCCCGGTCAGGAGGTCCTCGATCGTGCCGCGCTCCGGGTGGCGCGGGTCGCGGCCCGCCAGCCGTCGGTACAGTCGCTGCCAGGCCGCGTCGTCCGTCACCGGCAGGTGCCGGTGGATCAGGGCGGTCAGCTTCTCCACCGCTTCCCCGATCTGCACAGGAGCGTCCGGTCGGCACCGGGCGTCGCCGAGGTGGCGCAGCACGCACGGGCCCTGACCCACTCGCCGCAGAAGGTCGTCGGGGGTGATGAGGCCCTTCGTGAGCAGGTCTTCGAGTCGTCCGGTCGGCTTGTCGCGGTCGGCGCTGTAGCCCAGCCCGGCGCGCAGCGTGTCCTTGTCCGCGATCCAGTTCTCCGCGTAGGTGCGGTGGCGGCGGTAGTCGCGGCGTATCGCGTCGATGTTGCGGGCCGCGACGTGGGGCGGTGTGCCGGGTCGGTTCAGCATCTGGGGCCAGTACCGGAACGGCTCGCGGGTGTGCTCGGCTTCCAGGTGGTTCCAGTCGGCGTTCGGGAAGAGCTCCATCAACCGGTCGGCGGCAGTTGCGCCGGCCTGCGGGCCGAGGCGGCGCAGGCGCGAGGCGAGCTTCTGCGTGGTCAGCTCCTTCTCCGCCCGGGCGCGCAGGGCCGCGAGCGGGTCGGCGGCGGTCAGCGCCTTCTCGCAGATGCGGGTGACCGCCGGGCTCACGCGGCCGGTGGTGAGCAGTGCCGACAGGCGGGCCGGGCCCGCGTGCCGCAGCAGGTTGAGGCAGCCCGTCAGTTGCTCCGGCATTTTGAACTTCGACCGGTGGGTGCTGGCGAACGCCGCTTCGATGAGCTCCGGTTCGATGGCGTGGAGGCAGTCGGGGAGCGCGTTCCACGGGATGCGGTCGACGTGCGGTGCGAGCGGCACCGACGGGTCGGTGAGGGCTGCGCGGCGCTCCTCGGAACAGATGTAGAAGTGGAGGTCCAGGACGGCGAGGTGGATCTCCGGATCGCCGTACTCCAGGAGCCGTAGCGCGGTGCCCGGGGTCAGGTCGATACCGCGGGCGATCACCAGCAGGGCTTCACGGTTCCGGCTGCGCAGGAGGTGCTCCAGGACTGTTCCGGGTGTCCCGTGGCGCAGTGCGACGACGTACTGCGCCAGCAGTGTGGCCGTACCGGCCGGCAGTTCAGGTATCAGGGCGTCCAGGACATCGGTGTCGCACCGCCGCAGCACCTCACCCGTCGGCCACCACCACCGGGTGCGGAACAGCTGATCCTCGACCTTCCGGCTCGTCGGTGCGCGATCGGGCAACAGCCGGGAGGGGGCGGCTGCCGCCGTGTCCTGGGACCGCCGCACCAGCGCCGGCCAGCTGAGCAGCCCGTCCGGGCCTGCGCTGTCGGGCCGGCAGAGGGCGTCAACGGTGGTGAGCAGCTTGAGCCAGGCGGTCGGGTCCGTCCCCAGTGAGGTCGTCAGGTGACCGCGCAGTTCCCGTTCGAAGGTGTGGCGCGCCTGCTTGTGGTCGAAACGTATGCGCACCGGCATCGTCCACCGCGCCGGGTACGCCTCGACGATGTCCTCGGCCCTGAGCGTCCCGGTCTCGTAGGCCGCCCACAGTCTGCCGAGTTGGGCCGAGAGGCGGTCAGGGGTGGGTTCGCCGGCCGTCAGGTCGTGCCGCAGCCGCTCCAGTGCCTCGGCCCCGTCGAGCGGAGGCATCGGGTGGGGGGCACCTCCGTCCGTGGGCAGGTCGAAGCGGCGCCACGCCTCGGCCAGCCACTCGGGGCGGCCGACCGACCGGGGGTACCGGTCCGGATGCGTACGCCCCAGAAAGCGCACGACCTCGGCGTCGGCGGGCAGCGGAGGGTCGCCCCCTCCCTGTTCGGCCGCCAGGCGACGCAAAAGGTCAACGGCGGCCACCGCCGCACGGTGGACTTCTTCGTACGGTGCGTCGTACGGAGGGGCTTCCATCAAGTGCCTTTCCCCATGGTTGTTCTCGTGATCGAGAACAGTGGACCACGGCGGTCTGACAGCGCGACGGCCGGACCGGACGGGTCGGGTGCCGGCCTGCTCGCCACGCGGCAGTTCGGGACCCGCTGAGGGACGGCGAGGTGCCCACCGAGTGGACCGCGGTGGCCGGCGCGCCAAGGGCCTATTCCGGCCGCGTCCCGAGCCGCTCGGCCAGGAAGGCGATGATCTCGTTCCGGGCCTGCACGGTGGGGTGACCTTCCTGGTCGACGAGGTGTGCCGTGACCACGCTGTGGGCGCAGCCGACGACGTCACGGAAGAAGGGCGGAGGGTTCGGGTTCGCCGTGTCGGCGCTGAGTACGCGGCCGTCGAATGCGTCCCCGAGCAGCGCCCGGTAGGCCGCGAACCGCTGGCCGGTGCACCACCTGTCGTTCTCGAAGCGGTACGCGAGAACCTTCAATCCGTCCCGCGCAACGCGTTCCGCCACGGCAGCCGCGTCTTCGTCGCCGATCTCCAAGCCGCCGGGGTCGTCGAGCGGCAGCGACGGATGGTTGACCACCGGTGCGATGACAGCCGGTTCGAGCGCCATGGTCAAGGCGAAGTTGCCGGTGAAACAGAGACCGACGGCGCCGACGCCGGGCCCGCCACGCTCGGCGTGCGCCAGGCGGGCGAGGCCGCGCAGCCATGTGACGACGGGGCTGGTGCCGCCACCGGCGAACGCTCGGAACTCGGCGCTGACGCAGGCGCGTCGGACGATGGTCTCGCGTGCTTCGGCGAGCGGATAGGCGCCGTCTACTCCGAAGAGAGACGGCAGGTACACGGAGAAGCCGGCATCACGCACCCAACGCGCGAACCGCGCGACGTCGGGGCTGATACCCGGCATCTCGGGCATGAGGATGACTGCCGGACCCGACCCGGCGACGTACACGGTCTTGTCGACGTCATCGATGCTCACGGCTCTGCGTGAGAAGTCGTCCAAGGGGTCGCTCTTGCCTCGCATGGTGGTCATGACCGCGATGATGACAAGTGGCCGGGCCTCCCCAGAAGCGGCGGCATCGCCACGTATCCCGGTAATATCGCCACCCGTCCAAAGGCGCCGGAGGGGCCGCATGAGTCCGCTGCGAGTGGGTGTGCTGGCCTACCCCGGCTGCTTCGCGTCGGAGGTGTTCGGAGTTCCCGACCTCCTGGCAATGGCAACTCACGTCGCTGCGGCCCAAGGGGCGGTTCAGCCGGCGTACGAGGCGTCGATCGTCTCGCCCCGGCGGCGTGTGATCGCGTCCGGCGGCTCGGTCCTCGACGTCTCGGCGGTTCGCCCGGTAGACGTCCTGATCGTGCCGGGCTTCGAGCTGTCACCCACGCTCGATCTCGACGCGACCCTCGCAGACCTGGGACCGGAAGTGGCGTCGATCCGATCGCAGGCGGCCTCGGGGGCCGCTGTCGTATCGATCTGCGTGGGCGCCTTCCTGGTCGCTGAAGCCGGGCTGCTCGGCGGGCGCGAAGCGACCACGTCCTGGTTGTTCGCGGATCGTTTCGCCCGCCGGTACGCCGACGTGCGCCTGCGCCCGGAGAGCTTGGTCGTGACCGACCGGGGGGTGACGACCACGGCGGCCTTCAGTGCCATGTACGACTTCGCGCTGCAGTTCATCCGCGAGCACGACGGACCCCGCGTCGCTCGGAGCACCGCGCGTATCGCGCTCGTCGACGACGCACGCTCCACGCAGGCTCCCTATGTCGACTCGGCGCTCATACCCACTGTGGGCAGGGAGTTCGCGCTCAGTGTCAAGCGGTGGCTCGATCAGAACCTCAAGTCCCGCTATGATCTGCCTGCCCTCGCCCAGGAGTTCCACGTCAGTACGAGAACCATGCTCCGCCGCTTCGGCGACGAAGCCGGCGAGACGCCGCTGGCGTACCTCCAGTCGGTTCGGATACGTCGAGCCAGGCATCTGCTGGAGACGACCGACAGGACCGTCGCAAGCATCGCTGCCGACGTCGGCTACCGCGATCCTGGGGCGTTCAGCGCCCTCTTTGCCAGGCACACGGGCCGGCGGCCGAGGGAGTACCGCGCGGTGTTCCATCGTCGCTGCGACCGCCACGGGCCAACCCGACGAGCGGAGACGTAAGACCGGCCCGCGACGGCAACAGGCCCCCCCTCGAGGCGTGAGCCAAGCGCAGACCTCCGCAGGCTTCCCCAGGCCCACAGCCCTTCCCCCTGCGCACCCGGAACTGTCGGGAGCAGCGCCGGTCATGACCCCGGGTGGGACGGGTGCGGGGGTGGTGCGGTCGCCCCGCGGTGCTTGATGTTGACGGCCGAAGCCTTGGCCAGTGCCACGGGGTTCAAGAATCGCAGCGGACCGATCAGGCGGGATGCGAACAGGTGCATGTGCCGCGCCACCGATTCATCGCGCGCCGCCGCCGAGAACATCAGCCGTTCCATGGGATTGAACGGGCGGGCCTTGGCGAAGTCGGCGGCCAGGTACTGGTGACCGCGCAGCCGGCGCCGGTGTGTGCGTGCGTACACCACGAGCGACCTGTCGAGGTCGCCCCGACCGGTTGCGGCCGAGGCGACCGCCTCTGCCAACCAATGCGCGGACTGCAGGGCCCATCCGCATCCCACTCCCCACAGGGGGTCGCCGGTCAGGGCGGCGTCGCCGATGAGCGCGACGCCCGGTGCGGTCGGCTTGCGGCTGTGAAGCGGGTAGTTGACAGTGCCGGTGATCTTCGTGATGCGCTCGGCGGAATCGATGGGCGGTGCCTCGGGCAGGGAGCGGACGAATTCGAAGAAGCTGCCCTCCAGGTCTTCCCGGAAGGCCGGCAGTCGTTCCTTGTCCGGGAGCACCGCCATGACCGTCACTCCGTCGTCGTTGGGAAACGCGTACGCCATGTCGGGTTCGAGGAACCAGGCGTGACTGATCCCGCCGTGCAGCGGAAGGTTGCGGAAGTGCGCGAGATAGCCGAAGCGCGCGTTCTCGTACAGGCGAGCAGGCATCCCGGCGAGCTTCGCCACGGCCGAGTCCTTGCCGTCGGCGCCGACCACCAGACGGGCCCGTATTTCGCGCTCGCCCTGTGGTGTCGACGCGCGCACCCCCGAGGTTCGCCCGGCTTCCCGGACCAGCCCGGTCACATGGTGACCGAGGAGCAGATCGACGCCGGGGGTCTCCGCCGCATGGGACCTGATCAACGGGTCGAAAGTGCTGCGCCGAACGTTGTACGCGTACGGCAGCTCGGGGCCCGCCGGCGCGGCCCTCGGCTCGATCCATCCCCAGCGGGTGTACCAGCGGGCCGCGTTGCGGACGGCTCCCGCCTTCTCGAGAGCGGGGATGAGGCCGAGTTCGTCCAGCACCGGGTAGGCGTTGGCCGTGAGGGAGTGGGTGCACAGCGCCTTGTACGCTTCGGGGTCCGAGCGGCGTTCCAGCAGTGCGACGCGGACACCGCGTCGAGCCAGCAGGATCGCCGCGGCGCTGCCGGCGAGGCCGGCTCCGCTGATGACGACGTCGTAGTCGTGTTCCGCGCTCTCGGGCTTGGTCATGCCCTGATCGCTCCCCTCGGGGTGTGGTGCCGTTCGAGGGAGTGGTGCAGTGCCCCACTGCTGTCAGGTACATGAGGGGTTGTCAAGTGTTGAGGACCCGATTCGGGTGCTCACCTCGGACGCACTATTCCGAATCCCGGGGAACGGCGGCGAACACCGGGCCGCCGACGGCCCGCTCCAGGCGGTACCGCCTGAGCGCCCGGTCGAAGCGTGCCCTGCTCCCCGGCAGGACTCCGCGGAGGTCGGCGATCAGCGCACCGTCCGGCACCCGCGCGGCGAGCCCGGCGACCACCGGGTCCGTGCCGGGGCAGCCCCGGAGCTCGGCCGCGGAATACAACGGCAGCTCGGGGCCGTCCGACTGCAGGAGGTCCCAGAAATCATCGGCGTACGGTTGGACGCCATCCTCAAAGCCCGTCTCGTCGACCAGGTCCTCCGCCGTCCCGATCAGCCGGTCGAGCCAGTGCGGCAGCGAATCGGCCTCCACGAAGAGTCCACCCTCGCGGTACTGCATCAGCACCTGGCCCCACCGGCCGTCGGCCTCGATGTCGACCCAGGTCACACCGCCGCCGCCATCGTCGGTGACCAGCCAGCGGGGGTGGGGAATACCGTGGTCCAGAGCCTGGCGGGGGTGGCCGGTCAACACGAACTCCACCGGCGGCACCGCGAACCCGCCCAGTCGGCCCAGCAGTTCGCGAGCCGGGGGCGGGACCGGAACGGGCCAACGGTCGAAGTCGGCGGTCGTCGCACCGGGTTGTACCGCGACGTCGAACGGAACTCGGGCAGCCAACGCCCGCAATCGCTTCACGAGGGCGTCACCGGAGATCATCCGGCCACGCTACCGGACCAGCGCCCAGAGCCTCCGGCGTCATGCCTACGCCGGAGGCGAGTTCCAGGGCGAGGGTTCGGTCGCCGCTGCGGCCGGGCCTTGCACCCGGCCCAGCGCCGCCTACTGCGGCTGTGTCGCGATCTGGATCAGGTTGCCGCAGGTGTCGTCGAAGACAGCGGTGGTGACGGGGCCCATCTCCCGGGGCTCCTGGGTGAAGCGGACGCCGAGGCCGCGCAGGCGCTCGTACTCCGCCTGCACGTCCTCGACGGCGAACTGCGCGAGCGGGATCCCGTCCTCGACGAGCGTGTCGCGGTAGGTCTTGGCGACCGGGTGGCCGGCCGGCTCCAGGAGGAGTTCGGTGCCGCCGGGCTCGTCGGGCGAGACGACGGTCAGCCACCGGTCCTTCTCGCCCAGCGGGACGTCGTGCTTCTTCACGAAGCCGAGGATCTCGGTGTAGAAGCGCAGGGCCTTGGCCTGGTCGTCGACGAAGACACTGGTCAGATGGATCTTCATGGGGCGCCATTCTCCGGTCCGGATGCGTCGGCCTCGAGCCATCGGAACTTTAGCGGCCCTCCCCTGGTCTCGACGATCCCGGCGGCCTTCGGCACCGCGGGGTATCGGGAGACCCGCCGGCTCCGCCGAAGGGCTGCAGGTCGGGCATGGCGATCCCTGCTGGTCGGGGACCAGCAGGGGGCAAGGCGATCACGAGCGAAAAATTCTAGAGAAATCTAGAGAAATATAGACAGAACAGGTTTTATCCTCCCTGGCCCGGCAATGCTCAAGGTAGACCTACGAAGCGAGCGAGGGAGCTCGACCGAAGTAGCCGACTGGGGCGGAAGCAGGTAGTCCGCCGTGGCCGACGTCAACGGTAGGGCTGAGAGGCCGGAAGGTCGGAAGACCCGAAGGCGACCTCCACCACCTGAACCGGACAATGCCGGCGCAGGGAGCCCGTTTCGTAGGTCGTCTCATGTTCGGCCCCGCAATCAGGGGCCTACCGGGGCGCGGGGCCAGACCTCGCCCGCGTGACGGTGCAGACACCGTCCGCGCACTGGCGCTCCAGGCGGCCCCGGGAGATGGTCTGCGCCAGGCCGACCATCCAGCAGGTCGGGCAGCCACGGAAGGCGATCAGGGCCAACGGGGCGGCCAGCAGCGTGGCCGGACCGGCGAGGGGCACCAAGGCGATCGAGCCGATGATCAGCCCGAAGCCGATGGCGCCGCGCGCCAGGTGGCGCGGGACGGACTTGCTGGCGAAGTTCTTCTTTTCGGGCGCCGCGGACGGCGGGGTGGCCCGTGCCTTCGCGCCGTCTGCGGGCTTCACGGTGGTCACAGTGGTCACAGTGGTCACAGTGGTCACGGTTGTGCGCCTCCTCCGACTGGTGGTTGGTCGATGGTTCGATCGGGTGCCTGGTCGGTCACTGTCAGCGAGTGACGCAGTGCTGCGCGTGCTCTGTGCAGCCGCGATTTCATCGCGGCACTGCTCAGGCCGAGGGAACGGGCGACGGTCGTGCCGGGCAGGCCCTGTACGTCCCGCATGATCAGCACCTGCCGCTGGTCACGAGGCAGGGCACTGACCGCAGCCGCGATCCGCTCCGCCTCCAGCCTGTGCAGCACCGCGTCCTCGGCGGACGGTTCCGCGGACGCCTCCGGTTCGGCCGGCGTCTCCTCGCTCCGCGAGACGAGGAGCCGTACCTGCCGGAGGCATTCGTTGCGCACGATCCGGAACATCCAAGAGGCCAGCGCGCCGGTGGCCCGCAAGGTGCCGATCTTCCTGTAGAGGATGATCAGCGCCTCCTGCGCCGCGTCCTCCGCGTCCTGCGGCGAGGCGCACAGCGATATGGCGAACTTGCGTACATGGGGCTGGGATTCCATGACGACGGTGGTGAGCGAAGTGACGTCGCCGTCCTGAGCGGCCTTGATCAGCCGCTCGTCCGGCCAGGGGAAGCGTTGGTTCATGTGCTGCTCATATCCGGAAGAGGCCTCACGCGGCCGCTGTCAGCTTCGGCCCTTGTAGCGCCGCATCAGGTGCCAGCTGCACGCGCCCACGAGCAGGGCTCCGATCGCTACGAGGCTGATGACCATCATTGGTGTTTCCTCCCGGTTCTGCCGGCACGCTCGGCCGGTACACGGATAAGAGGCGGGGAGGTGCCGAAAGGATTCACCTCCGGCCGAAGTTCTTCTTTGCATCCCTACTACGTCGCGGAGCGCGCCTATGCGGTCGTCCCCTTCGATGGTGAAGCGGCACGGCCCCGGAGGCGATTGCCTCCGGGGCCGTGCCGGGCGGGGACCGGTCAGTCGGTGAGGTACGCACGGAGGACGGTGACCTCGGACTTGTTGCCCGCGGTGTCGACCACCGTGCCGCGCAGCGAGACGTGGCCGCCGGCGGGCGGGTTCTGCACGGTGACCGAGCCGTCCCGGACCGGCAGGGTCTTCCAGGTGTAGCCGTCGTCGTAGGAGACGGACACCGTCAGGGACTTCAGGCCCTTGCCGGCCGCCGGGCCCTGGACGGTGACCGGGACGCGGAGCGGGTGGCCTCCGTTGACGGTGCCTTCCGGGCGGATGTCCGGGTTGAACCGGACGACCGAGGCCGGGAGCAGGGTCGGGGCCCCGGCTTGGGTGGTGCCGGAGCGGAACCACCAGGTCGCGGTCACCTTGGACGAGGTGCGGGTGACGGACTGGGGCTGGGTGGACGAGGCCACCATCTTGTAGGAGGCCTCGCCGGACGGGACGGCGAAGCGCTCGGCATCGCGGAGTTCGGCGTTCTGGGTGCCGACGACGACCCCGTTGCGGTAGAGCACGGTCTTGCCCTTGGCGAGGAGGTTCGCGCCGTTGTGTCCGGCGCCGTCCGCGAGCAGCGGCAGCGTGCCCCAGACCCGGTCGCCCTCCCGGTAGAGGCCGAGTCCGGCCGCGGCGTCCGTGCGCGGGCCGACGACGGCGGTGCCGAAGCGCTCCTGGTGGGTGCGGCCGCCCCGGTAGGCGCGCGGGCCGTCACCGACGTAGGTGATCTCCTCGTTCTGGGTGCCGTCCTCGTTCACGGCGTACTGGGTCGCGGACAGGTCCCACTTGGCGCCGTCGACCGCGGACAGGCGCCACTTCACGCCGTTCGGCACGGTCCCCCAGGAGAACGTGGCGTTCTCGGTGCCGCCCCCCGGGAGGCGGCCGACGGCCCGTACGGCGCCTTCCTTGCCGCCGGCCGAGCCGCCGTGGCTCACCAGCACGGTGGCCAGGTCGGCGTCCTTCAGGTGCCGGGTGTAGCCGGTGGTCAGGTGGGCGACCGGGCCGCCGAGCGCGGCGTGGTACCCGCCGTCGTCGTCCAGCCAGTTCGTGTGCCACTGCTGGAACAGGCCGGTGCCGGCGGCCGGCGCGGGCCCCTGGCTGCGGGTGCGCAGGTTGGCGTAGGAGCTCAGCCACCAGCCGAAGCCGTAGGTGGTGTCACCGGTCCGCACTTCATAGCCGGGGGCGACGGACTCCTGGACGGCGGTGGGCGAGGGCACCGTGACGGACACCGGCTTGGCGGTGCGCGCGTCGATGGTGACCGTGGTGTTCCGGGTGACGTCGAGGCGGGGCTGGGAGATCCAGTCGAGTCCCGACTCGAAGTCCTGGGGGTTGACGACGACGCGGGAGTCGAGCAGGTAGCGGCCCTTGGGAAGGCGGACGGTCTCGGTCCGGGAGTTCTCGTGGTTCTCGAACTGCTTGCCGGTGGCCGGTCCGGTCAGGCCGTACATGCTGGTGTAGTAGGTGGCGGCCTTCTTGCCGTCCCGGCCGATGTGGCGGAGGGTCAGCGTGTACGACTCGACCTCGCGCTCGGCGACGATGGCCGTACGGACGGTCTGTCCGGCCGCGGTCGCCAGCGCGTGTCCGGTGTACCGGCCGTTCACGGAGCCGCCGAGTCGGGTGTCCAGCGTGAGGTCGACCGTGGCGGTGCGGCCGGCGGGGACGGTGAGACGGGGCTTGGCGAAGGCGAGGAATCCGGCCGGGGCGGGCTTGCCGTCGGGGCCGGTGGCGGTGACGGACAGGTTCAGGGTGACCGGGGTGGTGCCCAGGTTGCGGTAGGTCACCTTGCGGGTCTCGGGGGTGTCGTCCTCGTGCGGCCACTGCTGACCGGCGAAGGTCAGCGAGAGGGGTTCGGCGACCACCGAATGGCCGAGCGCGTTGTCGACCGCGATCCGGCCGCTGCCCTGCTGGAAGGGGCTGTACCGGCCGGGCTCGGCGGAGCCGATGAGGGCCCCCTTGAGCTGGGCGCCGGTCCACTTGGGGTGCTTCTGCTTGAGCAGGGCGGCGGCGCCGGCGGCGTGCGGGGTGGCCATGGAGGTGCCTGAGATGGTCAGGTAGCCGGCCGGGTTCTGGCCGTACCGGCCCACCAGGACGCTGCCGACGGCGGCGGCCGCGGTGGTGTCCACGCCCGGGGCGGTGACGTCGGGCTTGATGGCGCCGTCGCCGAGGCGGGGGCCGGTGCCGGAGAAGTCGGCGACGGCGTCCGCGTCGTTCACGGCTCCCACCGTGAGGGCGGCGTCGGCGCTGGCCGGGGAGTCGATGGTGCCGGGTCCGGCGCGCCCGTCGTTGCCCGCGGCGACGGCGAAGAGCACGCCCTTGTCGGCGGAGAGCTTGTTGACAGCCGCTTCGAGCGGGTCGGTCTCCGGCCAGTCCGGGCCGCCGAAGCTGAGGTTGACGACCTGGGCGCCCTGGGCGACGGCCCACTCGATGCCGGCGAGGATGCCGGAGTCGTCGCCGAACCCGGAGTCGTCGAGGACCTTGCCGTTGAGCAGCTTGGCGCCCGGTGCGACGCCCTTGAAGGTGCCGCCCGACTTGGCGCCCGTACCGGCGGCGATGGAGGCGACGTGGGTGCCGTGGCCGTAACGGTCCTTGGTGCTGCCGGAACCGGAGAAGTCCTGTGCGGCGACGACCTGTCCGGCGAGGTCGGGGTGGCCGGTGTCGATGCCGGTGTCGAGTACGGCGATCTTCACGCCGGTGCCGTCGTAGCCGGCGGCCCAGGCCTTGTCGGCGCCGATCTGCCGGGTGCTCTTGTCGAGGCGCGCGGTACGGATGCCGTCGAGCCAGACGCCGGCGATGCCGGAGGCGGTGGCGCGGCGGGTGGTGCCGGCCTGCCGGTCGGTGAGGGCATCCCAGAGCGTGGCGGCCTTCGCCGGGGTCGCGGTGACGGCCTCCGCGTTGAGCAGGGCGTACGTACGGTCGACGCCGAGGCCGCCGGCGGAGCGCAGGGCGGACTTGGCGGCCGGGGCCGCGCCGCCCTCGTAGCGGACGATCAGCTGGAGCCGGTCGCCGCGGGCCTTGCGGTACTCGGGCCGGGCGAGCTCGGTGAGGTCGAAGAGCCGGGGGTCGAGCCGCCCGGAACCGATCAGGTGCTGGGCGTCGAGCGGGACGAGGCTGGTGCGGCCGTTGTCGCGGCGCACCGAGACGGGTATCTTCTCGCGGCCCTTGGCCGGGACGAAGGCGACCGGGCGGCTCTGGGCGTCCACGGTGACCCGGTCACCGGTGATCAGGGTGAGGTGGGTGAACCCTTGTCGGGCGGGCTGGTGGCGCTGTCGGTCGTCGGAGGGGCCGGGTGGGGGCGCGGCCGCGACGGGTGTGGTCAGGCCCGCCGCGAGCGCGATGGCGGCAACGGCCGCCAAGGCGGCCGCCCCCGTCCGCCGATTGCGAAATGTGCGCACGTCAATTCCCCCTGAAAGACAAGCGATTGCCCGCGGGACGGATGTGGCACCGCGGAGCCCGCAGTATCACCCGGGATTTGACGGCCGTTCAATGACGAGACTGCAACAAGTCACCGCCCCCCGGTGGCGCCCCCTGATCACCCTCTGCTGCCGGATCTCCGCCCGCCCCTTCTGGGCACCCGGCGCACGCAGACCGCAGGCAGGGCGCAGGCAGGCGCACGCAGGCCGCACGCGCCGAGCCGTCTCTGCAGGCCTCGCGCAGGGCGCTGGGAGGGCGCTGCCGCGCGGGCGGCGACCCGCAGAACAGAACACGGTTTATGGCCGGCCTCGAATTCCAGGCCATCCGGGCTGGGTGGAAATTGACCGGACGGGAGTGACGTGTGTGAAATCGGCTCGAAGAATGGGGCAGCGGCCGCCGCGGTCCGTCGTACGAGCGCTACCGGGCGTACGAGCGCTACCCGGCCGCTGCGGACTGGTCGCCGCCGGCGACTCGGCGCCGGACCTGGTCCTCCTGGGCGAGACGCCGCAGCAGCTCGAACACGGGGGCGCAGATCGCGAAGACGATCACCGCGCGCTCGGCCAGAGCCACCGGGTCGTCGAGGCCGGCCGCGCGCTCCAGGTCCAGCCGGGCCACCGACTCGGCCAGCCTCGCATAGGCGGCGAGCTCGCCCGGGGCGTACTGCGCGTCCAGCCCCCGCAACTCCTTCAACGCCGCCGTCAGCCCTTTCACGTGCGGTGACGTGCCGGGCGCCTGCCAGTCCAAGGAGGCGAGCAGCTCCGCCACCTCGGCCGCGGCGGTCGCGTCGGCCTCGGCTTCCTCCTCGTGGCCTGCGGCGCGCTGGGCCGTCACCGGCACCGGAAGGGCGTAGCTGACCGCTCCGAGGGCGCCCTCGGACGTTCGCGCCTGGTCGATGGCCCCGAGTACGTCACGGGTGGCGGCGATGGACAGGCCGCCGAGCGTGGTCAGTGCCTTGATCAGCCGCAGCCGCTGCGCGTGCTCCTCCCCGTACTCGGCCAGGGTCGCGGCGGTCGCCCGCCCTGCGGGCAGCAGCCCCTGCCGCAGGAAGTACTTGATGCTGGCGACCGGGACGCCGGTCCGCCGGCTGAGCTCCGAGATCTTCATACGGCTTCCCTGCTGGTCACACGGTGCGTATCCGTCATCGGCGATTGGACACCACAACAAGATACTGCCACTATCCAGTGGCTGGATACCTCAAGTATCCAGCCACTGGAAACGCCGCCGCACCGGAGAATCGATGCCTCACCCCACGCCCCGCTCCGTGCTCCGCCGACCCCAGCTGTGGATCGGAACGGGACTCATCGCCGCAGTCGTCTCGATGTTGTTCGCCCTGCTCTACGTCGGTGGCAACGTCAACCCCAAGGGCAACCTGCGCGACCTGCCCGTGGCCCTGGTCAACAGCGACAGCGGCGCCGACGCGGGCGGCCGCCGCGTCAACCTGGGTGAGCAGGTCGTCTCGGGGATCCAGAAGGCCGCCAAGGGCGACAAGAGCATCGACTGGCAGGTCGTCAGCCGCGAGGAGGCCGACAAGCGGCTGGGCCGGGGCAAGGTCTTCGGCGCCCTCGTCATACCCGAGGACTTCTCCGCCACGGTGACCGGGCTCACGGCCCCGCAGCCCGCGCCCCAGGGCCAGGCCGCCCCGCCGACCCTGACCGTGCTGACCAACCAGGCCGCCGGCAGCATCGGCTCCTCCATGTCCTCCCAGGCGGCCCAGAAGGCCGCCCACGCCGCCTCCGCCCAGCTCGGACAGGAGCTCCTCAAGCAGGCCGGCTCCCAGAAGACCCGGCTCCCGACGGCTGCCCAGCTCAAGCTGGCCGACCCGGTGACCGTGAACGTCGCCGACGGCCACCCCGTCGGTTCCCGCAGCGCCATGGGCCTGAGCGCGTTCTACTACGCCCTGGTCCTGGTCGTCTGCGGCATGCTCGGCGCCAACGTGGTCAACTCCCAGGTCGACACCGCGCTCGGCTACCTGCACACCGATTTCGGCCCCTTCCGCAAGCGCGAACCCGTGCAGCACACCAGCCGCGTCCGAACCCTGGCCATCGGCATGGCGCTCATGCTCGGCCTGTCACTGGTCATGGGCACCCTGGTCGAGGTCGCCACGGTCGGCATCCTCGACATGGACGCCTCCCACCTCGGCCTGCTGTGGCTCTACTCGGTCGCCACCATCGCGGTCGTCGGCATCGGCAGCCTGGCTCTGTTCGCCGCCTTCGGCACCCCCGGCATGCTGCTGGCCACGATCATCTTCATCGCGATGGCCGTCCCCTCCTCCGGCGCCACCGTGCCCGTCCAGGCGCTGCCCGGGTTCTTCCGCGCCCTCGCCGAGTTCGAGCCGCTGCGCCAGATCACCGAGGGGCTGCGTTCCCTGCTCTACTACGGAGCCCAGGCCGACGCGGGCCTGACCCGGGCGTGGGCGGCGATGGGTGTCGCCCTTGCCGCCGCGCTGGTCTTCGGCTTCGCCGTCACCCGCCTCTACGACCACCGGGGACTGCACCGCATCCCCCGCCCTGACGCGGAAACCGGGGCCGCGGTCCCCGCCGAGACCCCTGAGTCCCAGGAGTCACCGGAGTCCCCCAAGGCCTCAGCGCCCGCCCCGGCCTGAGACCCTCAGTCGGTCTTACCGACCCGTCTACGAGAACGCGCTCACTCGTGTCCTCCACCTCGCCGAGGACCCCCTCACCGCCCCGCCTCCGTCCGACCTGGCCGGCAGGACGTGACCACGGTCCGCACGATGCGTCCCTCGCCGAAGCCGGAAGCGGCACTGACGGCACGCTCGCCATCCAGGGCCGTGCTGTCAGGGGGTGTCAGGATCACACTTCGGGTCAGCCCGTGCTCTACCGGTCCTGGATGTCGCAGTCGGTGTAGACCGTCGGCCTGGTCATCAGCGCCGAGAGCTCCTGAGCCAGCTCGTTGGTCTCGGCCGCTTTGCTGTTGGCCATGGCCACCTCGTAGGACTCGAACTCGACCACGGCGAGATAGCGGTTGGGGTTGGCCCGGTCCTTGAGCAGCGTGCGGGCCTCGGGGGTACCGGTTCGGCCCTCCGAGCGGGCCCGTTCCTCGTAGGCGCGCAGAAGTTCGCGCACCTCGTCGATGCGCTCAGTCTCGAAATCGATGATCTGGGCGAACTTCATGATTCCGGGTTCCTCCTGGCGCATGGCGGCCCCGCGGGTGGGGTCCTCGCTGCTCCCAGCAAACACCGCCACGGGCGGTGGCCCCGGCTCACACGCTCGCAGGCGCGGGGATTCCACGAGTTTGGCGGGTGGGCTCGGACCGAGCGGCAGCCGACGTAGCCGACGTAGCCGAACCGATCTGGGACATCCGGCTCGGCGCCTGAGGGCCGATCAGGCAGAACGCGTCAGCCTCGAGCCAAGGGCCTCTCGCAGGGGCTGACCGCCCGGAGGAATCAGTCCAACCCGAGGCGGTTCGGGGCCGTGACCGTCGGCTCCGGTTCCGGCAGACCCAGTAGTCCCTGCTCCTCGGCCAATCGTTTCCCCAGCTGGGCCACCAAGCCCCGGTCTATGTTTCTCACTCGTACCGGGTCGCCACCGCCGGGGCGGGCGACCAGTCCCCCACGCTCTCGTCGGCACCACCACAGGACTCCACCCCCGAGCGGATCAGCCAGTCCGTGCCGCCACCGGGCTCCCGATACCGCCCACACATGCACCTCCCCAGTCCGCGGACATCGCCCCGCCAGCCACATCCCCTCCGCCAGGCCGGCCTGACTCGGCAACCTAACCGCCGCACACGCGACCCAGGGGCTCCGGCCCAACGCCCTTTCCATCCCCAGGCGGCTCCTTCTGGAGGCACCCGCAGCCAGGAAGAACACCACCACGGACAGCGGCATCCAGTTCCGCAGCGAGTAGGCCCCGGTGAGCGGACCGGCACAGGCAACGAGGAGAAACAGGCAGCCTGCCCTGGTCAGGAGCCGGGTCCGCCTGCGGAAGCGCGCCATCGTCGCGCGTGTCTCCACCGCATCCAGCGCCACCCGCACACCGACCCCCATCACCGACCCCCGAGGTAAGCGTCAGCACCACATCGGTACCCCTGCCAGTGGCCAAGTCACCCACAACAACCCGCCGAACAGCAAGAACGGAGCGCCACCCCGGCAACGCCCGGAAGCGGAGTGGCGCGAGGGCTCGGCGGCCAGGCCGGCGATTCGGGGGCAGGCCGGTGCTCCGGGCGGCGGCAGGCCGGTGGCTTGGTACGCCGGCCATCGCGGAGGCGGCGAGGCTGCCCGACGACTGCACGGTGGCCGGCGCCCGGACGCGGTGCCGCGCAGGTCTCTCGGCGGTTTGCCTCCGTGGAGCTGCGGGCGGCGCTAGCGTGGACACGACGAGCACCCGGGTAGGGGGAGGGGCCGTGGCGACGACAGTCGTAGGTTTCCGGATGGGCTGCGACGAACGCGCCCGCCAGATCACCGTGCTGGTCTCGCACTCGGGAGTGCTCTACCGGTCCCACGGCCCGTACGGGAAACCCCCCACCCTGGCGAGACCGGAACTCTCACCCCCGCTGTACAGCCCCCTGCCCACGTCCCGGGGCGAACACCCCCTGGCCAGGCCGGTCGTGTCGCTGCGGAACTACCACGCCCAGTGTCTGGCCCAGGGCTACACCCGGATCCTGATTCCGCCCGGTGTCGCCGTCCTCGACGTCGACGAGCGGCTGCAGGTCCCGGTCGTACCGCCGAATCGGCCCCGGGAGCTGACCGAGGCGTTCGTCGGGGCGGCCCCGGCCGCGGGGCAGTCCCTGGAAGAGGCCATCCGTGCCTTCCGGGCAGCCCTCGGCCTCCCCAACCGACCGCTACCCCTGCCGGGTCGGCAGGCACGCGGCCCGCTGCCACCCCGCGCCCGGTCCCTGGCCCGTGCGCTGGCCCACGGGCGTACCATCTCCTCCGCTCCCTCACGGGCAATCGGATGGACGGTCAACGGCGAAGGCCTCCGCCTCCACGTCGGCCACACCAGCGAAACCCTCGACCGAGACGCAGCCACCCAACTGAACGCCGCGCTCACCGCCTGGCTGGCATTCACCCAACCCAACCCCTCAGTAGGACGAGACGAACCCCGCTGAGTGGTCGAGGTGGAAGGGCGAGCCGGGAATCTCGGCCGTCCAGCCGGAGGCCCGAGCGGCGCATTCGATACCCGAGGCCCGAGCAGGCCCCACCCGCATGACCCCGGGCCCGGATCGGGTAGGGTCGCAATCTTCGGACGGCGGGAGCCGCCCGGAGTCCCCAGAGGCAGCACCGAACATGACGAACCTCGACGACACCCGCGTACAGGTGCGGCTCGATCGCGCGCTGGAGCAGCTGTCCGCCGCCTTCCGCGGGATGACCGCCCGCGCCGACGAGGCCCAGTGCAAGTGCCACTGGGGCAGCGAGGAGGAGCTCGCGCAGCTCAAGGTCCCGGACACCGAACTCGACGCAGACCTTCTGTACCGGACCTGGAGCGCCGGCGACTGGACGGACCACGGCGCAATGCTGCGCCGCATCCTCCCGCAGCTTGCCGCCTCGCTGGCCGACGGCCTCGTGGAGCTCCGGTGCTACGAACTCCACGATGTGGGGCGCGTCTTCATCAGGGCCGGCTGGCAGCAGTGGCCCGCGCACCAGAGCGCAGCCGTACGGGAGTTCCTGCAGGCCTGGTGGGCCCACATCCTCACCAGCTCGGAACCCGCCTACCCCGCCCATGACGTGCTCGCGTTCTGCGCGGAGGCCTCAGCCGAACTCGGCCCCTGGCTCGCCGTATGGGAGGAACTCGACCACACGGCCGCCGACCGACACCTGGCCGAACTGGCGTACCACTGGGAGGCGGATCTCCTGATGGACCAGCTCCCCTGGAACCCGTGGGACGACGACGAAGAGGCCCTGTGCGCCGAGCTCCAGACCTGGCTCGCACGCCACGCTCCCACTCGGCTGCACTCCCGCAACGCCACCCCGGATGCACTGCACTGCGTACGGCTCCTCGGACTCACAGGCCCGGCCCGCTGGGATGACCCCTACTGGCCGGCCCGTTACACCTAGAGACGGCCGTGTGGGGCGCTGAGCCGGACCGCGCGTCCGGCGCGGAGCGGCGTGCCGGTCCGGTCCTGAGTACGCGTACTCATGTGCAGCGGGAGGCTTGGCGCGAGGGTGTGCGCATGACGCGAATTCCTGCCCTGAGCAGCATAGTTGCCCGCTCCCCGCGCCGCCCGCGGCTCGCCCTCGCGGTAACGGCCCTCGCCGCTCTGGCGCTCGCCGGCTGCGGCACCGAGAAGACAGATGCGCCCGGATCGCACAGCAAGCCCGCCGATGCCGTGAGCGCTGCCCAGCGCACCGACGCGCCGGCCGTTTCCGGTCAGCAGGCTGCCTTCACCGCGATGTGGAACAAGGTTGCGCAGTCGTGCACCTCGGACGCCCCGCCGGGGGCGACGCTGCCGACGGCGCTGCCGAACGACGATCCCGCGACCGAGGCCCTCGAAGGACCCCGCGTCCCCACCGCGGGGCCCGAGGTGGAGTTGGGCGCTCGCGACTGGTGCGCCAGTGCCCTCCATGAAGAGCGCATCGCCCAGGCGCTCTGGAATCTGACAGACCCCACCCCCGCCAAGGTCGGGAAGATCCTGAACGACCTCGGCTACATCGACGAACGCATCCACGACCTCAAGCAGTCCGGCGCGACCACGCGGTTCTTCCTCGACCTGCGAGTCAACGGCGGCCGGCTGTGCCTGGAGGGCTCGGCGGCCGGTGAGGGGACCATCGTCGAGACATGCGTGGCCCCCGAGACCGGGCCGTTCGCACCGAGCGTGCGGAAGCAGTGACGTTCCTCAGCACCGGCGACGCGGTCCGACTCCACCAGTGTTCCGTCGAGGAACACCTGGGGCAGGTCGGCGCGTCGGCAGCGTCCAGGACCTCGTGCAGGTCAGGGTTCAAGTTCGGACGGAACCGGGCAGCCGGAGCTCCGTCCTCTCTCAGCCGGCATGGAGGATCCGGAAGCGATCGGGGTCCGCCGGATCTCGATCGACGACTTGGATCGGCGTCCCGGCCCATTGCCACACGCTGATGCCTGGCGTGCGGGAGAACCGGATCTGCCCGCGGGTGCCTTCGACTGCGACGCGCGGCCAGGATTCGGCAGTGCGCGCCCGGTCCGCGCCGTGAGAGCGCAGCAGATCGGCGAGGACGGCGACCGTGTCGTAGCCCTCGAAGGCGACGAAGGAGGGCGCTTCGCCCAGCCGCTCGCGGAGGGCCGTCTCGACTCGTGCACCGAGTGGGGTGAGGCGCTGCGGCAGGTAGCGCAAGAACGGGATCGCGGCGCCGTCGTCGCCCAGCAACATCGCCCATTCGGCGAACTCCGGTTGCCCGGCCGGAGCACCGATCACGGTCTCGGCGAGGCGCCGGTCGCGGCGGACGGACTTGACGATCGGCACGGCCGGCTCCGGGTGGCCGACCAGAAGGAGCAGGGCCGTCGCGCGATTGTCGACGAGTACGTCGCACACGGCCGTGGGGGTGAGCGCGCTCATGTCGAGTTCGATGACGGTGCCGCCGCGTGGAGCGAGGTAGTCCCGCAGAATGCGGGTCCCGGATGCCCAGTAGACACTCGGCTGGACTGCTACGGCGATTCGGCTGTGGCCCGCGTTGAGGAGGAAGTCCGCGTAGGCCTGCCAGCCGCGGGACTGCGGCGGAGAGAGGCGGGCTACCCATTCCGTCGGCTGTTCGGTGAGCGCGTCGAGAACCGCCGACGAGCAGAGGAACGGCAGGCCGAGGGCGTCGGCCCTGGCAGCAGCGGCGCGAGCGACGACGCTGTGGTACTCCCCCGCCACTGCGGCCACGCCCAGGCGAGCCAATTCGTCCACGGCCGCCACGGCCCTCTGTGGATCAGCCGCGGTGTCTCGGACCACCAGCTCGAGTGGTCTCCCGACGATCCCGCCGGCGTCATTGACTTCGCGAACGGCCAGCTCGAGTCCAGCGAGCAAGTGTTGGCCTGCCTCGACCCAGCCAGGCCGAGTCAGCGGAACGAGAGCGCCGATCCGGACGGATGATCCGTCAGTTCGTTCCGCTGCGAGTGACGTTGGTGTCGTATTCATGCGTTGGCGTCTCCCGAGTGACGATCGGTTGCAGTGGCCCGGATCGCGGAGTGAGCGTCAGTGGCGCCGAGAGTAGCCGAGCCGAGAATGGCCGACTTCGGCGCCCCGTCCCCGCCCCCGTGGCCGTCAGCCGTCCCACGCGCCGCCGAGGTTGCTCGGGCCGGTCCTCCGCCGTCCACGACATGGCCGCAGCCGCCGCCATCAGCCGACAGCACGAAGGCCCCGAGACTGACTCGGGGCCTTCGTGTACTTCGCTGACCTACAGTTTCAACGACTGCGGGAGGCGGGCGTCACGCCCATTTGTGCGGCACGGTGACGGCGTGCGCGGCTGGTGGCAGGTTTGGCCGATCCCCGACCGGCTCCTTAGGCCGAACTGTTGATGGCGGGGCCGAGGCGCTCAAGAAATTGCGAATGTCATCCGATATGACCGAAGAGGCTCGAACTCACAGCCGGAGCACCTCGTTCCGGTGGCAAATCCTGTCGCAGAGGAGCGTTGTATGAGTCGTGGGCACAGGACCGGCTCGCCGCTCGGTCCCGTCTCCCGAAGCCGAACCCGGGTGACGGGAGGCGTTCTGGCAGCGCTTTCCCTCGTGCTGGCCGGAGTGGCCGGCCCCGGTATTGCGGTGGCTCAGCCGGTCGCCGGGGCCCTTGGGTCCGCCGCCCCGTCCGGTGGCGGAGGGGACGAGTGCAAGCCGCCGCGCAAGCGGCCGCCGGTGGGGTCGGCGCTGGACAAGCAGCAGCGACGCGGTGGTGGTGACGGACACGACGAGTGCAGGGGCCCGGCCGGTCCGCCCGGGCCTCGGGGCCCGGCCGGCCCGCCGGGTCCGCGCGGGGGGACGGGTGCCCGAGGCCCGGCCGGTTCCCAAGGTGAGACCGGCGCTCAGGGCCCGGCCGGCCCCCAAGGCGAGACCGGCGCTCAAGGGCCGCAAGGGGCGGCGGGTGCCCAGGGACCGGCAGGGGCGCAGGGGCCGGCCGGCCCGTGCAACGACGTGGACGCCTACCTCCCGAGCAATAACCAAGAGGTCAAGGCCGTGCTCGTCAACCGTGTGACGTACGTCGGCATCCGCGACATCCAGGGCGGCTTGGTCAACAACAACAACCTCACCCCTTGGAGCTGGCACAACCTCACCCGTCTGCCGCAGCACCCGGACTACCCGCGGGACGCGTGCTCCGTCTCCATCGCCGCACAGGCGGGAGTCGTCTCCATCGAGGTGCTCACGGACAGCGGCCAGGTGTGGGAGACGATCTGCTTCGTCGTCAACGAGGGGAATCCGCAGACCCCGCGCACCTTCGAGCTCGACTGCGTGGACGATCCGACCAACAACCAGGACAACGGTGCAGGTCCCTGGGTCCACCGGACCCCGGACCCGGTACTCACCGACCCGCCGCTGAACCGGTCGGGGGCTGAGAAGAAGCACACGACCGCGTAACGGGAGGCCTCACGGGAGGCTTCACCCTGCGCTGAAACCCGCAGCTCCCATCGAAAGCACCGGCCGGCCCCGTCCCGGGACCGGGCCGGTGCGCGGTCAGGCTGCCTGCCCGACGCCCGCACCGCCCGCCTCTAGCTCCAAAAACGCAACTCGCCCGGTCGGTTCAGTAGCCGACGGTGAAGCGGCGTTGGACGTAGCAGGGCAGTTCCGCCTCGTTGACGAGTGCGACTGCGGCGTCCTCCATGGAGATGCGGCTGCGCCCGTCTGCGTCGAGGACCGGCTGATCGCCGCCGGTCCGGAAGCGGCCCGTGCGTTCGCCGGGGCCGATGTCCTCCGCGGGGCTGAAGTAGGTCCACAACCGGTTGGAGGTACGCAAGACGTTCAGGGCGTCCCGGTGGCCGCGTACGGCAGCCGCGTATTCCCTCGGCAGGCCGAGCGCATCGAGGCTCTCGTGCAGGAGCTCGTCCGAGTCCGCCCGTACGACTCCGGGTTCGATCTCCAGGCTGCCGGCACCGCCGATGACGATGAGCCGGGTCCGGGGGTGGCTCTCCAGCGCATGGAGCAGTGATCGTGCCGCGCGGGCGTAGACCGTGGGATCTGCGATGGAGCGGGTCACCGCGTCGGCGAGATCCTTCGTTGCGTTCCTGGCTGAAATCCGCTGATCAGCACGTCGAGGCCGGATATGACGGCGGCGATGCTGTAGCGGAAAACTGGTTGGAAAGGGCCTCGCGCTATGCCCCCGCCGCCGGCCGGTAGGTGCACACGTGCACCCCGGTGCCGCTGACGACTGTGGAGGTGAGCTCGAGCCTGCGCAGTCGGCGGTCGGCCGGGTAGATCGTCTTGCCGCCGCCGAGGAGCACCGGCAGGATCATGAGTCGCAGTTCGTCGACCAGGTCCTCGGTCAGCAAGGTTTGGGTGAGGGACGCGCTGCCCATGACGACGAGGTCGCCGCCTTCGGTGTCTCGCAGCTTCTTGATCTGTTCCAGCGCCTGGTCGCCGGGGATGAGTGTCGTGTTGTTCCACGTCAGTTCGTCCTCGTCGAGCGTGCTGGACACGACGTACTTGGTGATGCTGTTCATGTGGTCGGCGAACGGGTCGCCGGCCCTGGGCGGCCACGCCTCGGCCATGGACTGCCAGGTGCGGCGTCCGAACAGGAGGGCCTCGGTTCCGGTCATCCATTCGGCCAGGGTGCCGCCCATCACCTCCGGGTCGAAGAAGGGGTGGGACCAGCCTCCGTGGGTGAAACCGCCGTCGGTGTCCTCGTCGGGGTGGCCCGGGGCCTGGACCACGCCGTCGAGGCTGATGAATTCACCAATCACCGTGCGCATGGGGATGTCTCGCTTCCTGATTCGTCAGGTTGCTGGGGGGGGGAGGGCGCGTCGACGCGCGTGTGGAATCCCGGCGACCATGCCGGGGCATTCGGCCGCGGCCATGTCCAGGAGGGTCCGGACGGCGGTGGTGCCGATGGGCTGGAGGTCCATGCCGGGCCCCCTCTCGTCGGATCGCGGTCGTTCACGACAGGAGAAAAGCTATGTTGCATTCACTTCAACGGCAATCACTGGATTGCTGAACTTGCCGTATTCGCTGGTCAGATGGCGCAGATCGTTGCAACAGACATGCAGATAAACGCAACAGCGTAACCTCGAGCGTTGCAATGACCTGAGGGTGAACGCATGCTGGCTGCCGGACGACACAGCATCAGGAGGCCCCCATGCCTGGAGGCAGGCTCACCCCGCAGGACCGCCGGCAGATCGCCGCGGGACTGGCCGAAGACCTCTCGTACACGGAAATCGCCAAGCGGTTGGACCGGCCGACGTCGACCGTTACCCGGGAGGTGATGCGCAACGGCGGCCCCACCGGCTACCACGCCGACCGTGCCCAGCAGGCGGCCGTACGGCGGGCGCGCCGGGACACGAAAGTGCGGGCCCCGGAATCGCCGGAGGCCACCGCCTCCGCCTCCGCGAGGGATCCGGAGACGGTGCACGCGTTCACGGACCGGTTCACCGAACTGCTGGTCGCCACCGGTCTCCAGCGGATGACGGCCGGGGTGCTCGGCTGCCTCTACGCCACCGACAGCGGCAGCCTCACGGCCGCCGAGCTGGCCGAGCGGCTGCGCGTCAGCCCGGCCTCGGTCTCCAAGGCCGTCGGCTACCTCGAAGCCCAGGAGCTGATTCGGCGCGAGCGCGACGCCCGGCGCCGCCGCGACCGGTACGTCATCGACGAGGACGTCTGGTTCCGAGCGGTGATCGCCAGCGCGCGGATCAACACGGTGCTCGCCGACGCCGCCCGCGAGGGGGCCGGCCTGCTCGGCGCAGACACGCCGGCCGGAACCCGGCTGGAGGACATGGGCCGGTTCCTCGGCGCCGTCGGCCAGGACCTGATCGAAGCGGCCGAGCACAGGCGCCGGCCCTATGCAGCACAGCGGACGCAGCGGTCCACGGACCCGGCCGAGTAGCGGCCGGGCGCTGTGTCTCCCGGTTCGGTCAACGGGAGGGGCCCGCGGGGGTGTTGTCGATTCCAGTCGAGGAAGACGGGGCGACGGACTCGGCCAACGGACGGATCAGCAGGGCCGAGCCGAGCAGCGGACCGCACCGAGCGGGAGCCCACCAGGTACTGGTACCTGGTGGGGCGACGTGGGGCGGGTCAGCGGTCCCGCAGGGCCTGGAGCCGGGTCTCCGCGCTCGCCAGCAGCATGTCCAGGGCGACCGGGTAGGCGCTGTGGGTCATCCGGGCGGCGAGCAGCCGTGCAGTGGCCGCGATGTGCGGGTACTCCTCGGCCGGCAGCCGGGCGTAGGTGGACTCCCACTGCTGCTCGTCGGAGGTCCGGGAGGTCTCCGCCAGGGCGAGGGAGCCGGCGTCGAGGGCCGCGAAGGCCAGGCTCTGGTCGATGAAGGCATGGTAGATCAGGACCGCCTCCGGGTCGGGGAAGCCGGCGGTGCGCAGGATGCCGAGTACGGCCTCGTCGGCGGCGATCTCGCGGGGCCGGCCGGTCACACGGCTCGCGGTCAGGAGGGCGGCCTGCGGGTGGGCGAGGTACGCGCCGTGGATGTGCAGGCCGAGTTCCCGCAGGTCACGGCGCCAGTCCCCGGTGGCGGCCCAGCCGTCGAGGGCCCGGCCGATGAGCTCCTCGCCGATGGCGAGGGTGAGGCCGTCCATGCCGTCGAAGTACCGGTAGAGGGTGCTCGGATCCGCGCCGAGGGCGGCGCCCAGCCGGCGGGCGGACAGCCCGGCGCTGCCGTGTTCGCGGAGCATGCGCAGGGCGGTCTCGACGATCAGCCGTTCGGACAGGACGGTGCCCTGCCGGGTGGGGCGCCGCCGCCTGCGGGCCTCCTCGGGGACCACCTGCTTCGCCATCGGGTGCCTTCCTCGACCGGGGGCGGGCGGGTTTCGCCGCACCGGCGGCTGCCGTCCGCAGCCCTTATGCCAACACCATTGACCTTATCTCGCCCGCCCGGCTTTCATCCCTTCCCATGGGGCACGGACGTCCGTGGACCTCACCGAGAGAGGGTTCGTCATGCGTGTTCTGCTTGTGGGCGCCGGTGGCGTCGGTACCGCGATCACCCGGATCGCGGCCCGCCGGGACTTCTTCGACCACTTCGTGGTGGCCGACTACGACCTCGCCCGCGCCGAGGCGGCCGTGGCCGCGGTGGGCGACGCTGCCGGCCGGTTCAGCGCGCGCCGGATCGACGCCTCCGACGAGGCGGCGGTCGCCGCGCTCCTCACCGAGGAGCGGTGCGACGTACTGCTGAACGCCACTGATCCGCGGTTCGTGATGCCGCTGTTCGAGGCCGCCCTCGCGGCGGGCAGCCACTACATGGACATGGCGATGTCGCTGTCCCGGCCGCACCCCGGAGCGCCGTACCGGGAGTGCGGGGTCAAGCTCGGCGACGAGCAGTTCGCGCGGGCCGGGGCGTGGGAGAAGTCGGGCCGGCTGGCGCTGGTCGGCATGGGCGTGGAACCCGGGCTGTCGGACGTCTTCGCCCGGTACGCGGCCGACGAACTGTTCGACGAGATCGAGGAGATCGGCATCCGCGACGGGGCCAACCTGACCGTCGAGGGGTACGACTTCGCCCCTTCGTTCAACATCTGGACGACCATCGAGGAGTGCCTGAACCCGCCGGTGGTCTACGAGCGGGAGCGCGGCTGGTTCACCACTGAGCCGTTCAGCGAGCCGGAGGTGTTCGACTTCCCGGAGGGCATCGGCCCGGTCGAGTGCGTCAACGTCGAACACGAGGAGGTGCTGCTGGTCCCGCGGTGGGTGGACGCCCGGCGGGTCACCTTCAAGTACGGGCTGGGCGACGACTTCATCGGCAAGCTGAAGACCCTGCACGCGCTGGGCCTGGACTCGACCGAGCCGGTCACGGTTCGCGGCGCGGACGGTACCCCGGCACGGGTCTCCCCGCGTGACGTGGTCGCCGCCTGCCTGCCGGACCCGGCCACCCTGGGCGAGCGGATGACCGGCAAGACCTGCGCGGGGACTTGGGTGAAGGGCACCAAGGACGGCCGGCCGCGCGAGGTGTACCTGTACCACGTGGTGGACAACCAGTGGTCCATGCGGGAGTACGGCTCCCAGGCCGTGGTCTGGCAGACCGCCGTCAACCCGGTCGTGGCGCTGGAACTCATGGCGCGCGGCGTCTGGTCGGGGCCCGGCGTCCTGGGCCCGGAGGCCCTACCGCCGCGCCCGTTCCTGGACCTGCTAACCGCCTACGGCTCGCCCTGGGGCATCCGCGACCACGACTGACCGGGACTGACCGGGATCTGGGCCTCCGAGCGGCTCCGATCGGCTCGGCTCGGACCCTGCTCGGACAGGACCGGATCGGATCGCCTCCGATCGCGGTCCGGTCCCGGGTGCCCATGGTGTGAGCCGCCCGCCGGGGCGGGTCGCGCGGTCACATGGCGTTGGCGGAAGCCAGCGTGCCGGTGGCCCTGTCGAGGACCGCGGCGGTGCCGCCGCCCCAGCCGCGCAGGTCGTTGCCGGTGATCCAGGTGCCGACGCAGCCCGGGAGCGCGACGACGGCGGCCTCGGCGGGAACCGGTCCGTCCCCCTTGCGGACGACGTTGCCCTGGCAGGAGGCGTTCGCCGCGTTGCCGCCGAAGCGGATGCCGTACGTGGCCGCCGCCCCGGCCCGGTTGGCGCCGGTGATCTGGTTGTCGCGCAGGGAGATGTCGTTGGTACCGGCCGCGATGCCGTGCCCGGCGGGGTTCAGGACGGTGTTGTGGGCGATCAGGACGCCCGCCGCGTCGGTGTCGACGCCGATGCCGTCGCCCTGGGCGTCGGTGACGGTGTTTCCGCTGATGACGGCGTGGGGGGCGTACCGGACGTGGATGCCCTGGGAGTTGCTGCCGCCCGGGCGTGCGGTCCCGGTGACGGTGTTGCCGGAGATCGTGACGCCGTCGCTCTGGGCGACGTAGATGCCGGCCTCGCCCTTGACCGTACGGATCGTGTTGTCGGTGATGGTGATGCCGTTGTGCCGATCACCGGCGCTGGAGACGACGATGGCGCCGCCGGCGGAGGTGTCGGTACCGGTGTTGCGGATGATGTTGCCGGTGATGGTGATGTCGTTGAGCGCGTTGCCGGCCGGGGAGCTGACCTGGACGGCGGTGACGCCGACGGATTCGATCGTGTTGCCGGCGATGACGGCCTGCTGCCAGTCGGTGGTGCGGATGCCGTAGGCGGCGCTGCGCTCGATGTGGTTGCCGATGATCCGGATGTCGCGGTGGACCACGTTCTTGACGCCGCCGTGGTCGCCGACGAGCGCGCCGAACGGGCGGCTGCCGTCGGCGGCCGCCCGCAGGGTGCAGCCGGTGATCAGGATGTCCTGGCAGGGCGTGTTGTCGTACGCGGGGGCCGGGAGGCTGGCTGCCGAAATGGCGCCGGTGATCTGCACGGCCTCCCGGTTGGTGGGGGTGTCCGTGCCTTCGCCGGTGACGTGCAGCCCGTCGAAGAGGCAGTTGACGATGCGGGCGCGGCGTACGGCGTTGATTTCGACGGCGTGGGCGGAGGGCGTGTCCAGGACCGTGCAGTCCTGGACGAGGATGCCGTCGGCGTGGGCGAAACCGATGGCGTCGCTCTGCTGCTTGTACTGGCTGCCGCGCATGTCCCAGGTGCCGCCGAGCAGGGCGATGTCCCCGGCGCCCTCGTAGCCGGAGACCGGGGTGACCGAGTCGAAGTTCTTGACCAGGGCCCCGCAGTCCTTGGTGCGGAAGATGTGGGCGCCGTACGCGGACACGGTCATCCGGGGGCCGAGGACGAGCCCCTTGGTGAGGGGGTACTTGCCGGGCGGGATCAGCAGGGTCGCGCCCTCGGGCACGGCGCGTGCGGCGGCGAGGGCGGCCTGGAACGCGGCGGTGTCGTCGGTGGTGCCGTCGCCCTTCGCTCCATAGGTCAGCACGTCGTAGACGCTGCGGCGGTCGCCGGCTGCCGCGGCGGCCGGGCCGGCGGCCAGTACCTGGCCGGCGCCCAGAGCGCCCATGAATCCGCCCGCCGCCAGTATCACGCCACGTCGATGCACTTGTTCTCCCCCGTCGTTTCAGCCTGTTGCACGGGCCGCTCGGGCCCGGACGGGAGGCTATCGGCCGGTACGCGACTGCCGGCGGGCGGGGCCGCCGCCGTGGCCGCGGCCAGGGGAGGCAGGCTCACCCTCGGTGCTGCTCCACGGCTCGCAGGGCACGTACGCGCGGCGTGTCAGGCCGGAGCTGGGCGGCTGAGGGCCGCCCTGAAGGGCGCGCCTCGCCCGGTCGATACCGGCGCGGCGCAGCCGCTGCAACGTCGCGCGCCGCTGTCCGGGCGTGGGGGTGCTTGCCCGGCGAGATTGCTTTCACGTCGTCCGTCGGGGCCGCCGTGCGTGCCTCGACGCAGCGGAACGCTCCGCGCGTGCTTCCATGGCGACGTGGAGAGCATCACTCAGCGCCTCCTGACCAAGGGGTTCGGCCGGCCCAGCGGGCTGCTCGGCCGTCTCGGCGGCCGGCTCATGGCGCACGGCAACGCCGCCACCGAACAGCATGCCGTCGCCCTCGCCGGGCCCGAGGACCAGGACGTCGTCCTGGGCCGAGCCTGTCGGTCCGCTTCATGGGCATCAGCGAGCAGGCGATCATCTCGTACCTGGTCACCGCCTACTTCTCCGCGGCCGTGCTGGTCCCGG
>NZ_JBFBAV010000031.1:0-88569 GCF_040689505.1 Streptomyces sp. NPDC051211
CGCGGCGCGCAGCTCGGTGCTCGAGCCGACGATCCGGCCGAACCGGAACAGTTCGTCCTCGACGTTGTCGAGTAGGCTCCGGCCCCGCACCACCCTTCCCGCTCCGGAGACCCCATGCGCACCCGCCCCCTGCTCCACGGACTGCTGCTCGGCGTACTGTTCCTGCTCGCCGCCGCGCTCATACCGGCCACCGACGCGCGGGCCGCCGACAACGGCAGCTGGGGCGTCTTCCCGACGCCGCCCGCGGGGGCGCAGATGCCCGACCGCGCCTACTTCTTCCACCAGGGCGCGGCCGGCACCACCGTCAGCGACAGCGTGACCGTGCACAACGCCTCCGACGAGGAACTGACCTTCAAGGTCTTCGCCACCGACGCCGTGAACACCCCGGTGGGCGGGGCCTTCGCACTGCTGCCGGTGGAGACGCGGCCGAAGGACCTCGGCACGTGGATCACCCTGGGACCGGAGGCCGCCGGCACGGTCACCGTCCCGGCCAAGGGCCGCAAGGACATCCCCTTCACCATGAAGGTTCCCGAGGACGCGACTCCCGGCGACCACGTGGGCGGGATCGTGGCCCTGGGCACCGCGGTGGAAGGGGTGCAGCAGGACAGCAAGGTGCAGGTGGGGGTGCGGCGCTCGGTCGGCGCCCGCATCTACTTCCGGGTGCCGGGCCCGGTGACGCCGGGGCTGAGCGTGGAGAACGTGACGGTGAAGCGGACCGCCCCGGTGGTTCCCTGGACCGGCAAGGCCCCCGCCACCCTCTCGTACTCGCTGGTCAACCGGGGCAACGTGGTGCTCTCGCCGCAGCTGTCGGTGCGGGCCGAGGGCCTGTTCGGACGTACGGTGCTGAACCGCCCGGCCCGCGACCTGAAGCTGGTCCTGCTCCCGGGCCGGCGGATCGACCTGACCGAACCGTGGCCGGACTCCCCCCAACTGGACCGGGTGACCGTCACCCTCACCGCAACCGCCGCCGACCACCCGGACCTCCGCTCCCAGGGCGGAGCCGCCTTCACGGCAGTCCCCTGGCCGGCAGCAGGCGCGACCCTCCTCCTGCTGGCCGCCGCCGCGACGGCGTGGTGGCTGCGGCGCCGCCGCGACCACCCCTCGCCCCCGGAACCGCAGCCCGCGGAACCCCACTTGACCGAAACCCGCTGAACACCGGAACCCGCTGAACGCGGACTCGCCCCCGCGTGAGGGTTGCGGGGGCGAGCGGTCCGGCGGGCGGGCAGGCGTCAGTGGTTGCGGGGGAAGCCCAGGTCGACGCCGAGGTGGCCCTCGGAGGGGTCCGGCCAGCGGGTGGTGACGACCTTGCCGCGGGTGTAGAAGTGGATGCCGTCGTTGCCGTAGATGTGGTGGTCGCCGAAGAGCGAGTCCTTCCAGCCGCCGAAGGAGTGGTAGCCCACCGGCACCGGGATCGGCACGTTCACGCCGACCATGCCCGCCTGGACCTCCAGCTGGAAGCGGCGCGCGGCACCGCCGTCGCGGGTGAAGATCGCCGTGCCGTTGCCGAACGGCGAGGCGTTGATCAGGGCCACGCCCTCCTCGTAGGTCTCCGTGCGCAGCACGCACAGGACCGGGCCGAAGATCTCGTCGCGGTAGGCGTCGGAGTCGGTCTTGACGTGGTCGAGGAGGGACAGGCCGATCCAGTGGCCGGCCTCGAAGCCGTCGACGGTGTAGCCGGTTCCGTCCAGGACGACGTCCGCGCCCTGGTCCGCCGCGCCCTTCACGTACGAGGCGACCTTGTCCCGGTGGGCGGCGGTGATCAGCGGGCCCATCTCGGAGGCCGGGTCGTTGCCGGGACCGATCTTGATCTTCTCGGCGCGCTCGCGGATCTTCTCGACCAGCTCGTCGGCGATGGAGCCGACCGCGACCACCGCGGAGATGGCCATGCAGCGCTCGCCGGCGCTGCCGTACGCGGCGGACACTGCGGCGTCGGCGGCCGCGTCGAGGTCCGCGTCCGGGAGGACCAGCATGTGGTTCTTGGCGCCGCCCAGCGCCTGGACCCGCTTGCCGTTGGCGGAGGCGGTGGTGTGGATGTGGCGGGCGATCGGGGTGGAGCCCACGAAGGAGACGGCGGAGATGTCCGGGTGCGCGAGCAGCGCGTCCACGGCGACCTTGTCACCGTGCACCACGTTCAGCACGCCGTCCGGCAGACCGGCCTCGCTCGCCAGCTCGGCCAGCTTGTTGGCGGCCGACGGGTCCTTCTCGCTCGGCTTGAGGATGAAGGTGTTTCCGCAGGCCACGGCCAGCGGGAACATCCACATCGGGACCATAGCCGGGAAGTTGAAGGGGGTGATGCCCGCGACGACGCCCAGCGGCTGGCGGATGGCGGCGACGTCCACGCGGTTCGACACGGAGGTGGACAGCTCGCCCTTGAGCTGGGTGGTGATCCCACAGGCCAGCTCGACGATCTCCAGGCCGCGGGCGACCTCGCCCAGCGCGTCCGAGTGCACCTTGCCGTGCTCGGCGGTGATCAGTTCGGCGATGGCGTCGCGGTTGGCGTCCAGCAGGGCGCGGTAGGCGAACAGCACCTTGGTGCGGGCGGCGAGCGAGGACTGGCCCCACGTCTCGAAGGCCTCCTTCGCGACCTGTACCGCCGCGTCGACCTCCGCGGCGGAGGCGAGCGCGACCTGCGTGGTGACCTCGCCGGTCGCCGGGTCGGTGACCGGGCCGTAGTTGCCCGACGCGCCCTCGACGGTCTTGCCACCGATCCAGTGGTTGACGGTCTTCATTGCTACTCCTTCAGCCTTCTGCCTTCACAGGTGGCGACGTCGATCAGCGGCTTGCCGGTCGTACTCTTCTCGGGCCTCGATCGCCGACGTGCGGGTCGCGGTCTCGGCCACAGGAACATCCCACCACGCCTGTGCAGGGGGTGGGCCCGACACAGTGTCGGGCGTTCGGGTCCGTGTGTAGACACATGTGGGACGGTCCGCTTCCCGCGCCTGTGCGAGGGCTTCCCGCAGGTCACGGACGGTGTGGGCGCGGATGACGGTCATCCCGAGGGAGGCCGCGTTTGCCGCCAGGTCGACCTCCGGCCAGCCGGGACGGCCGCCGTTCCGGAAGTCGGTGCCGAGGCGTTCGCCGCCCACCGCCTGGGACAGCCCCCCGATGGAGGCGTACCCCTGATTGTCCACGATGACCAGTTTGAGCGGGATGCCTTCCTGGACGGCGGTGACCAGCTCGGTGGGGTTCATCAGGTACGTGCCGTCGCCGACCAGCGCCCACACCGGCCGGCCGGGGTCGGCGAGGGCCACGCCGATCGCGGCCGGGATCTCGTATCCCATGCAGGAGTAGCCGTACTCCACGTGGTACTGGAGCGGCGACCTGGCCCGCCACAGCTTGTGCAGGTCCCCCGGAAGCGATCCGGCCGCGTTGATCAGTACGTCGTCCCCGGTCACCACCGCGTCGAGGGCACCCAGCAGCTGCGCCTGAGTGGGCGCGGCGTCCGGGTCGGCGGCGTGGAAGGCCAGGTCGACCTGCCGCTCCCAGTCCTCCTTTGCGCTCCGGTACGCGGCCGCGTACCCGGCGTCGACCCGATGCCCGGAGAGCAGCGCGGCCAGCTCCCGCAGCCCCTCGCGGGCGTCCGCGACCAGGGGCCGGGCGGCGAGCTTGTGGGCGTCGAAGGGGTCGAGGTTGAGGCCGGTGAACCGTACGTGCGGGTGCCGGAACAGGGTGGCGGAGGCGGTGGTGAAGTCGGTCAGCCGGGTCCCGGCGGCGATCACCAGGTCGGCGGTGCGGGCCAGCTCGTTGGCGGCGGCCGTCCCGGTGTGGCCGATGGCGCCGACGTCGGCGGGGTGGCCGTACGGCAGGGTGCCCTTGCCGGCCTGGGTGGCGGCCACCGGAATGCCGGTGGCCTCGGCGAACCCGGCGAGCTCGGCCTCGGCCGCGCTGTGCCGGATCCCGCCGCCGGCGATGATCAGCGGCCGGGCCGCCGCCCGTACGGCCCGCGCCGCCGCCTCCAGCTCCGCGTGGTCGGGGCGGGGCCTGCGCACCGTCCACACCCGCTCGGCGAAGAACTCCTCCGGCCAGTCGTACGCCTCGGCCTGCACGTCCTGCGGCAGTGCCAGGGTGACGGCGCCGGTCTGCACCGGGTCGGTGAGCACCCGCATGGCCTGGAGGGCGGCGGGGATCAGCGCCTCGGGGCGGGTGATCCGGTCGAAGTAGCGGGACACCGGGCGCAGGGTGTCGTTGACGGACACGTCGCCCGCGTAGGGGAGTTCGAGCTGTTGCAGCACCGGGTCGGCGGGCCGGGTCGCGAAGGTGTCGCCGGGCAGCAGGAGCACGGGCAGCCGGTTGACCGTGGCGAGGGCGGCGCCGGTGACGAGGTTGGTGGCACCGGGCCCGATGGAGGTGGTCACGGCGTGCGCGGACAGCCGCCCGGACTGCCGGGCGTACCCGACGGCGGCGTGCACCATCGCCTGCTCGTTCCGGCCCTGCAGGAAGGGCATCCGCTTGCCGCCGGTCTCCAGCAGGGCCTGCCCGATGCCGGCGACGTTGCCGTGCCCGAAGATCCCCCAGGTGGCGGCGATCAACCGGCGCCGGCGGCCGTCCCGCTCGGTGAACTGGCGGGCGAGGAAGCCGATCAGGGCCTGCGCGGTGGTGAGTCTCATCGGGGGGCGTCCTCCGCACGGTAGAAGGGCAGCCGGGGGTCGGTCTGCTGCGCCGGCCAGGTGTCCCGGATCCAGGCGTGGTCGGGATGGTCCCTGATCAGCCACTCCCGGGGGCCGTCCGGCCCGGCCATCACGTTCAGGTAGTACATGTCGTGGCCGGGGGCGGCGATGGAGGGCCCGTGCCAGCCGTCGGGAATGAGCACCGCGTCCCCGCTGCGGACCTCCGTGAGGACGTCCGTCTTCCCTGCCGGGGAGGGGGTGACCCGCTGGTAGCCGAGCCCGGGGGTGTCCCCGTGCGGGGCGATCTCGTAGTAGTAGATCTCCTCCAGCCGGGACTCCTCGCCCGGGTGGTGCTCGTCGTGCTTGTGCGGCGGGTACGAGGACCAGTTCCCGCCCGGGGTGAGCACCTCGACGGCGATCAGCCGATCGCACTCGAAGGCGTCGGCGGCGGCGAAGTTGTTGACCTGCCGCGAGCAGCTCCCGCTGCCACGCAACTCCACGGGCACATCCGCGGCCGCCCCGTACCGCGCGGTCAACCGCCGCTCACACCGCGCCCCGACGAGCGCGAACCGGCCCCCCTCGTCCGAGCTCACCTCGGCCCGCCCGTCCCGCGGCAGGTAGACGAAGTCGGTGACCCCGCCGAACACACTCACACGCCCCCGCAGAACCACCTCGTCCCCACCGCCGTTCGGGGCACTCCCGGCCCCGCCGGCGTTCGAGGCGCGGGGGTCCGGGGGCGGAGCCCCCCACGCGGCGGAGCCGCAGATCGGCACTGCGGGAAGGGGCGGGGTGGGGGAAGGCTCCGCGCAGCGGACCCGGCACCCCCCCTCCAGCGGCAGCACGATCCACTCGCAGTCCCCGCACTCGAACCCGTACGACTCCCCCGCCCCCAGCTCCAGCACCCTGAGCCGGGTCAACCCCATCCCCCACTCGCCGACGACCCCCATCAGGCCAGCACCTCCTCCACCTCGTCGGCGAACGGCATCGCACTGGAGCACGCCAACCGCGAAGCCACGATCGCCCCGGCCGCATTCGCGAACCGCATCACCCGCTCCAGCTCCCACCCCGCCAGCAGCCCGTGGCACAGCGCACCGCCGAACGCATCGCCCGCCCCCAGCCCGTTGACCACCTCGATCTTCACCGGCGGGACTTCCGCCACCGTGCCGTCCCGGTGGACGGCAAGTACCCCTTCGGGCCCCCGTTTCACCACCGCCAGCTCCACCCCGGCCGCCAGCAGGGCGCGGGCCGCCGCGTACGGTTCGCGCTCGCCCGTGGCGATCTCGCACTCCTCCGCGTTGCCGACGGCCACGGTCGCCAGCGCCAGAGCCCGGGCGTAGGCCTCGGCCGGGTCCGCCGACCACAGCACGGACCGCCAGTCCAGGTCGAACACGGTGGTCCCGCACTTCGCCCGCGCCTCCAGCGCGGCCAGGGTCGCGCCCCGGCTGGGTTCCGCGCTCAGCCCGGTGCCGGTCATCCAGAACACCCGGGCGGCCCGGACCGCTTCGAGGTCCAGCTCCTCCGGGTGGATCTCCAGGTCCGGGGCCTTGGGTTCGCGCCGGAAGTGGATCGGGAAGTGGTCCGGCGGGAAGATCTCGCAGAAGGTCAGCGGGGTGGGGTAGGCCGCGACCTCGCCCACCCACCGGTCGTCGACCCCGAATCCGCGCAGCTCGGCCCGCAGGTACACGCCGAACGGATCCGCTCCGGTCCGGGTGATCACCGCGGCACGCCGTCCGAGCCGGGCTGCCGCGACGGCCACATTGGCCGGCGAGCCGCCGAGGAACCGGCCGAAGGTGTCCGCTTCGGCGAGCGGTACTCCGCTGCGGAGCGGGTAGAGATCCACCCCGATACGGCCCATGGTGATCAGGTCGAACGGGTCCGCCGGGTCGGTCGTCACTGTCAAGTCCTCCAGTCTCCACGAGCGATGCAGCCTAAGGTGGCCGTTATGACGTCCTCCCCGCCCGCGTTGACCCGTATCCGTGTCGGTTCGGCACCGGACTCCTGGGGGGTGTGGTTTCCGGACGATCCGCAGCAGACCGGCTGGGCGCGCTTTCTCGACGAGGTTGCCGACGCCGGTTACGAGTGGATCGAGCTCGGCCCGTACGGCTATCTCCCCACCGAACCGGCCCGGCTGGTGGAGGAGACGGCGAAGCGCGGGCTGAAGGTGTCGGCCGGCACCGTCTTCACCGGACTCCATCACGGTCCCGCCGTCTGGGAGCAGACCTGGGAGCACGTGTCGCGTGTGGCGGCCCTCACCCGGGCGGCGGGTGCGGGTCATCTGGTGGTGATCCCGTCGTTCTGGCGGGACGACAAGACCGGCGCGGTGCTGGAGGACCGCGAGCTGACCGCGGATCAGTGGCGTGAACTGACCCGGCAGACCGAGCGGCTGGGCCGGGAGGTGCAGGACCGCTACGGGCTGCGGATCGTGGTCCATCCGCATGCGGACACGCATGTCGACACCCCCGCGAACGTGACCCGGTTCCTGGACGGGACCGATCCGGAGCTGGTCTCGCTCTGCCTGGACACCGGCCACTACGCCTACTGCGGCGGGGACAGCGTGGAGCTGATCGAGACGTTCGGGGAGCGGATCGGCTACCTGCACCTCAAGCAGGTGGATCCGCGGATCCTGGCCGAGGTCGTGGCGGAGCAGCTGCCCTTCGGTCCGGCGGTGGCCCGCGGGGTGATGTGCGAGCCGCCCGCCGGGGTGCCGGCGCTGGAGCCCGTGCTGGCCGCCGCCCAGAAGCTGGGCACCGAGCTGTTCGCGATCGTGGAGCAGGACATGTATCCCTGCCCGCCGGACCGGCCGCTGCCCATTGCCCGGCGCACCCGCGCCTATCTGCGCTCCTGTGGCGCCCGTTGAGGAGGATTCGGTGGTGACCAGCACACTCGGCATAGCCGTGATCGGTACCGGGCGGATGGGCGCCGATCATGTGCGGCGGATCGGGCATACGGTCGGCGGGGCCCGGGTGGTGGCCGTGGCCGACCCGGACGGCGACCGGGTCAAGGAGGTCGCCCGGGGCCTGGAGGGTGTGAGCGCCCATACCGATCCGGCGGCCGCGCTGGCCGCGCCCGGGGTGCAGGCCGTACTGATCGCGTCTCCGGGGCCGGCTCACGAGGAAGCCCTCCTGGCGGCGCTGGAGCGGGATCTTCCGGTGCTGTGCGAGAAGCCGCTGACCCCGGATGCGGCGGGCGCGCTGCGGATCCTGGAGGCGGAGCAGCGGCTGGGCCGGCGACGGATCCAGGTGGGGTTCATGCGCCGGTTCGACGCCGAGTACGAGCGGCTGAAGGAGCTGTTGGACGCGGGCGGGATCGGGCGGCCGCTGTTCCTGCACTGCCGTCACCGCAACGTCTCCACCCCGTCGTTCTTCACCAGCGACATGCTGATCAGCGACTCGGTGGTGCACGAGGTGGATGCGGCCCGCTGGCTGCTCGGGCAGGAGATCACGGCGGTGTCCGTGCTGTCTCCGGCCCCGTCCTCGGCCGCCCCCGAGGGGCTGGGCGATCCGCAGTTGGTGCTGCTGGAGACTTCCGGCGGTGCCGTGGTCGATGTGGAGATCTTCGTCAACTGCGGGTTCGGCTACCAGGTTCAGTGCGAGGCGGTCGGCGAGGCGGGCAGCGCCCGGATCGGTGACGGGCACGCGATGGTCGTGCAGTCCGCGGGCCGCCGGTACGGGGAGATCGCCCAGGACTTCACGGTGCGCTTCGCCGACGCCTACGACCGCCAGTTGCGGCGGTGGGTGGCCGCGGCCGCCCGGGGGGAGGTGGCGGGCCCGGACGCCTGGGACGGTTACGCGGCGGCGGCCGTGTCCGAGGCGGGCCTGACGGCCCGGCGGACCGGCACCCGCACCCCGGTGGACCTGGCCGAACGGCCCCCGCTGTACCGCTGAGGCCCCGCCCGGCTCCTGTGCCGCTTCTGTCACAGGGGTCGGGTATTCGTCACGCTTGTCCGCATGACGCGGGTCTTCCGTCACAGACGTTCGACAGCCCCTCCCCTGCCTTCACCGAGGGTCGTTCTCCGGGCAACAACTCGAGTGATCGTCAGCGTCCGCGCTCCGGCTCCCCCGACGGCCTCCCGGCCGCCCCTGGGGCGTGGACCAGGAGGTGTGCCATGACCGACCGGAAGCTGTGGTCGTACAAGGAGATCGCCGCCCACATCCGGGTCCAGCCCGACACCGTGCGTTCCTACCGCAAGCACGGGCTGCTGCCGCCGCCGGACCATGTGGAGGGCGGCAAGCCCTACTGGTACGCCGACACGATCCGCGCCTGGGTGGCGCGGCGGCCCGGCAACCGGGGCCGCCGCGAGGACTGACCCGGTCGGCCGGGCTGCGGCCGGACCTCGGCCCCTCGGCCCCCGGACCCTCCGGCCCCCGCCTGGCCCGCCCCCCCGGCCGGCGGGCCGCGCTCCCGGCTAGCCGACCCCGGCCGGGACCCGCTCCGGCTCCGCGGGTGCCGCCGCCGGTTCGCCCTCGCTCAGTCCGAAGCGTTCGTGCAGCCGGCGCAGCGGCCCCGGGGCCCACCAGGTGGCCCGCCCGGTCAGCTTCATCACGGCCGGCACCAGCAGGCTGCGGACCACCATCGCGTCCATGAGGACGGCCAACGCGATGCCGAGCCCCAGCATCTTGGTGTTGGTCACCCGCGAGGTGCCGATGGCCACCATCACCACCGCCAGGATCACGGCGGCCGCGGTGATCAGCCCGCCCGTCCGGGCCAGTCCGGTCCGGACCGCGCCCTCGTGGTCGCCGGTGCGGTCGTACTCCTCCTTGATCCGGGATATGAGGAACACCCCGTAGTCCATGGAGAGTCCGAACGCGATGCAGAACATCAGCACCGGCAGGGTGGTCTCTATGTCTCCGGTGGCGGTGAAGGCGAGGAGGCCGGAGAGATTGCCCTCCTGGAAGACCCACACCACCGCACCGAACATCGCGGTCAGGCTGAGTGCGTTCAGCAGCACCGCCTGGAGGGGTATGAGCACGCTCCCGGTGAGCAGGAAGACCAGCAGCAGGGTGGCGGCCACGATCAGGGCGAGCGCCCACGGCAGCTTCTCCGCTATGGCGTCCTGGGCGTCGACCAGGACGGCCGCCTGCCCGGTGACCGCGGTCTCGAAGGGCGCGTCCACCCCGCGGACCTCGCCCACGAGGTCCTGGGCCTGCTGCCCGACGGCCTCGCCCTTGCCGAGGACGGTGAAGTACGCGTACTCCCCCGAGGTCACCGGCCCTTCGGCCCGGGCCGCGCCCGGCAGGTCCTCCAGGGTCGCCCGGTACCGCTCGTAGTCGGAGGGGCTCGCCGGGCCCTCCGCGAGGACCACCAGTCCGGCCCCGGGACTGCCGGGGAAGCCGTCCCGGATCTCCTGCTGCACGAGGTGCGATTCGGCGGTCCTGGGCAGCTGCCGGTCGTCGACGGTGCCGAACTTCACGCCGAGGAAGGGCAGTCCGAGGAGCAGCAGCCCGGCGGTGGTGGCCACGGCGAACACCGGGGCCCGGCGCATCACCAGCGCCGCCGACCGCGCCCAGCCGCCCCCACCGCTGCCGCTGCCGCCGTCACTGCCCTCGGTCCCGTCCGAGCCGCCGGCCGTTGCGCCGGCCGCTCCGCGGCGCCGCCACAGCCGCCGCAGGTCCAGGGAGTTGACCCGCTCCCCCAGCAGCACCAGCGCGGCCGGCAGCAGGACCAGCGCGGCCGCGGCCGCGATCAGCACCACCGCGATCCCGGCGTAGGCGAAGGAGCGCAGGAAGTACATCGGGAAGAGGAGCATCGCCGAGAGTGCGACCGCGACGGTGAGCGCCGAGAAGAGGACCGTGCGGCCGGCCGTCCGCAGGGTGGCTCCGACGGCCGCCACCGGCTCCCGGCCGGCCGCCAGCTCCTCGCGGAACCTGCGCACGATGAACAGGGCGTAGTCGATGGCGAGGCCGAGGCCGAGCGCCGTGGTGAGGTTCATGGCGAACACCGAGACCTCGGTGAACTCGGTGAGTCCGCGCAGGACCGCGTTGGTGCCCAGGATGGCGATGATGCCGACGCCGAGCGGCAGCAGGGCGGCGATGGCGCTGCCGAAGACCAGGACGAGCAGTACGAGGGTCACCGGCAGGGCGATCAGCTCGGCGCGCAGCAGGTCCTCCTGGATGGTGGCGGTGACCTCGCGCTGGACGGCCACCGGTCCGCCGAGGGACACCTCGACCGGCCCGTGGGTGCCCCGCAGCTCGGGGGCGATCCGGTCGAGGACCCGGGTGGTGGTCTTCTCGTCCCCCTGGACCCGGGCGGCGATCAGCGCCTGCCGCCCGTCCTCTGAGCGCAGCGCCGGGAGTCTGGTCTGCCAGTACGAACCGACTCCGGTGACCCCCTCTTCGGCGGCGAGCCGCGCGGCGAGCCGGCCGGCCTCGGCGGCGACGGCCGGATCGTCGACCCCGGCCGGGCCCACCTCCGGTCCGGCCTGGACGAGCAGCAGCAGGTTGGGCTGGGAGGCCGGGAATTCGCGTTCCAGCGCCTCGGCCGCATAGCTCGACCGGGCGTCGGGGTCCTCCCAGCCGCCGCTGCCCATCCGGTCGGCGACTCCGCTGCCCGCCAGCACGGCCAGGGCCGTGACCAGCAGGGCGAGCAGCAGTGACAGGCGCGGCCGGGCGGTCACGAACCGGGTGAAGGCGCCCTCCCCCGACCCCCTCGGCGTCTTCTTGACTTCGGGCATGGCTCGGTGTCCCCTTCACCGTGATTGCCAGACGATAGACTGGCAAACACGAGCAGTCGCTCGCGTTTTCCAAGAATGCGAGCGACCTCTCGTGTTTGTCAATCACCCTTGGGATGGAAGGGATCCGCCGTGCCCCAGGACAAGCCGGCCGCCAAGAAGCCCGCAGCCCCGCGCCGCCAGGCCCGCGGGGAGCGCCGGATCGCCCAGCTCCTGGAGGCCGCGGCCGGGGTGTTCTGCAGGAACGGCTACGCCGCCGCCAGCACCAACTCGATCGCCAAGGAGGCCGGGGTCTCGCCCGGCACGCTCTACCAGTTCTTCCCGAACAAGGAGGCCATCGCGATGGAGCTGGGCGGGCACCTGCTCCAGCGGGCCCGCGAGATGCACGGCCAGGCCTTCCTGCCGGAGAACCTGCAGAAGCCCCTGCCCGAGCTGCTGGACGCCGTGCTCGACCCGGTGATCGCCTTCTGCTGCGAGAACCCGGCGTTCTGGGCCCTGATGCACGGCTCCGGAGTCCCCGGCATCTCCCAGGGCCACGAGGCCCTGATGGCCGACCTGCTGACCCGGGTCCAGGGCGTACTGCGGACCTTCTGCCCCGACTCCACGCCGGCCGAGCTGGACCTGGTCGCCCACATGATCCTGGGCATCTTCAAGTCCTCGCTGGACCTGATCCTGGCCACCGAGGGGGCCGAGCGCGCGGCGTACGTGGCCGAGCTCAAGACCGTCCTGCTCCGCTACCTGGAGCCGGCCTTCACCGCGACCCCCACGACTCCGGCCACCCACTGAAGGCCGCCCTCACTCGGACATCGCTCGACGCCCACAAGAAGGCGCCGAAGACACCCGCATTCATACCCCCTAGGGGTATAGTCTGTAGAGACGGGAGGGACCGTGGAGCACGCGCGGCCCCGCCCACCCACGACGGACGCCCCGAAGAGGAGAACGACATGACCGCCGAGACGGACACCCAGACCACCACCGTCTACCGGGTGACCGGCATGACCTGTGGGCACTGCGAGGGCGCGGTGACCGCCGAGATCTCCGCCCTCGCCGGCGTCAGCTCGGTCAAGGCCGTCGCCGCGACCGGCGAGGTCACCGTGGTCTCCGACGCACCGCTCGCCGAGGACGACGTACGCGCGGCCGTCGACGAGGCCGGCTACGAGCTCGCCGCCGGCTGAACCCCTCCTCTTCCGCAGTACCCCGCCGGGCCGTGCCGGCCAGATGACACTGGTCCCGCACGGCCCGGCCCTCTCCCTGGAGCCGGACCATGAGCAGCACCCTCGAGGTGGAACTGACCATCGGCGGGATGACCTGCGCCTCGTGCGCGGCCCGCATCGAGAAGAAACTCAACCGGATGGACGGAGTCACCGCCTCGGTGAACTACGCCACCGAGAAGGCGAAGGTCTCCGCGACGGGGGGCGTACAGGTCGCCGACCTGATCGCCACCGTGGTGAAGACCGGCTACACGGCCGAGGAGCCCCCACCCCCGGCCGCCGAACCGGAACCGGCTGCCCCGGAGGGCACCGGCACGGACCGGACCGATCCGGAACTCGCCGCGCTGCGGGGCCGGCTCCTGGTCTCCGCCCTGCTCGCGGCGCCCGTCGTGCTGCTCGCGATGGTGCCGGCCCTGCAGTTCGACAACTGGCAGTGGCTCTCGCTCACCCTGGCCGCCCCCGTGGTGGTGTGGGGCGGCCTGCCCTTCCACCGGGCCGCCTGGACCAACGCCAGGCACGGCGCCGCCACCATGGACACCCTGGTCTCGATCGGCACGCTGGCCGCCTTCGCCTGGTCCCTGTGGGCGCTGTTCTTCGGCCACGCCGGAATGCCCGGCATGCGGCACGGCTTCGACTTCACCGCCACCCGGGCGGACGGCGCCGACGCCATCTACCTGGAGGTCGCGGCCGGGGTCGTCGTCTTCATCCTGCTCGGCCGCTACCTGGAGGCCCGCTCCAAGCGGAAGGCCGGCGCGGCCCTCAAGGCCCTGCTCGAACTGGGCGCCAAGGACGTCGCGGTGCTGCGCAACGGCACCGAGGTGCGGATAGCCGTGACCGCCCTCGCGGTCGGCGACCGGTTCGTCGTACGCCCGGGCGAGAAGATCGCCACCGACGGCACCGTCGTCGAGGGCGCCTCCGCGGTGGACGTCTCCCTCCTCACCGGCGAGTCCGCCCCGGTCGAGGTCACCCCCGGCGACCCGGTCACCGGCGCCACCGTCAACGCCTCCGGCCGGCTGGTCGTCGAGGCGACCCGGGTCGGCGCCGACACCCAGCTGGCCCGGATGGCCAAGATGGTGGAGGACGCCCAGAACGGCAAGGCCGAGGTGCAGCGGCTCGCCGACCGGATCTCCGCCGTGTTCGTGCCCGTGGTGCTGCTCATCGCCCTCGGCACCTGGGTGGGCTGGCTGCTCGCCACCGAGGACCCGGCCGCCGCCTTCACCGCCGCCGTGGCCGTCCTCATCATCGCCTGCCCCTGCGCCCTGGGCCTTGCCACCCCGACCGCCCTGCTGGTCGGCACCGGCCGCGGTGCCCAGCTCGGCATCCTGATCAAGGGCCCGGAGGTGCTGGAGTCCACCCGGCGCGTGGACACGGTGGTCCTGGACAAGACCGGAACCGTCACCACCGGCCGGATGACCCTGCTCGCCGTGCACACCGCCGAAGGCGCCGACGAGACCCGCGTCCTGCGCCTCGCGGGCGCCCTGGAACACGCCTCCGAGCACCCCGTCGCCCGCGCCATCGCCGCCGGCGCCGCCGAGCGGGTGGGCGGTCTGCCGGCCGCGGAGGACTTCGCCGCCCTCCCCGGGCTCGGCGTACGCGGCCGGGTCGACGGCCACGAGGTGCTGGCCGGACGGGCGCGGCTGCTCGCCGACCGCTCCATCGCCCTCCCGCCGGAGCTCGAGGGGGCCCGGCAGGCCGCCGAGGCGGACGGTGCCACGGCCGTCCTGGTCGCCTGGGACGGCACCGCACAGGGCGTCCTGACGGTGGCCGACGCGATCAAGGAGACCAGCGCCGAGGCGGTGGCACAGCTGCGCGGGCTCGGCCTCACCCCGGTCCTGCTGACCGGCGACAACCAGGCCGTCGCCGAGACCGTGGCCCGGGCCGTAGGCATCGACGAGGTCATCGCCGAAGTGCTCCCGCAGGACAAGGTGGACGTGGTCGAACGGCTCCAGGCGGAAGGCCGTACGGTCGCCATGGTCGGCGACGGCGTCAACGACGCGGCCGCCCTGGCCCGGGCCGATCTGGGGCTCGCGATGGGCACCGGCACCGACGCGGCCATCGAGGCCGCCGACCTGACCCTGGTCCGCGGCGACCTGCGGGTGGCCGCGGACGCGATCCGGCTGTCCCGGCGGACCCTGGCCACCATCAAGGGCAACCTGTTCTGGGCCTTCGGCTACAACGTGGCGGCCCTTCCGCTGGCCGCCGCGGGACTGCTCAATCCGATGATCGCGGGGGCCGCGATGGCCTTCTCCTCGGTCTTCGTGGTGACCAACAGCCTGCGGCTGCGCTCGTTCCGCTAGTGGATCACCTTCGCCGGTCCCACACACATCCTTCACGGGAGACGCAGATCACAGTGATGGCAACGTAACCATCCGGGGTGGTCGCGGGTCTAATGGGGCGATGCCAGGAACGTCTTGGGGGACGTTTGCGGAGGTCTTGGGGGACATCCGGGCATCAGCCGGCCGGGACACGTGCCCACGGGGAGCCTTGAGCGGCCCTCCCGACCCGTTACGGGTCCCGGCAGACCACTGAGCGCCTCGGCTCGGGTCCCGTGGGGGGAATCCGACCGGGGAACGGAAAGCGCCCCGCTCGTCGACCCGTGGGGGGATCGACGGCGGGGCGCTTTTCTCTGCCTGCGGGGCCTGGCGGCCTGCGCGGTCTGCGAGACCTGCCGGACCTGCCGGACCTGCGCGCGGTACGAGACGTCCGAGACCTAGCGGGCCTCGACCGGGACGAAGTCGCGCAGGACCTCGCCGGTGTAGATCTGGCGCGGACGGCCGATGCGGGAACCCGGCTCCTTGATCATCTCGTGCCACTGGGCGATCCAGCCGGGCAGCCGGCCGAGCGCGAAGAGCACGGTGAACATCTCGGTCGGGAAGCCCATCGCCCGGTAGATCAGACCGGTGTAGAAGTCCACGTTCGGGTAGAGGTTGCGCTCGACGAAGTACTCGTCGGCCAGCGCGTGCTCCTCCAGCTTGAGGGCGATGTCGAGCAGCTCGTCGGACTTGCCGAGCGCCGAGAGGACATCGTGCGCCGCCGCCTTGATGATCTTCGCCCGGGGGTCGAAGCTCTTGTAGACGCGGTGCCCGAAGCCCATCAGGCGGACGCCGTCCTCCTTGTTCTTCACCTTGCGGATGAAGGCGTCGACGTCGCCGCCGTCGTTCTTGATGCCCTCGAGCATCTCCAGGACCGACTGGTTGGCGCCACCGTGCAGCGGACCCCACAGGGCCGAGATGCCGGCCGAGATCGAGGCGAACATGTTCGCCTGCGAGGAGCCGACGAGGCGGACCGTGGAGGTCGAGCAGTTCTGCTCGTGGTCCGCGTGCAGGATCAGGAGCTTGTCGAGCGCGTTGACCACGACCGGGTCCAGGTCGTACTCCTGGGCCGGCACCGAGAAGGTCATGCGCAGGAAGTTCTCGACGTAGCCGAGGTCGTTGCGCGGGTAGACCACCGGGTGGCCGACCGACTTCTTGTACGCGTAGGCCGCGATGGTCGGAAGCTTGGCCAGCAGCCGGATCGTCGAGAGGTGGCGCTGCTTCTCGTCGAAGGGGTTGTGGCTGTCCTGGTAGAACGTCGACAGCGCGCTGACCACGGAGGACAGCATCGCCATCGGATGCGCGTCCCGCGGGAAGCCGTCGTAGAAGCGCTTCACGTCCTCGTGCAGCAGCGTGTGCTGGGTGATCTCGTTGCGGAACGACGCGAGCTGGTCGACGGTCGGCAGCTCACCGTTGATCAGCAGGTACGCGACCTCGATGAAGGTCGACCGCTCGGCCAGCTGCTCGATCGGGTAGCCGCGGTAGCGCAGGATGCCCTGCTCACCGTCGAGGTAGGTAATCGCGGACTTGTAGGCGGCGGTGTTGCCGTAGCCGCTGTCCAAGGTGACGAGCCCGGTCTGGGCCCGCAGCTTCGAGATGTCGAAGCCCTGGTCACCGACGGTGCTCTCGACCACCGGGTAGGTGTATTCACCGTCCGCGTACCGGAGTACTACAGAGTTGTCGCTCACGTCATCCCTCACCGACGTAGTGCCTCTTCTTCGAGGTGCCCTGACTGCCTCTACCTTCCCCCATTTGGCGCAGGAGAGTGCACTCGGGGTCGGCCTTTGGTTGTTTCAACGGCACTGAGTGCCGCCAACCTGCACATCCTGCCCCCTCCGCGCCGCTGCGGAAACCCCAGATGATCGATCATTTAGGTGATGTTTCCCACCGGTATGCGGCCGGACAGCCTGTGAGCCACCGCCGTATGCCTCCTGCCTGCGGAAACCGTACGCACCGCCTGGCCGAGGGCCTTGCGGGACCCGACGAGGACGACCAGTTTCTTCGCCCTGGTCACCGCCGTGTACAGCAGGTTTCGCTGGAGCATCATCCAAGCCCCGGTGGTGACCGGGATCACCACGGCCGGATATTCACTCCCCTGGGAACGGTGGATGGTGACGGCGTAGGCGTGCGCCAGCTCGTCCAGCTCGGTGAACTCGTACGGCACCTCCTCGTCCTCGTCGGTACGCACGGTCAGCCGCTGCTCGTCCAGGTCAAGGCCGGTGACCACCCCCACGGTGCCGTTGAAGACCCCGTTGGCGCCCTTCTCGTAGTTGTTCCGGATCTGGGTGACCTTGTCCCCGACCCGGAACACCCGCCCGCCGAACCGCTTCTCGGCCAGCTGGGGCCGGGCCGGGGTGATGGCCTGCTGGAGCAGGCCGTTGAGGGTGCCGGCGCCGGCCGGGCCGCGGTGCATGGGTGCCAGCACCTGGATGTCCCGGCGCGGGTCGAGGCCGAATCTGGCCGGAATGCGACGGGCGGCCACGTCCACGGTGAGCCGGCCGGCCTCCTCGGTGTCCTCCTCGGCGAACAGGAAGAAGTCCGGCAGGCCTTCGGTCAGCGGGGGCAGTCCGGTGTTGATCCGGTGCGCGTTGGTCACCACTCCGGACTGCTGGGCCTGCCGGAAGATCCGGGTGAGCCGGACCGCCGGCACCGGCCCGCCCTCGGCCAGGAGGTCCCGCAGCACCTCCCCGGCACCCACCGAAGGCAGCTGGTCCACATCCCCCACCAGCAGCAGATGGGCACCCGGGGCCACCGCCTTGACCAGTTTGTTGGCCAGCAGCAGGTCCAGCATGGAGGCCTCGTCGACCACCACCAGGTCGGCGTCCAGCGGCCGGTCCCGGTCGTACGCCGCATCGCCGCCCGGTTTGAGTTCCAGCAGCCGGTGCACGGTCGAGGCCTCGGCCCCGGTCAGCTCGGAGAGCCGCTTGGCGGCCCGGCCGGTGGGCGCGGCGAGCACCACCTTGGCCTTCTTGGCCCGGGCGAGCTCCACGATCGAGCGGACGGTAAAGGACTTGCCGCAGCCCGGCCCGCCGGTGAGCACCGCCACCCGCCGGGTCAGCGCCAGCTTCACCGCGTCCCGCTGTTCCGGCGCGAGTTCGGCCCCGGTCCGCCCGGCGAGCCAGCCGAGCGCCTTCTCCCAGTCCACCTCCCGGAAGGCCGGCATCCGGTCCTCCTCGGCGTTCAGCAGCCGCCGCAGCTGCCCGGTGAGGGAGAGCTCGGCCCGGTGGAAGGGCACCAGGTAGACGGCGGTGAGCGGCGGTCCGCCCTCCGGGGCGGGCACGGACTCCCGGACCACGCCCTCCTCGTCGGCGGCGAGTTCGGCCAGGCATTCGATGACCAGTCCGGTGTCCACCTGGAGCAGCTTGACCCCGTCCGCGATGAGGCGTTCCTCGGGCAGGAAGCAGTGGCCCTGGTCGGTGGACTGGGACAGGGCGTACTGCAGGCCGGCCTTGACCCGCTCCGGGCTGTCGTGCGGGATCCCGACGGCCTGGGCGATCCGGTCGGCGGTGAGGAAGCCGATGCCCCAGACGTCGGCGGCGAGCCGGTAGGGCTGGTTCTTCACCACCGAGATGGAGGCGTCCCCGTACTTCTTGTAGATACGGACCGCGATGGAGGTGGAGACGCCGACGCCCTGCAGGAAGACCATGACCTCCTTGATGGCCTTCTGCTCCTCCCAGGCGGCGCCGATGAGCCTGGTCCGTTTGGGTCCGAGGCCGGGCACCTCGATGAGCCGCTTGGGCTCGGTCTCGATGACGTCCAGGGTGTCGGTGCCGAAGTGGTCGACGATCCGCTCGGCGATCTTCGGGCCGATGCCCTTGATCAGGCCGGAGCCCAGGTACCGGCGTATGCCCTGAACCGTCGCCGGGAGGACCGTCCGGTAGTTCTCCACCGTGAACTGCTTGCCGTACTGCGGGTGGGAGCCCCAGCGGCCCTCCATCCGCAAAGATTCGCCGGGCTGCGCGCCGAGCAGCGATCCGACCACCGTGAGGAGGTCGCCCCCGCCGCGGCCGGTGTCGACCCGGGCGACGGTGTAGCCGCTCTCCTCATTGGCGTACGTGATCCGCTCGAGTACCCCTTCGACCACCGCCATGTTCGACATGGCACGAAGCTACCGTCCGGCGCCGACACCGCGTTCGGCCTGTGGACAACCCGGCTGTGGACAACCGGCTGAAGACAACCAAGGGGGCCCGGCCTGACGGCCGGACCCCCTCACGGTTACCCCTCCCGTGTCGGACTTCCCGATCCCCCCAGATCCCTCCCCGGAAGTGCCGACGTCATGTACGACCCCCGACTCCCGCAGACGGTTGCACACGAGGACACGTCTTTATGTTTCTGTTACCCAAGGGGCCGCCGAAACAGAACAGAAGGGGCGTTTCGTCGAGCTGCTCAACCCGACAGCCCGTTCGGGGGGCCCGGGCAACGCCCGGGCCCCTAGAGTTGCCCCATGGCTGAGAAGGTGCGGCTGCGGGACCCGGAGCCCGGCGACCTGGGCTGGATCGTCCAGCGGCACGGCGCGCTGTACGCCGCCGAGTACGGCTGGAACACCGAGTTCGAGGGCCTGGTCGCCCGGATCGTCGCCGACTTCGCCCAGGACCACGACCCGTACCTGGAGCGGGTGTGGATCGCCGAGCTGGACGGCCGCCCGGTCGGCTCCGTGATGTGCGTCCGGGAGGACGGCGCGCCCGGCACCGCACGCCTGCGGCTGCTGCTGGTGGAACCCGAGGGCCGCGGCCACGGCATCGGCAGCCTCCTGGTGGACACCGTCGTCGCCTTCGCCCGCTCCGTCGGCTACCGCGAACTGGTCCTGTGGACCAACGACGTCCTGGAGTCCGCCCGCTCCCTCTACCAGCGGGCCGGCTTCGTCCTCACCGCCGAGAAGCCGCACCGCTCGTACGGAGTGGACCTGACCGGCCAGGACTGGCGGCTGCCGCTTCAGGAGGACTCCCCGCACTAACGGCCGGCCGCGCCGGTGCCAGCGAGGTCAGCGCGACCCCGCCGACCAGCAGCAGCGCCGCCACCCAGCGCAGCCCGGACACCCCCTCCCCCAGCACCAGGGCCGCCGAGGACATCCCGAAGACCGGCACCAGCAGCGAGAACGGCGCCACCGACGTGGCCGGGTAGCGGCGCAGCAGATAGCCCCACGCGCCGAACCCGAACACCGTGGAGATCCAGGCCACGTACGCGATGACACCCGCCCCGGACCAGTCCAGGGCGCGGAGCGCCGCCAGGTCCCGGTCCGGCCCCTCCAGCAGCAGCGAGAGCGCCAGCAGCGGCAGTACCGGCACGGTGCACACCCAGACCATGAAGTTCAGCGCGTCGGGCGGGGAGGCCTTGCGGGTCAGTACGTTCGACACGCCCCAGCAGACGGCGGCGCCGACCACCAGCGTGAAGCCCAGCACCGGCCCGGAAGCCCCCTCGTCCACGGCGGCCACCCCGATCCCGGCCAGCGCCACGGCCATACCCAGCAGCCGCACCCGGCCGGGCCGCTCCCCCAGCGCCACGGCCGCGAACACCGCGGTGAACACGGCCTGGATCTGGAGGACCAGGGAGGACAGGCCGGCCGGCATCCCGGCGTCCATGCCCGTGAAGAGCAGCCCGAACTTGGCGACGCCCAGGGCCAGGCCGACGCCCAGCACCCACCTCCAGGCCACCTTGGGGCGGCCCACGAAGAACACCGCCGGGAGGGCGGCGACCAGGAAGCGGAGGGCGGACAGCAGCAGCGGCGGGAAGTGGTCGAGCCCGATCTCGATGACGACGAAGTTGAAGCCCCAGACGGCGGCGACGAGTACGGCGAGTGCGGTGTGTACGGGACGCATGTACCGAGCATCGGACCGGCAACCATGTAGCACCAGCGCGGATCTCTTCCCGGTTGGATGTAGCACTGCTTACGATTTGCCGCATGCTCGATCTCTCCCGGCTGCGCGCCCTGCACGCCGTCGCCCTGCACGGTTCGGTCGCGGGCGCGGCGGCCGCCCTCGGCTACACCCCGTCCGCCGTCTCCCAGCAGATCGCCAAACTGGAGCGGGAGACCCGGACCACGCTGCTGGAGCGGCGCGGGCGCGGCATCGCACTCACCGAGGAGGCCCAGCATCTGGCGGCGACCGCGCAGGAGTTGCTGGCGATCGTCGAGCGGGCCGAGACCACCCTGGAGGAGCGGCGCGGGCAGCCGGGCGGGCTGCTGCGGGTGGCCGCCTTCGCCTCCGCCGCGCGCGGCCTGCTGCCGGGCGTCCTGGCCGAACTGGCCGTACGGCATCCCGCCCTGGACGTCCGTCTGACGGAGGTCGACCCGCACCTGTCGGTGGATCTGGTGGCGCGCGGGGTCACCGACCTGGCCGTGGCACACGACTGGGACATCGCCCCGCTGCCGGCACCGGAAGGGGTGGAGCAGGCGTTCATCGGGGACGAGCGGTGCGATCTGATCGTGCCGCAGGGGCACGGGTTCGCCGGCCGGGCGGTGGTCCGCCGGGAGGAGCTCGGCGGGCAGCGGTGGGTCTGCCAGCCGCCCGGGCGGGTCTGCCACGACTGGCTGGTACGGACGCTGCGGTCGGTCGGGTTCGAGCCGGAGCTGGTGCATGTGGCGGAGGAGAACCACACGCTGATCGCGCTGGTGGCGGCCGGGTTGGGGGTGGCGGTGGTGCCCCGGCTGGGGACCGGGGCGCTGCCGGCGGGGGCGGTGGCCGTGCCGCTCGAACCGGCGCCGGTGCGTCGGCTCTCCGCGCTGTGGCGGAGCGGGGCGTCGCGGCGGCCGGCGATCACGGAGACGGTCCGCGTCCTCCAGTCCCACTGGCCCCCGCCGGGCTGCTGAGCCCAACAGGCCGTGCCGCTGCGTAGCGCGTACGGGGGATCCGCGGGGTGTCCCCGGGGCGGGCAGGCGGGCTCGCAGTAGCGTGCCGCGGGTGCCGTATCACGCGTCCCGTCGCAGCCTGCTGACCGCTGCCGCCGCCATGGCCGCAGGTGCGGCGGCCGTCGGAGTCACCTCCGCCTTTTCCCGGCCCGGTCCGGGACCGGCCGACGACGGGCGGAACCCGGACGCGGCACGGCTGCGTCGGCTCGTCGCCCGGATGAGCCTGGCCGAGAAGGTCGGGCAGCTGTTCGTCAGCCGGGCGTACGGGCATTCGGCGACCGAGCCGGACCCGGCCGACGCCGAGGCCAACACGACCCACTTCGGCGTGCGCACCGCCGCCGAGCTGGTCGCCCGCTACCACCTCGGCGGGGTCATCTATTTCGCCTGGGCCCACAACACCCGCGCCCCGGCGCAGATCGCCGAGCTGTCCAACGGCCTGCAGCGCGCCGCGCTGTCCGGCCCCGCCCGGATCCCGCTGCTGGTCTCCACCGACCAGGAGCACGGGATCATCGCCCGGATCGGCCGGCCGGCCACCCTGCTGCCGGGGGCGATGGCCCTGGGTGCCGCGGGTTCCGAGTCCTCCGCCCGGACGGCCGCCCGGATCGCCGGGGCCGAACTGGCCGCGCTCGGCATCCGCCAGGACTACGCGCCGGTCGCGGACGTCAACGTCAACCCGGCCAACCCGGTCATCGGCGTCCGTTCCTTCGGCGCGGACCCGCTCGCCGTGGCCCGGCTGGCCGCCGCGCAGGTGCGCGGCTACCAGGGGGCCGGTATCGCGGCCACTGCCAAGCACTTCCCGGGGCACGGGGACACGGCCACCGACAGCCATGTCGGCCTGCCCGTCATGCAGCACACCCGGGCCCAGTGGGAGGAGCTGGACGAGCCGCCGTTCCGGGCGGCCGTGGAGGCGGGCGTGGACGTCGTCATGACCGCCCACATCGTCGTCCCGGCACTGGATCCCTCCGGGGACCCGGCGACCCTCTCCCGGCCCATCCTGACCGGCATCCTGCGTGAACGCCTCGGCTTCCGGGGGGTCGTGGTCACCGATGCGCTCGACATGGCGGGCGTACGCCAGAAGTACGGGGACGACCGGGTTCCGGTGCTGGCCCTGAAGGCGGGCTGCGACCAGCTGCTGAACCCGCCGGACCTGCCGCTGGCGCACAGCAGCGTGCTGGCGGCGGTGCGGTCCGGGGAGCTGAGCGAGGAGCGGATCGAGGAGTCGGTGCTGCGGATCCTGGAACTCAAGGCCCGTCGGGGCCTGTTCGACGACCCGTACACCTCGCCGGAGCGGGTGGCGGCCACGGTCGGCGCCCCGGCGCACCTGGTCGCCGCCGACGAGATCGCGGCCCGGACGACCACCTTGCTGGCCAACCCCGAGGGTCTGCTGCCGCTGGACCCGGGCAAGCGGCCCCGGCTGCTGGTGACCGGTACCGATCCGGCTTCCCCCAGCGGTACCACCGGCCCGCCGACGGCCGTGCTGGCCCGCGAACTGTCCGGGCTGGGCTTCTCCGCGACCGCGGTGGCAGCCGACCGGGCGGCCGCCTCGGCTCGGGGGCACGATGCCGTCCTGGTGTGCACGTACAACGTTCCGGAGGGGGCGAGCCCGCAGCGCACCCTGGTGGCGGAGCTGATCGCGACGGGGGTGCCGGTGGTGGCGGTGGCGATCCGGAACCCGTACGACGTGGCCCGGCTGCCGGAGTGCGCCGCGAGCGTGGCCACGTACTCCTGGACCGATGTGGAGGTCCGGGCGGCCGCCCGCGTCCTGGCGGGCGCGGTACGGCCGTCCGGGCGGCTCCCGGTCCCGGTCCCGGGCCGGTACCCGCTGGGCCACGGGCTGACGTACACGTAAACCGCGTACGCCTCCCGTGGCCCCGCGGGCCCTACCGGGGAGTTACGGCCGCAGCTGCGGCTCGCGCTCCAGGTCCTGCCGGTCGAGCACCGCGTCGGCCTTGGCCAGCGGCTTCGCCGTGCGCTGGTCCGCCTGGACGGTGGCGGGGGCGACCCCGGCCCACTCGAGGATCTTCGCGGTGGCGAGGGTCTTCTCGCCCTCCTGCAGCTTGGCGACGTTCGCCCCGTGGTTGGCGCCGGGGGCGGTCATCACGTAGCTGTCGCGCGCGCCGTAGCCCAGCCGGAACGGCTCGGCGCCCCACGGGTCGTTCTGCCCGTAGACGAAGAGCATCCGGTGGGCGTTGTTCTGCACCCAGGTGTCCACGTCGCGCATCGCCCACGGCTGGAACGTCATGGGGATGTCGCGCGGCACGAAGTTCCGCGGCGGCTGGTAGCCGTAGCGGCTCAGGCTGCCCAGGTGGGGCTGCTTGATGTCGGGCGAGCCGAGCTGGGTGCCGGCCTGGTAGTAGTACGGCGTGTACGTGTTCAGGCCCTGGTCGGAGTAGGCCGAGAAGCCGGAGATGGCGTCCACGGTGTCCCAGATCTCCTGGTCGGAGGCGGTGGCCGCGACCGGGACCGAGGCGCAGTCCGACTCCAGGCTGTACTGCCAGAAGGCCCACACGTAGTCGAGGACGACGGCTTCGAAGGCCTTGTCGAGGTCTCCGACGGTGGTGAAGGTCCAGCCGTTCTCGGCGGCCGCCGCCGCGTACTTGGCCTCCAGCGGCTCACGGCGCAGCAGCGCCTCGCGCTGGACGTTGTTCAGGCGGTCGCGGCACTCCTTGCTGCCGACCTTGGCGAAGAACCGGTCGTAGGCCGAGTCCTCCTGGTTGACCACGTCGTTGGGCGCGACGTACGCGACGACACCGTCCATGTCGCGCGGGTAGAAGCGCTCGTAGTACGTGGCGGTCATGCCGCCCTTGCTGCCGCCGGTGGACAGCCAGTTCTTCTTGTAGATCTTCTTCAGGGCGCCGAAGATGCGGTGCTGGTCGCTGGCGGCCTGCCAGATGTCCAGCTTGCCCCAGTCGGCCGGGTCGGCGGGCCGGGACGGCGTGAAGAAGCGGTACTCCATCGACACCTGGTTGCCGTCGACGATGGCCGTCGGCTCGCTGCGGCGCGGGTTGGTGTTGACGTTGTAGCCGGAGGTGAAGAAGACGGTCGGGCGGTTGGTGTCCTTGTGCAGCAGGGTGATCCGCTGCTTGAAGGTGCCCTGCCACGGCTTCCGGTGGTCCACCGGCTGCTCGTAGTTGAGTACGAAGAAGCGGTAGCCGGGGTACGGCTTCTCCTCTATGAGGCTCATCCCCGGTATCGCGAGGACCTGGTCCTTGATGTCCGGGCCGGCGGCCGGCCCGGCGGCGGTGGCCGCCGAGGCCGTGAAGCCGGCCGCGCCCGTGGTGCCGATCAGCAACACGAGCGACAACAGCCATCTGAGCGCCTTGCGCATTCACCCTCCCCTTGAGTTCACTGCGGTCGCCGTGAACCTAGCGGGGTCAACACGCCGGTGACCAGACCCGGTTGGGACGGGGAGGCCGGTTCAGCAGAGAATCCAGCCAGAGGAGACCGAACCGGACCCGACCTCGCCGCGCACGTACACGCAGCGGCTCAGCGCGTACACGGAGACGGGGCCGGCGAACCGGCTGAACCGGCCGCTGTCGCGGACCGGCACGCCGCCGCGCGGCTGGATGCTGACGGACATGTGCTGCCATACGCCGCTGCGGTAGGGCAGGGTGACGGCGCAGGCGTGGGTGCGGGTCTTGTAGACCCGCACCTCGCCGGTCGAGAACGGCAGTGTCTTGACGAGCCGTCCGGCGCAGCCGCCGGTGGCGGCCTGCGCGGGCGTCGCGGTGAACAGCCCTGCCGCGGCGAGGCCCACGCCCGCCGCGCACACACCCAGGGCCTTGGTCAGCCGGCCCGTCCTGCCCCACCCGTGGAACACGCTTCCCCCAGTCGGTCGTACGTATCACGTACGGACGTACGACGCAGGGGCCGACGGGATGGTTGCATTAGGGGGTGTCCGGCGGATCAGGGTCGGATAGCCCGGGTCGTCTGGTGCCGTGGATTGCAAGGCGGAGGAGGGAGCCCATGCGGAGCATCGGCGACCGACGACAACGCGGCAAGCCGCGGTGCCAGGCGGCCCGGGCCCGGCCATGATCCGCCGGACACCCCCCTAGGCCGCGGCGGGCTCGTCCTCGCCGACGAAGGTCCGCCACAGGTCGGCGTACCGGCCGCCGCGGGCCAGGAGTTCGGTGTGCGTGCCGTCCTCGACCACCCGGCCGCGGTCCATCACCACGACCCGGTCGGCGCGGGCGGCGGTGGTGAGCCGGTGGGCCACGACCAGGGTGGTCCGCTTGCCGGCGAGCCGGTCGGTGGCCTGGTTGACGAGTGCCTCGCTCGCCAGGTCCAGGGCGGCGGTGGCCTCGTCGAGCAGCAGCACGTCGGGGTCGACGAGTTCGGCCCGGGCCAGCGCGATCAGCTGACGCTGCCCGGCCGACAGGTTGCGGCCGCGTTCGGCGACGGTGTGCAGGTAGCCGCCGTCCAGGGTGGCGATCATGTCGTGGGCGCCGACCGCGCGGGCGGCCGCCTCCACTTCGGCGTCGCTCGCGTCGGGCCGCCCGTACGCGATGGCGTCCCGGACCGTCCCCGGGAAGAGGTACGACTCCTGGGGGACCACGCCCAGCCGGTGCCGGTACTCCGTCAGGTCGAGCTCGCGCAGGTCGGTGCCGTCGGCGGTGACCCGGCCGGAGGTCGGGTCGTAGAACCGGGCGACGAGCTTGACCAGGGTGGACTTTCCGGCTCCGGTCTCGCCGACGAAGGCGACGGTCTGGCCGGCGGGGATCCGCAGGTCGATTCCGGCCAGGGCGTCCCCCTTCTCCCCGCGCTCCTCGGCGGTGCCGTACTGGAACCGGACCCCCTCGAAGGCGATCTCCCCGCGGAGCGCGGCCACTTCGCGCGGGGCGGCGGGCAGCGGGGTGGTGGTGGGTTCCCGCAGCAGGCCCTGGATGCGGCCCAGCGAGACCGTGGCCTGCTGGTATCCGTCGAAGACCTGGGAGAGCTGCTGGACCGGGGCGAAGAACAGGTCGATGTAGAGCAGGTAGGCGACGAGCGCGCCGGTGGTCAGGGTGCCGGCTTCGACCCGGCCCGCGCCGACGATCAGCACGGCGGCCGCGGCGACCGAGGACAGCAGCTGAACGAACGGGAAGTAGACGGATATCAGCCACTGGCCGCGGACCCGGGCCTGGCGGTAGGAGTCGCTGCGCTCGGCGAACCGGGCGGCGCCGGAACGCTCGCGGCCGAAGGCCTGGACGATCCGCAGCCCGGAGACGGACTCCTGGAGGTCGGCGTTGACCAGGCTGACCCGGTCGCGGGCCAGCTCGTACGCCTTGACGGACCGGCGGCGGAACACGATCGTCCCGACCACCAGCAGCGGCAGGGTCGCGAAGACGATCAGAGCCAGCTCCACGTCGAGGACGAGCAGCGCGATCAGGATCCCGAAGAAGGTGAACACCGAGACGACGGCGGTGACCAGGCCGGTCTGCAGGAAGGTGGACAGGGCGTCCACGTCGGTGGTCATCCGGGTCATGATCTTGCCGGTGAGTTCGCGCTCGTAGTAGTCGAGGCCGAGCCGCTGGAGTTGCGCGAAGATCTTGACGCGGAGGGAGTAGAGCACCCGCTCGCCGGTCCGGCCGGTCATCCGGATCTCGGCGATCTGGGCCGCCCACTGGGCGAGGACGACGGCCAGCGCGAGCCCGGCGGCCACCCACACCGCACCGAGGGCGAGCTGTTCGACGCCCTCGTCGATGCCGTGCCGGATCAGGATGGGCAGCAGCAGGCCGGCGCCCGCGTCCACGGCGACCAGGCCGAGGCTGATGGCGAGCGGCGCCCAGAAGCCGCCGAGCAGCCGGCGCAGGCCGTAGCTGTCCTCGGGGGCGACGGCCCGCTGCTCGTCGATGTCGGGGGTGTCGGTGGCCGGCGGGAGCGCGGCGACCTGGGCGAGGAGTTCGGGGGTGGCGGGCATGCCGGCGACGGCACCGGCCATGGAGTGGCCGGGGCCGGGCGCGCCGGTGGCGGCGGCCGGGGCGGCGGCGGGGCCGGACTCGGCGTCGCGGCCGGACTCGCGGCCGGAGTCGGAGCCGCTGTCGCGGCGGCGCCACAGTTCGGGGGTGACGCCGTCCACCAGCCGGCGCTTGGCGCTGACCGGCTCGGAGTCGATCTCCGCCTCGATCTCCAGATCGCGTTCGAGGAGATCGCGCTCCATGCCCGCGAGGACCATGTCGGCGCTCTCGGGGGTGCGCGGGGACCCGCCGGCGAGCGCGTCGGGGTCGGTCAGGAGCCGGCGGAACAGCGCGGAGCCGCGTTCCAGTTCCTCGTAGGTGCCGAGGGCCGCGAGCCGGCCGTGGTCGAGGACGGCGATCCGGTCGGCGAGGGCGAGGGTGGAGCGGCGGTGGGCGATGAGGAGGGTGGTGCGGCCCGCCATGACGGAGCGCAGGGCCTCGTGGATCTCGTGTTCGATGCGGGCGTCGACGGCGGAGGTGGCGTCGTCGAGGAGCAGCAGCCGGGGGTCGGTCAGGATGGCGCGGGCCAGCGCGACGCGCTGGCGCTGGCCGCCGGAGAGGGTGAGGCCGTGTTCGCCGACCTTGGTGTCGTAGCCGGCGGGGAGGGCCTCGATGAAGCCGTCGGCCTGGGCGGCGCGGGCGGCGGCGCGGACCTCCTCCTCGGTGGCGTCGGGGCGCCCGTAGGCGATGTTGGCGCGTACCGAGTCGGAGAACAGGAACGAGTCCTCGGGCACGAGGCCGATCGCGGCGCGCAGCGAGTCGTGGGTGAGCTCGCGGACGTCGTGGCCGCCGATCCGGACGGTGCCGCGGGTGGCGTCGTAGAAGCGGGGCAGGAGCAGGGAGACGGTGGACTTGCCGCTGCCGGAGGCGCCGACGACGGCGACGGTCTCGCCGGGGGCGATGCGGAGCGAGAAGCCGTCGAGGACGGGCCGGTCGGGGTCGTAGCCGAAGGACACGTCCTCGAACTCGACGGTGGCGGGGGCGTCGGCGGGGAGTTCGACGGTGCCGTCCTGCATGGTCGGCTCGGTGTCGATGAGCTCCAGGACCCGCTCGACGCCGGCCCGGGCCTGCTGCCCGACGGTGAGGACCATGGCGAGCATGCGGACCGGGCCGACGAGCTGCGCGAGGTAGGTGGAGAAGGCGACGAAGGTGCCGAGGGTGACCTGTCCGCGGGTGGCCATCCAGCCGCCGAGGGCGAGGATGGCGACCTGGCCGAGGCCGGGTACGGCCTGCAGGGCGGGGGTGTAGCGGGAGTTCAGCCGGATGGAGCGCAGCCGCCCGGCGAAGAGCCGGCGTCCGGCCTCGCGCAGCTTGCCGGTCTCCTGCTCCTCCTGCCCGAAGCCCTTGACGACGCGGACGCCGGTGACGGCCCCGTCGACGACGCCGGCGACGGCGGCGGCCTGGCCCTGGGCGTACCAGGTGGCGGGGAAGAGCTTCTTGCGGCTGCGCTTGGCGATGAACCACAGGGCGGGGGCCATCAGCAGGGCGACGAGGGTCAGCAGCGGCGAGAGCCACAGCATGATCCCCAGGGATATCCCGAAGAGCAGGAAGTTGCCGATGGTCATCGGCAGCATGAAGAGCAGACCCTGGATGAGCTGGAGGTCGCTGGTGGCTCGGCCGACGACCTGTCCGGTGGAGAGCTCGTCCTGCCGGCGCCCGTCGAGCCGGGTGATGGTCGCGTACATCTCGGTGCGCAGGTCGTGCTGGACGTCGAGGGCGAGCCGGCCGCCGTAGTACCTGCGTATGTAGGTCAGTACGTAGACGGCTACCGCGGCGCCTATGAGCATCCCGGCCCACGGGCCCATGGGCCGGCTCCGGTCCCCGATCACGTCGTCGATGATCACCTTGGTGACCAGCGGTACGAGGGCCATGACGGCCATCCCGGCCAGTGAGGACCCGAGCGCGAGCAGCACGTTCGCCTTGTACCGCCAGGTGTAGGCGGCCAGCCGCCGCCCCCACCCCTGCTCTGTCCCGGCTGTCTCTGCGGCCGCCACGTGATGCCTCCCCGTCCGTCCTGCTCTACCGGAAGCCCAAACACAGTCGGACCCGGATTTCATCCCGCTGCAACAGTGGGGCGGCCATCCGGAGGAGGAGTGGAGCGTCAGAGGTGCGTGGGGGCGAACATCCGGAGGGTGGCCGGGAGGACCAGGACCGAGGGGCCCGGGGTGCTGAGGGACTGCTTGAGGTCGGCGGTGAGGGAGGCCGGGGTGGTGGTGGCGGCCGGGATGCCGAAGGAGGCCGCGAGGGCGACGAAGTCCGGGCGGGTGAGTTCGGTCGCGGTGGGGCGGCCGTACGCGTCGGTCATGTACTCGCGCAGGATGCCGTAGCCGCCGTCGTCCACGATCAGCCAGGTCACGTCCAGGTCGTGCTGCCGTGCCGTGGCGAGTTCGGCGATCGAGTACATCGCGCCGCCGTCGCCGGACACGGCCAGGACCGGGGTGTCCGGTTCGGCCACGCAGGCTCCGAGGGCGGCGGGGAAGGCGTAGCCGAGGCCGCCGGCGCCCTGGGCCGAGTGCATGGTGTTGGGGTGGCGGGCGTCGAAGGCCGACCAGGCCCAGTACGACAGGATCGTCATGTCCCAGAAGGACGGGGAGCGGGGCGACAGCGCCGACCGGATCGAGGTCAGGAGCTGCTGCTCCAGCCCGAGGTCCTGGGCGGCGAGGCGGCCCCCGATCTCGGCCAGGACCAGCTGGACCCGGGTCGCGGCGTGCGGGTCCTCCCGCCGGTCCACCGTTTCGAGCAGGGCCTGCAGGGCGAGGCGGGCGTCGGCGTGGATGCCGAGGGCGGGGTGGTTGGACTCCAGTTTGCCGAGGTCGGCTTCGATCTGGACGACCCGGCCGCCGGGGAAGAAGGTGTGGTAGTTCGAGGACAGCTCGCCCAGGCCGGAGCCGACCACCAGGAGGACGTCCGCGTCCTCCAGGAAGTCGGTCATGTGGCGGTCCTCCAGCCAGGACTGGAGGGACAGCGGGTGCGTCCAGGGGAAGGCGCCCTTGCCGCCGAAGGTGGTGACCACGGGGGCGTCGAGCCGTTCCGCCAGTTGCCTGAGCTTGCCCGCGGCGTCGGAGCGGATCACCCCGCCGCCCGCGATGATCACGGGGCGGGAGGCGTTCTGCAGCCAGTGCGCCGCCAGGGCGGTCAGCTCGGGCCTCGGCGCGAGCTCGTGCGGGGTCGCGTCCACGCCCGTGACCTGCGGGAGGACGGTCTCGGCCCGGAGGACGTCCTCGGGGATCTCCACCCAGACCGGGCCGTGCGGGGCGGTCAGCGCGGACTCCCAGGCCTCGGCGATGACCGAGGGGATCTGGGACTGGGTGCGGGCGGTGTGCACCGACTTGACCACGTCGCGGAAGGACGCGGCCTGGTCCCGCAGCTCGTGCAGGTGGCCGCGGCGGCCGCCGCCGAGGCCGGCGCTGGGCACCTGGGAGGAGATGGCCAGCACGGGCGCCGAGGCGGCCGCGGCCTCCGCGAGGGCCGGCAGCGCGGTCAGCGCGCCCGGCCCGGTGGACAGCAGCAGCGGGGTGGCCTCGCCGGTGAGGCGGCCGTACGCGTCGGCCGCGAACCCGGCGTTGTTCTCCACCCGGAGGGTGATCAGCCGCAGGTCGGAGCGGCCGACGGCGTCGAAGACGGCGAGCGCGTGCTGCCCGGGGATGCCGAACACGGTGGTCGCGCCCAGGCTGCGCAGCGTTTCCACGACCAGGTCCCCGCCGGTCCGGCCGGGCGGCGGCGCGAGGGCGGCCGCCATTTGCGCCTCGGTGGGACGGAGTACCAGGTCGTGGTCGTGCGTCACGCTTGACTAGCCCTTCGAAGCCGCGATCTGGCGGCTCATGATCGTGGTGAGCTCGTACGCGGTGTGCGAGGCCGCGACCGAGGTGATTTCTGCGTGATCGTACGCCGGGGCGACCTCGACGACATCGGCGGAAACCAGGTTGCAGGAGGACAGGCCCCGGATGATCTCCAGCAGCTCGCGGGAGGTCATGCCGCCGGCCTCCGGCGTGCCGGTGCCGGGCGCGTGGGCCGGGTCGAGCACGTCGATGTCGATGGAGATGTACAGCGGGCGGTCGCCGATGCGCTGGCGCAGCTGGTCGGCGACCTCGTCGGCGCCGCGGCGGTAGACGTCGGCGGAGGTGACGATGCCGAAGCCCATCTTGGCGTCGTCGTCGAGGTCCTGCTTGCCGTAGAGCGGGCCGCGGGTACCGACGTGGGAGAGCGCCTCGGTGTCGAGGATGCCCTCCTCGACGGCGCGGCGGAACGGCGTGCCGTGGGTGTACTCGGCGCCGAAGTAGGTGTCCCAGGTGTCCAGGTGCGCGTCGAAGTGGAGGAGCGCGACCGGGCCGTGCTTCTTGGCGACGGAGCGGAGCAGGGGGAGGGCGATGGTGTGGTCGCCGCCGAGGGTCATCAGGCGGGAGCCGGCGCCCAGCAGCTCGTCGGCCGCGGCCTCGACCGTCTCGACGGCTTCGTTGATGTTGAAGGGGTTCACCGCGATGTCGCCGGCGTCGGCGACCTGGGCGAGGGCGAAGGGGGAGGCGTCCTGGGCCGGGTTGTACGGGCGCAGCAGGCGGGAGGCCTCACGGATGGCGTTGCCGCCGAAGCGGGCGCCGGGGCGGTAGGACACACCGGAGTCGAAGGGCACGCCGACGACGGCGACGTCGGCGGAGCCGACCTCGTCGAGCCGGGGCAGCCGGGCGAAGGTGGCCGGGCCGGCGTAGCGCGGGATGCGGGAGGAGTCGACGGGTCCGCGCGGCTGCTGCGTGCTGTGCGTACTCATGGCGGGTGGCCCTTCATCGATAACGGTGCGGTGCTTCGAGCGTAAGCGGCGGGCCCCCCACCACGAAGTGTACGTTTCATCCACTGTGCCGGTCCGATATGTACGGAGCATCCATGCCAGAGCATCCCCCTACACCGGCGGTGGGGCTGGCCGCCCTGGGGCTGCGCCGCCTCGCCGGGCCCGCCGAGGCGGAGATCCACGGCGTCCACGCCTCCGAGATGGCCGACCCCACCCCCTATCTGCTGGGCGGCGAGCTGCTGCTCACGGCGGGGGCCTGGCAGGCGGACCCGGCGGAGTACGTGGCCCGGCTGGTCCGGGCCGGGGTGGCGGTGCTCGGGTTCGGGGTGACGCCCGTGCACGAGCGGGTCCCCCAGGCGCTGGTCGAGGCCTGCGCGGCGGAGGGGCTGCCGCTGGTGGAGGTGGAGCCCGGCACGCCGTTCACCGCGGTGGCCCGCACGGTGTGGCGGCTGATGGCGGAGTCCCGTACCCGGGAGCTCCGCCGGGTCACCGAGGCCCAGCAGTCCCTCGCGGCCGCGGCGGCCCGGCCCGACCCGGTCCCGGCGGTCCTGGGCCGCCTGGCGGCGGCGGTGGGCGGCCGGGCGGAGCTGACCTCCCCGGACGGGCCGGCCCGTACGGCGGGCCGCCCGGCGTCGCCCGAGGTCGCGGCAGCGCTGACGGCCCTGGCCCGGCGGGTGGGTACGGGCGGCCCGGCCACCGCCTCGGACGAGCACTCGGGCTGGACCCTGACCGCGTACGCGCTGGGGCGGGCCGGCCGGGGCGGCGGCGAGCACCGGCCGGCCCTGGGCGTGGCCGCCCCGCAGCGCGCCCCGGGCGACCACACCATCGCCGGCATCGCGGCGGTGCTGCTGACCCTGCTGACCGCGCCCCGCCCGGGCGGGGCGGAGGCCGCCGCCCTGACCCGCCTCCTCCTGGACGGCTCCCCCACCGAGGCCGCGGCGCTGCTCGGGCCGGGCCCGTGGACGGTGGTCCACGCGCAGGGCTCCGGCGACCCGGCCGGCCTGGCGGCCGCGCTGGGCACCTCGCTCGTGGACGCGGCGGCGGACGGGGTACGCCTGATCACCGCGCGGGACCCGGAGCCGCAGCCCGGCTGGACCCTCGGCGCGAGCGCCCCCGCCGGGGCGGAGCAGCTGGCGGCGGCCGACGGCCAGGCGGCCCGCGCCCTGCGCCGGGCCCGCGGCGCCCGCGCACCCCTGGCGCGGCACAGCGAGGCCGGGCTCGACGCCCTGGTCTCCGAGGAGGAGGCCCGGGCACACGCGCGGGCCGTGCTGGCGCCGCTGGGCCCCGTACTCGCGGACACCCTGCGCGGCTGGCTGGCCCAGCACGGCAGCTGGGACCGCACGGCGGCGGCCCTGGGCATCCACCGCAACACGGTCCGCCAGCGCATCGCCCGTTGCGCGGCGCTGCTGGGCCGGGACCTGGACGACCCCGACGTGCGCATGGAGCTGTGGTTCGCCCTCCGACACAGCGAACAGCCGTGACGGAACAGCTCACTCCGAAAGAATCATCTGCCAACACGGCCAAAATACAACGCGTTTGGCGTCCGGATTTGGCACAGTCGATAGGCAGGCACTTCACACCCGCACACAAGGGGGAAGCGGAAAGTGAAATCGATCATGCGATTAAGGTCCGTGACCGTGGGCGTCCTGGCCGGCGCCCTGTCGGTGGTTCTGCTCCCGGCGGCGGGGGCGAGCGCCGCGACCGCAGCCGACCCGGCGGCGGTCCGCGACCGCACCGTCGACGCGGCGACCACCAAGGACTTCGCCGCCCTCGCCGATGCCGTACTCACCAAGCGCACCTCGGCCCTGCTGGACGGCGCCCGCCCGGACGCCTACGCGGCGACGCCCCCGTCGGGTGCCGTACGCGTCGCGAGCAGCCTGGCCCGCGCCGAGGACGCGGCCGTCACCGGCCTGGTCCAGCGCAAGGCGCGGCTCGCCGCGCTGAAGGAGGCGTACACGGCGGCAAAACTCGACGTCGACATCGACAGCGTGCAGATCAACGGCGACCGCGCGAAGGTGCGAGTCACCGAGACCACGGAACTCACCTACAAGCGGATCCACGGCGACGAGCCGCCGACGACCGGCTTCCAGGCGCGGCACGAACTCGCCTTCACCGCCGGCCGGGACGGATCGTGGCAGCTCACCGCCGTCTCCCCGCTCGACCGGGACGGACCGGCCGCGATCAACGCACCGGACACCACCGTCGTGGACGAGGGCGGCGTGGCGGTCCCCGGGGCCGAACCCGCCGGCACCGCCGTACCCGCGCAGCCGCAGTCGAAGCTCTCGGTGCGGGCCGGGTACGACTACGGCGCGATGGCCAGGTACGCCGAGAAGTACTGGAAGAACTACAACCCGGCGTACCGGAAGTTCAACGACGTCGGCGGAGACTGCACCAACTTCATCAGCCAGTCCCTGCGGGCGGGCGGCTGGAAGAACGACACCGGCTGGTACAAGAGCTACAAGAACTGGTGGTACAACTCCGCGAACCAGACCACGTCCTGGGTGAACGTGAACTACTGGGCGTCGTTCGCGCTGTACAGCAAGCGGACGTACAACCTTTCGAACGTGTACCACCTGGGCGTCGGGGACATCCTCCAGATGGACTTCAGCGGCAACGGGTCCAAGGACCACTCGATGATCACCACGTACCGCAGCTCGCGTGGTGTTCCCTACCTCACGTACCACTCCAACAACACCTACCGGAAGTCGGTGTCGAGCATTGTGGCGCAAAACCCGGGGGCCAAGTACTACGCCTTCCGCACCTGACCGAGGCGGCCGCCGCCTGTCCTCCCGGATCGCGGCCGGGGTCGCCGCCTCGCTCTGCGCCGCCCTGATCGCCGCATGCGGCGGGGGTGGCGACGAGAAGGCGGACCTGGCCGACCAGGACCGCTTCCTCCGGTCGTACGTGGCGCTGCTCAACCGGTCGGACGAGGCCGGCCTGGCCGACCTCCTCGACGACCATCCGTACGGCAAGGCCGACGCCTCCGCCCGGATCAAGAAGTACGGAGGCCAGGACTGGGACGTCGCCTGGACCCGGACCTCGGAGTTCCCCGATGTCTGGACCGTACGGCTGACCGGCACCGCCAAGGCCGCGCAGCGTCCCGTCGAGGTGAGCGAGACCGTCAGCTGGGAGGACGAGCACTGGCTGCTCACCCCGCTGGAGGGCGTGGTGCCGAAGCCGTCCGGCGCGGCGGACACCACCCCGCCACCCTGACGGCCCCACCGTCCCGACCCGCTCGGGCCCGCGTCCCCGTGAAGGGGCCGCGGGTCCGGGCAGGGCCGACCCGCGTCACGGGTTGGCGGTCACCTCGAAGCCGGCGCCGAAGACGTCGGCGGGGTCGGCGGTGTCCCGGGCGCGCAGGTCGGCCAGGATGTTCGCCGAGCTGGTGTACACGTACCAGGGGTACGAGATGATCATCCCCTTGGTGATGCCGGCCCAGGGCCCCTCGGCCCGGTAGCCGTTGGCCTCCGAGGGGTAGGCCGTCCCCGGCACGTGCCAGATGGTCGGCCCGCCGGAGTCGCCCGCCTGGTGCTGGGGATGGGCCTGGTACACGCCCTGGGCGTTGTTGGTGATCCGCCCGTACCAGATGCCCAGCTGTCCGGAGACGACCAGCTCGTTGTTGTTGAACCAGGCCGCGCCGAGCAGCCGCTCGCTGTTCAGGGCCGGGCTGAGGGCGTTGGGGCTGGGGGTCCCGCCGGGCACCTCCAGCACGCCGGTCTGCTTCAGGGTCGGCCCCTGGGAGGACAGGGTGACCTCCGGGACCAGCTCGATGACCATGTAGTCCTTGGTGACGTGGCCGGTCATGGACCCCTCGGGGTCCTTGAAGTAGCGCACCCAGCCGATGGGGCCCCAGCCGATGTCCTGCCGGTGGTAGACGGGGAGGATGTTGTCGCGCAGCTCACGGTCGGCGTGCTGGTAGTAGCCGTTGCCGCAGTGCCCGGCGGAGATGGCTATCCTCCGCCCGTAGTCGTCGTTGCCGACGGCCCCGATGGTGCAGAAGCTGTTCGGGGTGGAGGCGTTGAACACGATCTGCATCGCGTTGTGGACGCGCTTCGCCGCCCGGGGCTCCTCCGCGCTCGCGGCCTGGGCCGTACCCAGGCCGAGCGTCACGGTGGCCGCCATGGCTGCCGCAAGGCTGATCAGCCGCCTGAACATAGGGGTTCCTGTTCTGTCGAGGACAAGATCGACCCCTGAGTCAACCGGCGGCACCCGCCCCGACAGAAGGGGAATTCCGGACACGCCCCCTCGGCGCCCGGCGAGCCGGGGTCGAGAGGGTGTGAGGGGAACGACATATGGACAGCGAGGACAACCCGCCGGTAACTTAGTCTGAGCAAGCGCTTAGGCATAAGCGGCGGACCGCCGCCACCGAAGGGAGCCGGCCGTGCGCCGTACCGTATTCAACGAGGACCACGAGGCGTTCCGGGAGACCATCCGGGCCTTCATCGAGGCTGAGGTCGTCCCCGTCTACGACGAGTGGTTCGCGGCCGGCCAGGCGCCGCGCGACTTCTACTACAAGCTCGGCGAGCTGGGCGTCTTCGGCATCAACGTCCCCGAGGAGTTCGGCGGCGCGGGCCTGGACACCCACAAGTTCGAGGCCGTCCTGTACGAGGAGACCTCGCGCGCGGGCGTGAACTTCGGCGGCTCCGGCGTGCACGTGCTGCTCGCCCTCCCGTACATCAAGATGCTCGCCACCGACGAGCAGAAGAAGCGCTACCTCCCGAAGTTCGTCTCCGGCGAGGAGATGTGGGCGCTGGCGATGACCGAGCCGGGCACCGGCTCCGACGTCGCGGGCATGAAGACCACCGCCAAGCTCTCCGAGGACGGCACCCACTACGTCCTCAACGGCGCCAAGACCTTCATCACCGGCGGCGTGCACGCCGACCGCGTGATCGTCTGCGCCCGCACCTCCGCCCCCAGCGAGCAGGACCGCCGCTTCGGCATCTCCCTCTTCGCCGTGGACACCAAGTCGGAGGGCTACTCCATCGGCCGCAAGCTGGACAAGCTCGGCCTGCGCACCTCCGACACCGCCGAGCTGGCGTTCGTCGACGTGAAGGTCCCGGTCGAGGACCTGCTCGGCGAGGAGAACAAGGGCTTCTACTACCTCGGCGCCAACCTGCCCTCCGAGCGCTGGGGCATCGCCTTCGGCGCGTACGCGCAGGCCAAGGCCGCCGTCCGGTTCGCCCAGCAGTACGTGACGGAGCGCACCGTCTTCGGCAAGCCGGTCGCGCACTTCCAGAACACCAAGTTCGAACTGGCCTCCTGCCAGGCCGAGGTGGACGCCGCCGAGGCGGTCGCCGACCGCGCCCTGGAGGCCCTGGACGCCGGCGAGCTGACCGCCGCCGAGGCCGCCTCCGCGAAGCTGTTCTGCACCGAGGTAGCGCACCGCGTCATCGACAAGTGCCTCCAGCTGCACGGCGGCTACGGCTACATGAACGAGTACCCGATCGCCCGCCTCTACGCCGACAACCGCGTGAACCGCATCTACGGCGGCACCAGCGAGGTCATGAAGTCCATCATCGCCAAGTCGATGGGCCTGTAAGTCCCCTTGGCTGAGCTCGACAAGAACGTGGCACTGGCGTCCCTCCTCGATCTGCTCGACCTGGAGCAGATCGAGGAGGACATCTTCCGCGGCACCAGCCGTGAGTCGGTGGTGCCGCGCGTGTTCGGCGGACAGGTCGCGGCCCAGGCACTGGTCGCGGCCGGCCGCACCGTGCCCGGGGACCGGGCGGCGCACTCCCTGCACTCGTACTTCCTGCGGGCCGGGGACGCGGGTGCGCCGATCGTCTACTCGGTCGACCGGATCCGCGACGGGCGGTCCTTCACCACCCGCCGGGTGGTCGCCGTCCAGCACGGCCAGCCGATCTTCCACCTCTCCGCGTCCTTCCAGACGTACGAGGACGGCCTCGACCACCAGGCCCCCATGCCGCCCGCACCGGACCCGGAGTCCCTGCCGACGGCCGCCGAGTCCCTGCCCCGCTACCGGGAGATCTTCCGCGATCCGGGCACGGTGGAACGGCTGGTCGAGGCGCGGGGCGCGGTGGACCTGCGGTACGCCACCACCCCACCGTGGGGCAGCGTCGGCGAGCCGGTGGAACCCCGCTCGCAGGTGTGGTTCCGTACGGCCGGAAAGCTCGCGGACGACCCGCTGCTGCACGTCTGCCTGGCCACCTACGTCTCCGACATGACCCTGCTCGACTCGGTGCTGCTTGCACACGGGCGGGGCGGCTGGGCGGTCGGCGACGTGGTCGGCGCCTCCCTGGACCACGCGATGTGGTTCCACCGGCCGTTCCGGGCCGACGAATGGCTGCTGTACGACCAGGAGTCGCCCTCCGCGCACGGCGGCCGGGGCCTGGGGCAGGCCCGGATCTACACCCAGGACGGGCGGCTGGCGATCACCGTCATCCAGGAGGGTGTCGTACGCGTCCCTCGCGCCTGAGCCCCGCCCCCGCGGTGGTGGGGGCGGGCGCCGGGCCCGGCCGGTCTCCCGGTCAGTCCCACCAGAACGTCCACTCCCGGGAGCCCGGCAGCTCCTGCGCGTACTCCCGGAGGGAGCCGGCGCCCTGCCAGACGTTGTCGGGGGCGAAGGCGAAGTGTTCGGCGGCCACCGCGAGGGACTCGGCGGAGGTGCGGGGCGGGGCGGCCACCGACAGGTCGAGCAGGTCGTAGCCGAGCGCGACCACACGGGCGCCGTACCGCTCCTCCCAGGAGCGCAGCACCGCGCCGAGCCGCGCCGTGTCGTCCTCGTGGTTCGTGGGACCGGTCCAGCCGATGGCGGAGGGTATGTCCGCCCTGCGGCGGGCCGGGACCAGCGCGAGCCGGGGGTTGCGGAGCCGTCCGCTCGCGAGGAGCGCCTCGGCCGTACGGGCCGCCTCGGCCTCCGGGTCGGCTCCGTCCCCGCCGGGCGTGGCCAGACCCGCCCAGGTGCGGCCGAACGGCGCGATCAGCTCCGCGCCCTCCCCCTCCGGGTCCGCGTCCTCCTCCTCGTCCGGGACGACGGCCTCCCAGTACTCGCGCAGCACCACCTCGACGTGGTGGTCGTCGGGGTCGGACATCCGGCCGGGGAGCAGCCGGTCCGCCCACCACGCCTTCGGCCCGTGGGTGTCGTGGAGCAGTACGGGCAGCAGCCCGGCGGATTCCGCCGCCGATCGGTACTGCGCCCAACTGCCGGGCTCCGCCGCCTCGTCGGCCAGCCACAGCAACGGCGCGCCGCCCTGCGCGATCACCGACCCGGCCGGCAGGCCGAGTCCGTCGGGCAGGGCTGACAGGGGGTGCGAAGGCGTCGTCATGGGGCCGACCGTACCGACGGGCACTGACATCGCCGGGGCGGCACTCACAGGGGCAGCGCCCGCCGGAGCACCGCCCGCCGGACGCCCGCCGGGGCAGCACCCGCCGGACGCCCGCCGGAGCAGCGCCCGCCGGAGCAGCGCCCGCCGGAGCAGCGCCCGCCGGGCAGCGCCGGATGCCGGGCCGGCCGGGGGCCTCAGGCCTCGTCTGCGGCGGCGCCCGTCTCCGAGAGCCCGGCCGTGCCCAGCAGGTACGCCACCAGGGGGTCGTAGTAGCGGGGGTCGCGGACGTGGTCGTCCAGCGGGACGGCGACCTGGAGGGTGCCTTCCGCCTCGCCGAGGAACAGGGCGGGGTCGTTGCAGTCCGCGTAGCCGACCGCGTCGAGGCCGCGCTGGGCCGCGCAGCCCGCCCAGCCGTGGTCGGCGACGACCAGGTCGGGCTGGGGGCGGCCGGCCGCGGCCAGGCCGTCGAGGATCGCGGCCATCGGTTCCGGCGAATGGGTGTGCCACAGGGTGGCGCCGCGCTCCAGGACCGCCACGTCCGCGAACTGCCACACCGAGCCCTCGTCCGCGGTCAGCCCGGCCGGGATGACGACGATCTCGCAGCCCGCCGCGCGCAGGGCGGCCGCCGTGGCCCGGTGGACGTCCAGCAGGCCGCCCGGGTGGCCGGTGGCCAGCAGGACGCTGTGCCGGTCCAGCGCCGCCTTGTGCAGCCGGGCCGCCATCCGGTCCAGCGCGTCCACGGTCAGCTCGGGGTCGATGGTGTCCTGGCCGTAGCGGTGTGCCGGATCGTCGACCACGCCGCAGCGTTCGGCCATCACCGCGAGGACGTCCTGCTCGTCGGCCCAGCGGTCGCCCAGCTCCAGGCCCAGCCAGTAGTGGCGGTCGCCGTTGGCGAGCTTGCGGTAGTGGGAGAGGTTGTTCTCCCGGGGCGTCGCCACGTGGCCCGCGATACGGGTCCGGACGAGGTGGTCGATGAGTTCCGCGCGGCTGGGTATCGGCATGCGGCCCATTCTGCCGCCGCCCGGCCGGAGGCGTCGGCTCCGTCCCGCCACGCGGGACACCGGGCCACCGGCCGCGACTACGGCCGCGGCTACTCCGACAGGGCGGCGAAGGCGCCGTTCACGAGGCGGCGCAGCAGCGATTCGGTGGCCTCCCGGCCCAGCGAGCCGAGGTGCGGGGTGGAGTTCAGCAGGCCGAAGACGGCGTGCACGGCCACCCGGGCCTCCGCCTCGGGGGCGGCCGGGTGCAGTTCCCGTACGACCTCGACCCACAGCTCGACGTACTGCCGCTGGAGCTGCCGGACCAGCTTGCGGTCCTCGTCGCGCAGCCGGTCCAGCTCGCGGTCGTGGAGGGTGATCAGCGCCCGGTCGTCGAGGGCGAAGTCGATGTGGCCGTCGATGAGGGAGGCGAGGACCGCCGCCGGGTGCCCGGCCGCCTCGGCGACCCGGTGCCGGCCGCCGGTGAGCAGCCGCTCGCTGATGCCGACCAGCAGCTCGGCCAGCATGGCGTCCTTGCCGGCGAAGTGGCGGTAGAGGCCGGGGCCGCTGATGCCCACGGCCGCGCCTATCTCGTCGACTCCGACGCCGTGGAATCCGCGCTCGGCGAAGAGACGAGCGGCCTCACTGAGGATCTGCTCGCGACGGGTGGGGGCGGCCGCTCTGGTGGTCATGGGAATCCATTCTAGACAGGGCCGTTAGCGGTCGTTAACCTGAGCGGGTCAAGCGTTAACGCTCATTAACCGAGGGCAAGGGGGCTCACGGGATGCAGCAGGCACCGGTGCTTCAGAGTGCCGCCGATCCGGCGTCCGAAGCCTGGCGGTCCAACGAGGCCGCCCACCGCGAGCTCGCCGAGGGGCTCCGGGCCCGCCTGGAGACCGCCCGGCTCGGCGGCGGTGAGAAGGCCCGCGCCCGGCACACCGCCCGCGGGAAGCTGCTGCCGCGTGACCGGGTGGACACCCTCCTCGACCCGGGCTCCCCCTTCCTGGAGCTGGCCCCGCTGGCCGCCGAGGGCATGTACGGGGGCGCGGCCCCGGCCGCCGGGGTGATCGCGGGCATCGGGCGGGTCAGCGGCCGCGAGTGCGTGATCGTCGCCAACGACGCCACCGTCAAGGGCGGCACGTACTACCCGATGACCGTGAAGAAGCACCTGCGGGCCCAGGAGGTGGCGCTGGAGAATCGTCTCCCCTGCCTCTACCTCGTCGACTCGGGCGGCGCATTCCTCCCCATGCAGGACGAGGTGTTCCCGGACCGCGAGCACTTCGGCCGGATCTTCTACAACCAGGCCCGGATGTCCGGCGCCGGCATCCCGCAGATCGCCGCCGTCCTCGGCTCCTGCACGGCCGGCGGCGCGTACGTCCCGGCGATGAGCGACGAGGCGGTCATCGTCCGCAACCAGGGCACGATCTTCCTGGGCGGTCCGCCGCTGGTGAAGGCGGCGACCGGCGAGGTGGTCACGGCCGAGGAGCTGGGCGGCGGCGAGGTCCACTCGCGCGTGTCCGGCGTGACCGACCACCTCGCGGAGGACGACGCGCACGCGCTGCGGATCGTACGGAACATCGTCGCCACGCTCCCGCAGCGCGGCCCGCTGCCCTGGCCGGTGGAGCCGGCCGAGGAGCCGAAGGTGGACCCGTACGGCCTGTACGGCGCGGTGCCCGTCGACTCCCGCACCCCCTACGACGCCCGCGAGATCATCGCGCGGATCGCGGACGGCTCCCGCTTCCAGGAGTTCAAGGCCGAGTTCGGGACCACGCTGGTCACCGGATTCGCCCGGATCCACGGCCACCCGGTCGGGATCGTCGCCAACAACGGCATCCTGTTCGCGGAATCCGCCCAGAAGGGCGCCCACTTCATCGAGCTCTGCGACCAGCGAGGCATCCCGCTGCTGTTCCTGCAGAACATCTCCGGGTTCATGGTCGGCCGCGACTACGAGGCGGGCGGCATCGCCAAGCACGGCGCCAAGATGGTCACCGCGGTGGCCTGCACCCGGGTGCCCAAGCTGACGGTGGTCGTGGGCGGTTCGTACGGCGCGGGCAACTACTCGATGTGCGGACGGGCCTACTCCCCCCGCTTCCTGTGGATGTGGCCCAACGCCAAGATCTCCGTGATGGGCGGCGAGCAGGCCGCGTCCGTGCTGGCCACCGTCAAGCGGGACCAGATCGAGGGCGCGGGCCAGGAGTGGCCGGCCGAGGACGAGGACGCCTTCAAGGCGCCGATCCGCGCGCAGTACGAGGAGCAGGGCAACGCGTACTACGCCACCGCCCGGCTCTGGGACGACGGGGTCATCGACCCGCTGGAGACCCGGCAGGTGCTGGGACTCGCCCTGACCGCGTGTGCCAACGCCCCGCTGGGCGAGCCCGGCTTCGGCATCTTCCGAATGTGAGGACTTCTTCCATGTTCAGCACGGTCCTTGTGGCGAACCGGGGCGAGATCGCGGTCCGCGTCATCCGCACCCTGCGGGAGCTGGGCGTGCGGTCGGTGGCCGTCTTCAGCGACGCGGATGCCGACGCCCGCCATGTACGGGAGGCCGACACGGCCGTCCGGATCGGCCCGGCGGCGGCCGCCGAGAGCTATCTGTCGGTGCCGAAGCTGATCGACGCCGCCCGGCGCACCGGCGCGGAGGCGATCCACCCCGGCTACGGCTTCCTGGCGGAGAACGCCGCGTTCGCGGCGGCCTGCGCGGAGGCGGGGCTGGTCTTCATCGGGCCGCCCGCCTCGGCGATCTCCCTGATGGGCGACAAGATCCGGGCCAAGGAGACGGTCCGGGCCGCCGGCGTGCCGGTCGTCCCCGGCTCCTCGGGCTCCGGCCTCTCGGACGCCGAACTGACCGCGGCGGCCCGCGAGATCGGCATGCCGGTGCTGCTCAAGCCCTCGGCGGGCGGCGGCGGCAAGGGCATGCGGCTGGTCCGTGACGAGGCCGTCCTCGGGGACGAGATCGCCGCGGCCCGCCGCGAGGCCCGCTCCTCCTTCGGGGACGACACCCTGCTGGTGGAGCGGTGGATCGACCGCCCCCGGCACATCGAGATCCAGGTGCTGGCGGACGGCCACGGCAACGTGGTCCACCTGGGCGAGCGCGAGTGCTCGCTGCAGCGCCGCCACCAGAAGATCATCGAGGAGGCCCCGTCCGTCCTGCTGGACGAGAAGACCCGGGCCGCGATGGGCGAGGCCGCGGTGAACGCGGCCCGCTCCTGCGGGTACGTGGGCGCGGGGACGGTGGAGTTCATCGTCCCCGGCGGGGACCCCTCCGCCTACTACTTCATGGAGATGAACACCCGGCTCCAGGTGGAGCACCCGGTGACCGAGCTGATCACCGGCCTCGACCTGGTGGAGCAGCAGCTGCGCGTCGCCTCCGGCGAGGCCCTGGCCTTCGACCAGTCCGAGGTCACGCTGACCGGCCACGCGGTGGAGGCGCGGGTCTGCGCCGAGGACCCGGCGCGCGGGTTCCTGCCCTCGGGCGGCACCGTGCTGGCCCTGTCGGAGCCCTCGTCGCCGTCCGTGCGGACCGACTCCGGGCTGACCACGGGGGTGCCGGTGGGCAGCACCTACGACCCGATGCTGTCGAAGGTGATCGCGTACGGTCCGGACCGGGCGTCGGCGCTGCGGACGCTGCGGGCGGCGCTCGCCGACACGGTGATCCTGGGCGTCCAGACCAACGCGGGGTTCCTGCGGCGGCTGCTGGCCCACCCGTCCGTTGTCACGGGTGACCTGGACACCGGGCTGGTGGAGCGGGACCTCGCCTCCCTCCTCCCCGAGGGCGTCCCGGCGGAGGTGTACGCGGCGGCGGCGCTGCTGGCGGCCGAGGGCTCTTTCCCCCACCCCGCCCCTTCCCGTAACCGGGGGCTCCGCCCCCAGCCCCCCGCGCCTCAAACGCCCGGGGGGCTGGATGGCGGCGGCTGGGTCGACCCCTTCGGGGTGGCCGACGGCTGGCGCCTGGGCGGGACTCCCGCCTGGACGGTCCACCACTTCCGCCTCCCGGGCCAGGACCCGGTCGAGGTCCGCACCCGCGCCCGCGGCACCTCGTACGAGCTCCTGCTCGAAGCACCCCCGGCCCGTCCGGCCCTCTCAGCCCCGCCGGCGTTCGAGGCGCGGGGTCTGGGGCAGAGCCCCAGCACACCGGCCGCGGGCCGGATCGTGACCCGCACCCCCGACCGCCTCACCGTCGAACTGGACGGCCTCACGCACACCTTCGCGTACGCCTCCTCCCCGGACGGGGTATGGCTCGGGCGGGACGGGGACAGCTGGCACGTCCAGTCGCACGACCCGGTCGAGGCGAGCCTCACCGGCGCCGGCCGGGGAGGCGCCGACACCCTCGCCGCCCCCATGCCCGGCACCGTCACCGTCGTCAAGGTGGCGGTCGGCGACACGGTGGCCGCCGGCCAGAGGCTGCTCGTCGTCGAGGCGATGAAGATGGAGCACGTCATCTCCGCCCCGCACGCCGGCACCGTCACCGAGCTCGACGTGAGCCCCGGCAGCACCGTCGCCATGGACCAGGTACTCGCCGTCATCACCCCGGACGCGGAGGAGGAGCCCTCGTGAACGGCCTGCCCATGACCGTGCCCGCCGCCGGGCTGCCGGCCCGCGTGCGGATCCACGAGGTCGGCGCCCGCGACGGGCTGCAGAACGAGAAGACGGCGGTTCCCACCGCCGTCAAGGCGGAGTTCGTGCACCGCCTGGCCGCGGCCGGGCTGACCACCATCGAGGCGACCAGCTTCGTCCACCCCAAGTGGGTGCCGCAGCTGGCCGACGCCGAGCAGCTGTTCCCGCTGCTGGGCGACGTACCCGCCGAGCTCCCGGTGCTCGTGCCGAACGAGCGCGGACTCGACCGGGCGCTGGAACTCGGCGCCCGCCGGATCGCCGTCTTCGGCTCCGCCACCGAGACCTTCGCCGCCCGCAACCTCAACCGCACCGTCGCCGAGTCCCTCGCCATGTTCGAGCCCGTCGTGGCCCGCGCCAAGCAGGGCGGGGTGCACGTCCGCGGCTATCTCTCGATGTGCTTCGGCGACCCCTGGGAGGGCCCGGTCCCGGTCCGCCAGGTGGTCGGCGTCGCCAAGGCGCTGCTCGACCTCGGCTGTGACGAGCTGAGCCTGGGCGACACCATCGGCGTCGCCACCCCCGGGCACGTCCGGGAGCTGCTCGGCAGCCTCAACGAGGAAGGCGTCGGCACCGACCGCATCGGTGTGCACTTCCACGACACCTACGGCCAGGCCCTGTCCAACACCCTGGCCGCGCTCCAGCACGGGGTCACCACCGTCGACGCCTCCGCGGGCGGCCTCGGCGGCTGCCCGTACGCGAAGAGCGCCACCGGCAACCTCGCCACCGAGGACCTGGTGTGGATGCTCGACGGCCTCGGTATCGAGACCGGTGTCGACCTGGCCGCCCTCACCGCCACAAGCGTGTGGATGGCCGAACAGCTGGGCCGGCCCAGCCCCTCCCGTACCGTCCGCGCCCTCTCCCACAAGGAGTGACCACAGTCATGTCCCTCGACCACCGGCTCACCCCCGAGCACGAGGAACTCCGCCGCACGGTGGAGGAGTTCGCCCACGACGTCGTCGCGCCGAAGATCGGCGACTTCTACGAGCGGCACGAGTTCCCCTACGAGATCGTCCGCGAGATGGGCCGGATGGGCCTGTTCGGCCTGCCGTTCCCCGAGGAGTACGGCGGCATGGGCGGTGACTACCTCGCCCTCGGCATCGCGCTGGAGGAGCTGGCCCGGGTCGACTCCTCGGTGGCCATCACCCTGGAGGCGGGGGTCTCGCTCGGCGCGATGCCGATCTACCGGTTCGGCAACGAGGAGCAGAAGCGGGAGTGGCTGCCGAAGATGTGCTCCGGCGAGGTGCTGGGCGCGTTCGGCCTGACCGAGCCGGGCGCCGGCAGTGACGCGGGCGGCACCCGCACCACCGCGGTCCGCGACGGCGACGAGTGGGTCATCAACGGCTCCAAGTGCTTCATCACCAACTCCGGTACGGACATCACCGGTCTGGTCACCGTCACCGCGGTCACCGGCCGCAAGGAGGACGGCCGTCCGGAGATCTCCTCCATCATCGTGCCGTCCGGGACCCCCGGGTTCACGGTGGCGGCCCCCTACTCCAAGGTCGGCTGGAACGCCTCGGACACCCGCGAACTGTCCTTCGACGGCGTCCGGGTCCCGCTCGCCAACCTGGTGGGCGAGGAGGGCCGCGGCTACGCCCAGTTCCTGCGGATCCTCGACGAGGGCCGGATCGCGATCGCCGCGCTGGCCACCGGGCTGGCCCAGGGCTGTGTGGACGAGTCGGTGAAGTACGCGAAGGAGCGCAGCGCGTTCGGGCGGCCGATCGGCGACAACCAGGCCATCCAGTTCAAGCTGGCGGACATGGAGATGCGGGCGCACATGGCCCGGATCGGCTGGCGTGACGCGGCCTCCCGGCTGGTGGCCGGCGAGCCGTTCAAGAAGGAGGCTGCGATCGCGAAGCTGTACTCCTCGACGGTGGCCGTGGACAACGCCCGCGAGGCCACGCAGATCCACGGCGGGTACGGGTTCATGAACGAGTACCCGGTGGCCCGGATGTGGCGGGACTCCAAGATCCTTGAGATCGGCGAGGGCACCAGCGAGGTACAGCGCATGCTGATCGCCCGCGAGCTGGGGTTCTCCGGCTGAGGCAGGCCTGACAGCGGGGCAGGTCTGACTGCGAGGCAGCTCTGACCGGCCGTCTGCCGCCGAGCCATGGGGGACTACTTAGGGCCCCCTTACCCATCGGGACTGAGGTTAGGCTAACCTCAGTCCCGATGCGGTCTTGAGGCCGCTCGGCACGCACGTACGCACGAAAGCAGACACCGCCATGCCCAAGTCCCGCGCCGCCCTCGTCACCCGCCGCGGCGTGCTCGCCGCCGGCAGCGCCCTCTGCCTCGGCGCCGTCCTGGTCGGGTGCGGCTCGGGCGGATCCTCGGGCGAGGGCGGGGCCTGGTCCTTCACGGACGACCGCAAGCAGACCGCCAACGCCAAGGGCACCCCCAGGAACATCGTCGCCTTCACCGGCACCGCAGCCGCCCTCCACGACTTCGGCGTCGAGGTCAAGGGCGTGTTCGGTCCGACCAAGACCGCCGACGGCAAGCCCGACGTCCAGGCCGGCTCGCTCGACGTCAACAAGGTCGAGATCATCGGCAACACCTACGGCGAGTTCAACATCGAGAAGTACGCGGCCCTCAAGCCCGACCTGCTCGTCTCCAACGTGTGGGAGAAGGACGTCCTCTGGTACGTGCCGGAGGAGTCCAAGGACAAGATCGCCAAGGTGGCTCCGAGCGTCGGCCTGTTCGCCGGCCCCGACACCACCATGCCGAAGGCCATCGCCCGCAACGCCGAGCTCGCCGAGTCGCTGGGCGCCGATCTGAAGACCGGGAAGACCACCGACGCCAAGGCCCGCTTCGAGAAGGCCGCCGAGCGGGTGCGCCAGGCCGCCAAGGCCAACCCGGGCATCAAGGTCCTGATCGGCTCCGGCTCCGCCGAGCAGTTCTACGTCTCGCTCCCGGACAAGTCCGCGGACACCCGGTACTTCAAGGAGCTCGGCGTCGAGTTCGTCGAGCCGAAGAACCCCGACGCGGCCGGCTTCTTCGAGCCGCTGTCCTGGGAGAACGCCGGCAAGTACCAGGCCGACCTGATCATCATGGACAACCGCTCCGGCATGCTGCAGGACAAGGAGCTGCGCGCGTCCAAGCCCACCTGGGCGGGCCTGCCCGCGGTCAAGGCCGGCCAGGTCGCCCCGCGCGTCACCGAGCCGATCTTCTCCTACGACGCCTGCGCGAAGGTCCTCGACGGCCTCGCCGCCGCCCTCGAGAAGGCCAAGAAGGTCAGCTGATGACCGACACGGGCGAGGCTGCCGAGGCTGTCGAGGCTTTGGCTGTCGAGGCCGCCGGAGAGTCCGGCGCACCGGCCGTGGCCCCCTTCCGGTTCTTCGCCCTCGACGTGCTCCGCACCCGCCGCCTCGGGCACTCCTTCCTGCGGGTCACCTTCGGCGGCGAGTCCCTCGCGGACTTCCGCTCGGGCGGCTTCGACCAGAGCCTCTCGCTCTTCCTGCCGCCCGCGCACCGGGACCACACCGTCCTCCCCGACACCGGTGAGGACACCTGGTTCGCGGCCTGGCGGGGCATGCCGGACGGGGAACGGCCGGTGATGCGCTCGTACACGGTGCGCGGCCGGCGCCGCACCGCCGCGGGCGTGGACGAGGTCGACATCGACTTCGTCCTGCACGGGGATGCCTCCCCGGCCTCGTACTGGGCGGGACGGGCGGTGACCGGCCGCCGGATCCTCGCCATCGGTCCGGCGGTCGCCGAGAACAAGTCGGTCCGCTTCCGGCCGCCGACCGGTACGGACGCGATCTGGATGTACGCCGACGAGACCGCGCTGCCCGCCGCCGCGGCGATCCTGGAGGCCCTGCCCGCGGACCTGCCCGTCGCGGCCTTCCTCGAGGTGCCGCACGCCGACGACCGGATCGCACTCGCCGCCCCGGCGGACGCCCGCATCACCTGGATCGTCCGGGACGGCGCAGGACCGGAGCGCACCGAGCAGGTCCTCGGCGTTCTGCGGCCGGCCGCGCTCCCCGAGGCGAAAGCCCCGTACGCGTGGATCGCTGGCGAGGCGGGCACCGTCCGAGCGGTCCGCCGCCACCTGGTGCAGGAACGCTCCCTCGACCGGCGCGCGGTGCGGTTCACCGGCTACTGGCGGCTCGGCAGCAGCGAGGAGCAGCTGCTGGCCGAGGCGTACGCCGGGCAGGCTCCCGGCGAGGAACCCGAAGCGGCTCTGTAGCCGCCGGGACGGACACCCACCGGCCTCCGGGCGCGCGCCGATACGGTCCCTCGGCGCGCGCCCGGACCCCTCGTCAGGGCGGGGGATGTCGTCTCGTTACGACCAGGGGACGTCCGGGGCCCGGAAGTAGCCGATGTCCTGGGCGTCCAGGCGGGGGCCGTGGGCGGCCAGCCGCCGGCTGTACCCGGTCCAGTCCAGCGCGGACGCCGGGGACCAGCCGAGTTCCGCCAGGCTCAGCACCCGCGGGAAGGCCATGAGTTCCAGTTCGGCCCGGGTGGCGATGGTCTCGGTCCACAGCGGGGCCTCCACCCCCAGCACCGCGGATTCCGGCACACCGGCGAGATGGGTGCCCGGGTCCCAGGTGTAGGAGCGCTTCACCGGGACGTATCCGGCCCAGGCCAGGCCGAGCGCGGTGTCCTTGTCGTACTTCATGTCCAGGTACGCGCGGTCGGCCGGGGAGAGGATCAGCGGGTGGCCCGCCTTCGCGGCCGCCGCCACCCGGCCCCGCTCGGCCGCCGGGGTCCCGTCGTGGCCCCACCACTGGAGCACCGCGCCCGGCGCCGGCGTGGCGGCCGCCAGCTGGTGCCAGGCGACCACCGTCTTGCCCTGGTCGGCCACCGCCTGCTGGGCCCGCTCCATGAAGGCCGCGTAGTCCGCCGCGGGCGTGGCGTGCGCTTCGTCGCCGCCGATGTGCAGGTACCGGCCCGGAGTCAGGTCGGCGAGCTCGCGCAGGACGTCCTCGACGAACTCGTAGGTGATCTCCTTGGAGACGCACAGGGAGCTGAAGCCGACCTTGGTGCCGGTGTACCGCTGGGGCGCCTTGCCGTTGCAGTTCAGTTCCGCGTAGGAGGCGAGGGCGGCGTTGGTGTGGCCGGGCATGTCGATCTCCGGGACCACCTCCACGTACCGCTCGGCCGCGTACCGGACGAGCTCGCGGTAGTCGTCCTTGGACCAGTGGCCGCCGGGGCCGCCGCCGACCCCGCCCACTCCGCCGTACTCGGCGAGCCGCGGCCAGGAGTCGATGTCCAGCCGCCAGCCCTGGTCGTCGGTCAGGTGCACGTGCAGCTTGTTGATCTTGTACTGGGCGAGCTGGTCGACGTACCGCTTCACCTGCGGGACCGTGAAGTAGTGCCGGGCGATGTCGATCATCGCCCCGCGGTACCGGAACCGCGGGGAGTCCTCGACCGTGCCGCCGGGGATCTCCCCCGCGCCGGTGGCCGGCACCAGCTGGCGCAGGGTCTGGCCCGCGTAGAAGAGGCCGGCCGGGGTCCGGGCGGTCAGCGTCACGGCCGATGCGGTGGACTCCAGGCGGTACCCCTCCTCCTTCAGCTCCGCCGCGGACTCGTCCAGCCGCAGCAGGATGCCGTCGCCGGCGCCGCCGTCGACCACCGGCAGCGGCAGCCCGCTGGGGCCGCGCAGCTGCTCGGCGAGCCGCTCGCCGATCTGCCGCACCTCCTCGGTTCCGGCGCCGGTACGGATCACCGTGCCCGCAGCGAGGAAGTAGCCGCGGCCGCCGGGGCGTGCGGCGGCGGGGGCGGGCAGGATCCGCTCGTACGGAGGAAGGTCCGCGGCGCGGAGGAGGTCGCCGGGTTTCCCGTCGTCGGCGCGGCCGGCCTCCGTGCAGGAGACCGCCGCCGTGAGGATCAGCAGGACACCGAGTGTGCGCAGGACCCGTCTCATGCGCCTAGGTATAGGCCAACTCCCTTGTACTGTCCGGTGCAAGAATCGACGGATGGCAGAAATCATCCAAAAGGACGGCACGTGGACCTTCGACGGGGACGCGGTGCGCATCGTGCCGGGCCGCGACAAGGGGACCGGGCTGCTGCGGCAGACGCTCGGCGAGGTGACCGTGCCGCTGCAGGCGCTGGCGGGCATCAGTTACGAGCCCGGCCGCAAGGCGGGCCGGCTGCGGCTACGGCTCCGGGACGGCGCCGATCCGCTGCTCCAGGTGACGGCCGGGCGGCTGCCCGAGGGGTCCGACCCGTACCGGCTGGCGGTGGAGCCGGACCGGTCCGGGGTCGCCGAGTACTTCGTGGACGAGGTGCGCAACGCGCTGCTGCTGGACCAGGTCGACCCCGGGCCGGCCTCCGGGTACCTGATGCCGGGCCCGGCCGTGCCGATCACGGTGGGGGCGGGTGACGGGACGGTCTCCTTCGACGGGGACCGGGTGTCCCTGGAGTGGAACTGGAAGACGGAGGAGGCCAAGGCCTCGGGCGGCCCCCGCTCCTTCCGGGTGGCGGATGTCCGGGCGGTGGAGTGGTACCCGGCGGGCGGACTGGACAACGGCTGGCTCCGCTTCACCGTGGCCGGGAGCACGGCCAAGGCTCCCGCGCCCAAGTACGACCCGCACACGGTGGAGCTCTTCGGCTTCAAGAAGGACCCGCTGATGGCGCTGGTCGGGGCCGCCGTACTGGTCCGGATGCCGCACCCGGCCGCCCCCCGGGAGACCGGCGTGGATCCGGCTCCGGCCGGGGCGGCCGCGTCGGCCGCTCCGGCCCTGGACGGGCGGCCCGCCCCGGCCTCCCTGCCGCAGCAGGCCGGCGAGGATCACGACGCCCTGCTGCGGCGGCTGCGCGAGCTGGGCGAGCTGCACCAGTCCGGGATCCTCACGGCCGAGGAGTTCGCGGCGACCAAGGCGGCGGTGCTCCGGCGCTTCTAAGCGCTTCCAGGCGCTTCCAGGCGCTTTCCAGGCGCGTCTCTCGACCTTTCCAGGCCGCGACAGGTCTGGACCTTTGAGATCCTGCCCGATATCGGGCAGGATCTTTGCGTTCCGCTGCCCGACCCGTCAGTATCTACGGGTGCTCGACCGCCGCCCGTCGCATGACGACCTCATCGACCACCTGGTGCGCAGCACCGCGCTGCAGCGCGGTGAAGCCGCCCGGGTGGTACTCGACGTGCTGGCGTACTTCGACGAGACGACCGAGGAATTCGTCCGCCGGCGCCACCGCGAGCTCCAGTCCGGTGGCGCGGTGAACACGGAGATCTTCGAGCGGATCGCGGCCGAACTGCCGCACCGCGCCGTGGCACCCCCGGAGCTCTCGCTCCGGCAGCTGCGCCGCATCGTCTACGGCTGAACCGGGCACACCACCGAACCTTCAGGAGGGGTAGAACCATATGTGCGGAATCGTCGGATACATCGGTAAGCGTGACGTCGCGCCGCTGCTGCTGGAAGGCCTGCAGCGGCTGGAGTACCGCGGATACGACTCCGCCGGAATCGTCGTCAACACCCCGAAGTCCGGCGCGCTGAAGATGGTCAAGGCCAAGGGCCGGGTCCGGGATCTGGAGGCGCGCGTACCGAAGCGGTTCGCCGGCACCACCGGCATCGCCCACACCCGCTGGGCCACCCACGGCGCCCCGAGCGACATCAACTCGCACCCGCACCTCGACCCGGAGAACAAGGTCGCGGTCGTCCACAACGGCATCGTCGACAACGCCTCCGAGCTGCGCGCCAAGCTGGAGGCCGACGGCGTGGTCTTCGCGTCGGAGACCGACACCGAGGTCATCACCCACCTGATCGCCCGCTCCCAGGCCGCCACCCTGGAGGAGAAGGTCCGCGAGGCGCTCAAGGTGATCGAGGGCACCTACGGCATCGCCGTCATGCACGCCGAGTTCGCCGACCGCATCGTGGTCGCCCGCAACGGCTCCCCCGTGGTCCTGGGCATCGGCGAGAAGGAGATGTTCGTCGCCTCCGACGTCGCCGCCCTGATCACCCACACCCGCCAGGTCGTCACCCTCGACGACGGCGAGATGGCCACCCTCAAGGCCGACGAGTTCCGCACCTACACCACGAGCGGCACGACGACCACCGCCACGCCCGAGACCGTGGAGTGGGAGGCCGCCTCCTACGACATGGGCGGCCACGACACCTACATGCACAAGGAGATCTCCGAGCAGCCCGACGCGGTCGACCGCGTGCTGCGCGGCCGGATCGACGACCGCTTCAACACCGTGCACCTGGGCGGCCTGAACCTGGACCCGCGCGAGGCGCGCGGCATCCGCCGGGTCAAGATCCTGGGCTGCGGCACCTCCTACCACGCGGGCCTCATCGGCGCCGGCCTCATCGAGGGCATGGCCCGGATCCCCGCCGACGCCGAGCCGGCCTCGGAGTTCCGCTACCGCAACCCGGTGGTGGACCCCGACACCCTGTACATCGCGGTCTCCCAGTCCGGTGAGACGTACGACGTGCTGGCGGCGGTGCAGGAGCTCAAGCGCAAGGGCGCGCGGGTCCTCGGTGTGGTCAACGTGGTCGGCTCGGCGATCGCCCGCGAGGCCGACGGCGGCGTGTACGTGCACGCCGGCCCGGAGGTCTGCGTGGTCTCCACCAAGTGCTTCACCAACACGGTGGTGGCCTTCGCGCTGCTCGCGGTGCACCTCGGCCGGATCCGCGACCTGTCGGTCACCGACGGCAAGCGGATCATCGAGGGCCTGCGGAAGCTGCCCGCGCAGATCCAGGAGATCCTCGCGCAGGAGGAGGACATCAAGAAGCTGGCGGCCGAATACGCGGACGCCAAGTCGATGATGTTCATCGGCCGGGTGCGCGGCTACCCGGTGGCCCTGGAGGCCTCCCTCAAGCTGAAGGAGATCTCCTACATCCACGCCGAGGCCTACCCGGCCTCCGAGCTCAAGCACGGCCCCCTCGCCCTGATCGAGCCCTCGCTGCCGACCGTCGCGATCGTCCCGGACGACGACCTGCTGGAGAAGAACCGCGCGGCGCTGGAGGAGATCAAGGCCCGCAGCGGCCGGATCCTGGCGGTGGCCCACCGCGAGCAGGAGAAGGCGGACCACACGATCGTGGTGCCGAAGAACGAGGACGAGCTGGACCCGATCCTGATGGGCATCCCGCTCCAGCTGCTGGCGTACCACACGGCCCTGGCCCTGGGCCGCGACATCGACAAGCCGCGCAACCTGGCCAAGTCCGTCACGGTCGAATAGCCCTCCCGGCGGGCCCGGCCCCGCTCGCGGGCCCGGACAGAACACAGCCCCCCGTGCGTATCGCGCACGGGGGGCTGTGGCGTACTGCCGGACAGGACGTCAGCTCGCGGCGACCGCGCCGCGGCGCGATTTGCCCAGGGCCATGGGCCAGTTGGCCAGGGCGGCGGTGGCGCCGTACCAGGCGAGCAGGCCGGAGACGGCGGCGACCCAGCCGCCCGCCTTGGCGAGGCCGCCGCTGTCCGCGAACGCGCCTATCGCCAGGAGGAGCAGGGAAAGGGTCAGCAGGGCGTACACGCCCTGGCCGAAGAGGCCGCTCGCGGCGGCGACCGTGAGGCTCAGCGCGAGCAGCGCGAAGAGCACCAGAAACGTTCCGGCGGCTTCGTCGGAGACCGAGGCTCCGGCGCCCTTGGCCCAGGTGAACCAGAAGATGCCGAGGCCCGCGAAGGCCGTGCCGTTGAATCCGTTGCCGCCGCGGTACTCGAGGAGTCCGAGGAGGAAGAGGGCGGCGCCGCCGACGTACATGGCGAGGAGGACGGAGTTGGCCGCGGAAACACCGTCGATCACACCGGTGTGGCCGATTCCGAAGGCGAGAAGGGTGAGACCCAGAGCCAGATGCCCCAGGGTCGAGGTGGTGGCCGTGCTTCCCGCAGAGACGTCGTTGTCCACGGCGGGGCTCCCTTCGATCTGCAGTTGTGCTGCTACCCAGCGAGTTTTATGTACCCTTCACAAGGGGTCACAACCGCACAATGCGCAGTCAAGCCGTCACAGAGCGATTACGGAATGACAACGACGGGCCGCTGCGCGCGCTTGGCCAGCCGGCCGGCCACGGAGCCGAAGATGCGCCCCACGATCCCGTGCGTGGAACCCACCACGATCGCGTCGGCCGAGTACTCCCGGCCGACCTCCTCGAGTTCGTGGCAGATGTCCCCGCCCCGCTCGACCAGGATCCACGGCACCTCGGCCAGGTAGTCGGCGCAGGCCAGTTCCAGACCCAGCACTTCGGTGCGGTGGTCGGGCACGTCGACGAAGACCGGCGGCTCGCAGCCGGCCCACACGGTGGTGGGGAGACGGTTGGCCACATGCACGATGATCAGACCGGAGCCGGAGCGGCGGGCCATCCCGATCGCGTACGCGAGGGCCCGTTCACTGGAGGTGGAGCCGTCGAATCCCACCACGACGCCGTGCCGGAAGGCCGGATCGCAGGGGTGGGGGCGGGTGTCTTCCGCAGGGCGCGGGTCTGCCGACGCGGCGTCGGCGACGCGCTTGCGCTTGCGGTCCGCGGGTTCGGGGAATTCGTGACCGGCCATGAATGTCTCGGCGTTTGGATCCTCGGGAATCAACGGGCGGATTGGCGACGCTGGGTGACGGAGCTCTGTCCGGGAAGCATGTTCCCAAGCCCTTACCCACCAGGGTACGGCGACACTCCTGTCCTGCACAGGGCTTGCCGCCCTTGGAGAGCGTCCCAGGGAGCATGCCGGAGCGGGCCCTCCTTGGCAATGGCGGATGCCCCCTACAGCCAGTGACGAGCCACCCGTGCGCGCAGTGACCGAGCCCGGGGGCGGGGCGTTGGACAAGAGTCCGACGCCGAAGGAAGAGCCCGCAGGGAGTACTGCCGTGTCAGGCCAACCGGTTCACCCCGTCCAGCCCGTCCAGCCGGCCCAGCCCGCCCGCGAGGACCCCGCGGGAGAGGTGGTGCGCTGGGCGGCCTTCAGCTGTCTGCTCGTACCGGTGGTCCTCGTCGTCTACGGGACCTCGTTCGGCGGGGCGGCGGTGGCGACCCTCGGACTGGCCGCCGTCACGGCGGCGTGCCGGGTGATGCTGCGCCACGCGGAGAAGAACGAGCGGGCGGCGGCACGGGTGCCGGCGGAATCGCCGGCGCCGTCCGCGCACCGCGGCCGGCACTCGCGGACGGGAGCGGGCGCGCACCGCGGCTGTCATGCTGCGGGCGGGATCTCCCCCCAGGACTGACCGGTTCGCACACCCGCGCCCGCATGTTTTCAGCCAACTTCGCATGTGGGCGCATCTCTTGCCGGAATGTCCCCCCGCCCCCCTCACCATCAGCGAAGACTGACTGCGGGGGGCGTGGAGACCCTATGGGTACTGGCCACGGGCGGACGCCGATCTTCCCCCCAAGGTCGCGGAGTGGAACGCTTCCTGATCGAATGCTTTTCGCCAAGTTGCCAAGTCGACATAGCGCTGCGTGCTGAACTTGTCACGCCGACACCACGGAACGCAGTAGATTCGATCATGTATTTACGGCGGGGGACACGTGCAAGGCCGAGGGGAAACGTGCAGGTGCGACCAGACCAAGGAGTCGCGACACCCAAGGGGGGCTTAGCGCCATGAGCCAGGACTCCACCGCCGTCGTCACGGACGCCGGCCGGAAGCTCGCGGGGCGCCGCCGCAGGGAAATCGTCGCGGTGCTGCTCTTCAGCGGCGGTCCGATCTTCGAGAGTTCCATTCCACTCTCCGTGTTCGGCATTGACCGGCAGGACGCGGGAGTACCACGCTATCGACTGCTCGTGTGCGCCGGGGAGGACGGTCCGCTGCGGACCACCGGCGGACTCGAACTGACCGCGCCATACGGGTTGGAGGCGATCGCCCGGGCAGGCACGGTCGTCGTCCCGGCCTGGCGGTCCATCACTTCACCACCACCTCCGGAGGCGCTCGACGCTCTGCGTCTGGCGCACGAGGAGGGAGCCCGGATCGTCGGACTGTGCACGGGAGCCTTCGTGCTCGCCGCCGCCGGTCTGCTGGACGGCCGGCCCGCGACGACGCACTGGATGTACGCGCCGACGCTGGCCAAGCGGTACCCGTCCGTCCATGTCGATCCGCGCGAGCTGTTCGTCGACGACGGCGATGTGCTGACGTCCGCGGGCACCGCGGCCGGAATCGACCTGTGCCTCCACATCGTGCGCACGGACCACGGCAGTGAGGCGGCCGGGGCACTGGCCCGTCGGCTGGTCGTACCGCCGCGGCGCACCGGCGGCCAGGAGCGCTATCTCGACCGGTCGCTGCCGGAGGAGATCGGCGCGGACCCGCTGGCCGAGGTCGTGGCCTGGGCACTGGAGCACCTCCACGAGCAGTTCGACGTGGAGACGCTCGCCGCCCGGGCGTACATGAGCCGTCGTACGTTCGACCGCCGGTTCCGGTCGCTGACCGGCAGCGCGCCGCTGCAGTGGCTGATCACCCAGCGGGTGCTTCAGGCCCAGCGGCTGCTGGAGACCTCCGACTACTCGGTCGACGAGGTCGCCGGACGCTGCGGGTTCCGCTCGCCGGTCGCGCTGCGCGGGCACTTCCGGCGGCAGCTGGGGTCCTCCCCGGCGGCCTACCGGTCGGCCTACCGGGCTCGCCGGCCGCAGGCCGACGTCCCGCCGGTGAGCCAGCTCTCCGACGGTCCGGTTCCGCACCAGCGCACTCCGCAGCCCCAGCGGGCGGCGGCGGCTCTGGCGGCCACCGGTCCTTCGGTGACCGAGCTGTACTCCCCGGGCCGGGCCCTGCGCGAGCACGCGTAGCCCCGCACGGGCCCCGTGCGCCCAAGGTCCCCGGATCGGTCCACAACCGATCCGGGGACCTTCCGCATAAGGTGAGACACATGAACGATCGCATGGTGTGGATCGACTGCGAGATGACCGGGCTCTCGCTGACGGACGACGCACTTATCGAGGTGGCCGCACTGGTCACCGACTCGGAGCTCAACGTGCTCGGCGAAGGCGTGGACATTGTGATCCGCCCGCCGGACGCGGCCCTGGAAACCATGCCCGACGTGGTGCGCGAGATGCACACCGCTTCCGGCCTGCTCGACGAGCTGGCCGCGGGCACCACCCTCGCGGATGCCGAGGAACAGGTCCTCGCGTACGTACGCCAGCACGTCAAGGAGCCCGGCAAGGCGCCGTTGTGCGGAAACTCGGTCGGTACCGACCGCGGTTTCCTGCTGCGGGACATGCCGACGCTGGAGGACTACCTGCACTACCGGATCGTGGACGTCTCCTCGATCAAGGAGCTGGCGCGCCGCTGGTACCCGCGCGCCTACTTCAACAGCCCTCCCAAGAACGGCAACCACCGCGCGCTGGCGGACATCAAGGAGTCCATCGCGGAGCTGCGCTACTACCGCGAGGCGGTCTTCGTGCCGCAGCCCGGACCCGACTCGGACACCGCTCGGACCATCGCCGCGAAGTACGTCCTGCCCGCCGAGTAGGGCTCGCGGAGCAGCACCGGAGCGAGGGAGCCGATAAGGGGGGAGCGAGCACCCTCCCGGACCCTGTACCCTTTTCTTCGGCCGGTCGGAATTCCGACCGGGCATGGTGGGTGTAGCTCAGTTGGTAGAGCACCTGGTTGTGGTCCAGGTGGCCGCGGGTTCGAGTCCCGTCACTCACCCTGTATGAGGGCCCCGGTCCGCGCAAGCGGACCGGGGCCCTCTGCGTTGGGCCACAGCCGCCGTGCACGGGCGGGGAAGGACGAATGCATTCATGAGCACGCAGTCGCGGTCGCGCATCTCGGTGTACGCCATAGCCGAACGGGAGGGCCGGCTGCTGCTCGCCCGGCTTTCCGAGGACTCTCCGGTGTTCGAGCCCGGCGCCTGGCACCTGCCGGGCGGGGGCATCGATTCCGGGGAGCAGCCGCTCGAGGCGCTGAAGCGCGAACTCCACGAGGAGACCGGACTGACCCTGCTCGACGCCCGCCTCCTGGACGCCCGCTCCTATCGGGCCCACCGCAACGGCATCGACTGGGACCTGGTCGCGCTGTTCTATTCCGTCGAGCTCGGCGACGGGCTCGCGCAGGTCGTGGAGGCGAACGGTTCGACCGACGCGGCGGCCTGGGTCCCGCTGGCCGACCTGGACGGCGTCGAGCTGTCCCCGCCCACGGCCGACGCGGTGGCGCTCATCCGGTGAACTCGGCGGCATGGTCCTCGGCCCAGGTCTCGAAGGACCGGGCCCGGTGGCCGGTGAGCCGCTCGATGTCGTCGGTGAGCTCCACGGGCAGTCCGTCGGTGGCCGCCCAGTAGTCGAGGAGCGCGTCCGCGTAGGGGCCGGGCACGTACGCGGCGACCTCCGCCTTCCACTGCTCGCGGGTGACGGTCTCGACGGGTATGGGGCGCTCCAGAACCCTCCCGAGGACGGCCAGCTGGGTGGCGAAGCTCATCGACTGCGGCCCGGTGAGGGTGTAGGCACGGCCGGCCGCGGCGGGGTCGGTGAGGACGGCGAAGGCGGATTCGGCGAGGTCGGCCTCATGGACGGGGTCGCTGTGGACGCCCGGATAGGGCAGCCGCACCGGGGCTCCGGACTTCAGCGCCCAGGCCCAGCCGCGGGCATTGCTCGCGAAGGAGCCGGGCCGCAACAGGGTGGTGCGCAGCGGGGAGGCGAGCAGCGCCTGCTCGACCCGGAGATGGGCTGCGGACAGGGCGCTGTCGGCGGCGTCCGCGGCGAGCACCGAGGAGGAGGAGAGGAGCACCACGTGCTCGACTCCCGCGGTCACGGCCTCCTTGACGAACGCGTCCACGGCGGCGGCCTCGGCGTACAGGAAGACGGACCGGATGCCGTCGAGGGCGGCCGGGAAGGTGGCCGGGTCGGTGAGGTCGCAGTGGATGGTGCCGGGAGCGGTATCGGGGCCGGCGGGGGCGCGGGAGGCGAGCCGGTAGGGAAGCCGCTGCTCGTCCAGCAGGGCGGTGAGGCCCCGGGCGACGGCGCCTCGGCCGCCGGTGACGAGGATCGTCATGTCTGTTCCTTCGGTCGGTGCACCACCTATAAGATAGAAGCGTGGCACAGATTCTGCGCGACGCATTCTCTGCGCCACACAGATAAATTTGGAACACGGAGAAGCCGATGTCAACGGATATCCCTCTTTCGAGTGAGCGTTCGAGCGGGTGGAGCCGCGCCGAGCTGCTGGCGCGGATCGTCACCGAGAGCCAGCGGCACTACGCCGACTACTCCCTCTTCAACCAGGCGATGGCGGACCACGTCGGCCTGCACCCCACCGACATGCAGTGCATCGCCCTGCTCGACATGGAGCCCGGCCCGGTCAGCACCGGCGACATCGCCCGCCTCACCGGCCTGACCTCGGGCTCCGCCACCCGGCTCGTCGACCGCCTGGCCAAGGCCGGGATCGTGGAACGGCGCACCGACCCGCAGGACCGCCGCCGCTCCCTGGTCGCCCTCGCCCCCGAGGCCAGGGCCCGGATCGGCGAAGCCTGGGAGACCCCGGGACGCGCCTTCGGCGCCGTCCTGGAGGGCTACTCCGACGCCGAACTCGCCGTCATCGCCGACTACCTGCACCGCGCGGCAGAGGTGGGCCGGGCCCAGGCCCGGCGCCTCAACGAGGCCTGACCTTCCGAACGGCCGGTTCCGCCGCTACCGTCCCGCGGTACGGGCAACCACGCGCGCCGGAGAAACGGGAGGGTCGGCGGGCGGATGGAGGCTGTCCGTGTCCGTTTCCCGGCCGACCCACCGGCCCGGCTTCCGCGGGGTGTTCGCACTCGGCGGGCCCGCCCTTCCCCTCTACGCGTTCCTCGCCCGGCTCCCCGCCGCCCTCTCCCCCATCGGAACGCTCCTGCTGATCAACGAGCGCGACGGCATCGGCGACGCCGGAGCGGTCGCCGGGGCGCTCTGGCTCGGCCAGGCCCTCGGCGGCCCGGTCATCGGCCGGCTCGCCGACCGGCGCGGCCACCGGCCGGTCCTGCTGGCCGCCTGCGCCGCCCATGCACTGGTGCTGCTCACCCTGGTCGGGGCCGTCCTGACCGGGGCCCCGCTGGCCGCCCGGATGGTGCTCGCCGTCGCCGCCGGCCTCACCGTGCCGCAGGTCGGGCCCCTGTCACGGACCCGCTGGGCGGCCCTCGGCAAGGGGAACCCGGAGCTCACCGGAGCCGCGCTCTCCTTCGACACCACCCTCGACGAGATCGGCTTCATGGTGGGCCCGGCCCTCGCCGGCCTGCTCGCGCTGACCGTGCACCCCGCCTCGGCCCTGCTGCTGGCGGCCGCGCTGATCCTGGTCTTCGGCACGCTGTTCGCCGTACATCCCACCGCGCCCGGTCCGACGACGGCCGGCGGAGTACGTCCGGACGTACGGCTGTGGTCACCGGGGCCGGCCCTGCTGTTCGCCATGGCCGTCCTGCAGGGCGCGGCCTGGAGCGGGGCCAACACTGGGGTCAACGCCCTGGCCGAGGAGTCCGGTTCACCCGGTACGGCCGGACTGGTGTGGTCGGCGATGGCCGTGACCAGCTCGATCGCGGGCCTGCTGACGGTGGCCCGGCCGGGCAGCGCCGATCCGACCACCCGGCTGCGCCGCACCGTCCTCGCCCAGGCGGTGCTCACCCTGCCGCTGCTCGCCGTGTCCGGCCCGGCCGGGGCGGCGCTCGCCGTGGCCGGGATCGGACTGGCGGTGGCCCCGCACCTGATCGCCCTCTTCGCGCTGGTCGAACGGGTCGCACCGGCCGAGCGGCTGGGCGAGGCGATGACCGTACTGGGCAGCGGCCTGATCGTCGGGCAGGCGGTGGCGGCGGCCGTGGCCGGCCCGCTGGCCGCCGCCCACGGGCACCGGGCCGCGTTCGCGGTGTCCTGCGCGGCGGTCACCGCGTCCGCGCTGCTCGCTCTGGCCGCGGCCGGCCGGGGCCGCTTCCGCCCGCCGGCTGCCGGCCACCCGGCTCCGGACGGCCCCACCCGGCCCGCGCCGGCCACGGCGCCCGCGACGCCCGCGGCGCCCGCGGCCGTCAACGACCCTCGTCAGTGGCCGCCCCACGAGCCGGACCCCTCGGCACCCTGAAGGTGGAAGTTGAAATCGGTGTGCCCTAGGGTGCCCATCAGCCGGAGCCACAGCGGCAGCACCATCTCCACACCGCGGGCCGTCTCGATGCCGCCCAGGTCGAGGACGGCGCTCTCCGCCCAGCCGAAGGAGTTCAGCAGCTCGCGCACCGACTTCTTGGCATCCGCATCGTCCCCGGACAGGAACACGTGGTGCTCCCCGGCCACCCGGCCGGGATCGACCATCACCGCGCAGTTCATGGTGTTCAGCGTCTTGACCACCCGCAGCCCGGGAAAGGTGCGCTGGATCAGCTCGCCGAGGCTGTCCCGGTCCACCGGGTCCAGCCCGGGCGGGAACCCGCGGGAGAAGTCCAGCGGGTTGGCCACGTCGATGAGCAGCTTGCCGTCCAGGTGCCCGGCGTCCGCGCCGGTCAGTGCGGCGATGCTGACCTGCCCGGCGGTGGCGTTGACCAGCACCTCGCCGTCCCGGGCGGCCTCGGCGAAGGCGGCGAGCCGGATCCCGGGGTGGCCGGCCTGCCAGGCGGCGTAGGGCGGGGTGCCCATGGGGCCCGCTCCGGTCCGGGCCAGGGTGGTGGCGGGATCACGGGTGCCGACCACCACCTCGTGGCCGAGGCCGGAAAGCCGGCCGGCCAGCGTCCGGCCGACGATTCCGGTGCCGAGTACTGCGTAGCGCATCGGGGTTCGCCCCTTCGTGGAATGGCGGTGGGCCGTGCGGCCCGCCCCACCACCATGGCCCACGGGCCCCCGGTGGACGGGCCGGTTCAGCCGTGCGGGATGTTCTTCAAGGCCGAGAGGCCCTTCTCCAGGTCCGCCCGGTCCATCACCGGCTGGACCTCGACCTCGGCGTTGAGCTCGAAGAACAGCGGTTCCAGCAGGGGCGGCAGAGAGGAGCTGTCGGTCAGGTCGCAGACGATGAAGCAGGACCGCACCCCTTCGGAAAGTCCGAAATAGGCCGCCTCCGGCTTGAGTTTGTCCATCAGTTCGCCCATCACCTTGGGCAGGTTGCCGCTCTTGAGGGAGGCGTTGCCGGCGGCCGTGTCGATGTGGGCGCGGATCATGACTCTCATGGGTGGTGACTCCTTTTCCGTCCCGTCCACCGTCGGGTGGGACGGCGGGGGCGGCAACCCGCCCCGCCGCCGTCCGGGCAGCCGGCCACCCGGACGGCTCTCAGCCGAGGATCCCCACGTCGTAGAAGAACTGGTAGCGCGAAGGGTCGTCCGGGAGGAACCAGTGGAAGCCCTCCTCGAAGAACACCGCCACCACGTTCACCGCGATGACCAGCCCCAGGAACCACAGCGCGAACGTCCCCACCGCCCGGTGCACCCCGGTGTGCGGAACCACCCGGTCCGCCGTCGAGTGCGCGAAGGCCATCACGATGCCGATCGCCACCACGGAGGCCTGGAAGAGGATCCACGCCCAGACGTACAGGTGCAGGCCGAAGACCTCGCTGCCGTAGCCCTCGTCGCCCGGCAGGACGTGCAGCATGGTCTGCCGCCAGGAGGCGAAGGAGCCGGCGAGGACGGCGACCAGGGACAGACCCCAGCCCATCATGTAGTCCCGGCCGTCGAGCACCCCGGTGGTCTGCGCCTTCCTGATGACGGACCCTGCGCCGATCGCGGCCAGCAGCATGAACATGCGCTGGACGATGCAGAGCGGGCACGGGTACTCCCAGAACCCGAACTGGTAGAACAGGCCGCCGCACACGACCGCGGTCCAGCCGATGGTGAAGAAGCAGGCGAACCAGTACTGGACCCGGCCGAGCAGGCCGCCCTCCGCCGGGGCCTCCGGCAGGCTGATGTCGACGGTGGCCACGGGTCAGTAGCTCAGGTTCAGGGCCAGGCTGCTGGTGATGTGATGGGACATCAGCAGGATCACGGCGAGCAGCACGACCCACCAGGCGGCGAGCACGATCCGCCGGGGCGCCTGCCGGTACATCGCGATCAGGGCGGCCAGGAGGCCGCCGAAGATGAGGGTGTCCATGCTCCGGACGGTACCGATTTCGGGGCATATACCCCGCCAGGCGCGCCTTCCGCGTCGTTCAGCTGCGCCGTTTACGCCGGCCCGGCCGCCCGCGCCGGACCCGGCCGGCCACGCCCTCGCCGCGGGCCCTGCCGTCCAGGCCGATCCACACCCGCACCTCCGTACCCCCCAGCACCGAACGCCCCAGCCGCAGGTCGCCGCCCGTGGACTCGGCGACCCGCCGCACGATGTCCAGCCCCAGACCGGTCGACCCGGTGGTACCCCCGTCGTTGCCCCGGCGCAGCGCCGCGTCCGGGTCCGCGATGCCCGGACCCGCGTCCGAGACCAGCACGATCACCGCGTCACCCGCATCGTGCACGTCCACCGCGAACGGGGTGCCCTCCGGGGTGTGCCGGAAGACGTTGCCCAGCATCGCGTCCAGCGCGGCCGTCAACTCCGGCCGGGCCACCGGGATCCGCACCGGCCGGTCGACCCCGGCGAGCCGCACCTCCCGGCCCTCGTCCTCGGCCAGCGCCGACCAGAACGCCATCCGCTCCCGGATCACCTCGGAGGCGTCGCAGCCCGCGCCCGGACCGGGCGCGCCCCCGGCCGCACCGGCCGCCGGCCGCTGCTCCCGGGCGGTCCGGATGATGGTGTCCACCTCGCGCTCCAGCTGTTCCACCGCCGCCCGGGTCTGCTCGGCCGCCGGGCCGTCGCCGAGGGAGGCCGCGTTGAGCCGGAGCACGGTCAGCGGGGTGCGCAGCCGGTGCGAGAGGTCGGCGGCCAGCTCCCGCTCGTTGGCGAGCAGCTCGACCACCTGGTCGGCCATGGAGTTGAACGCCACCGCCGCCGAGTGCAGTTCCTTCGGCCCGTCCTCCGGGACCCGGGCGGCCAGCTTGCCCTCGCCGAGCTGCTGGGCCGCGTCCGCGAGCCGCTTCGCCGGGCCGATCATGCGGGCGCCGAGCCGGTCCGCGACCGCCACCGAGCCCACGACCAGGGCGATGCCGACCCCGGCGAGGACCAGCCAGGCCGTGGTGACCCCGTTGCTGACCTCGCTCTCCGGGACGTGGATCTCGACCACGGCGATGTCCCCGGAGCCGATGGCGGTGGGCTGCAGCAGGGCGGAGCCGCCGCCCGCCACCTTGGCAGTGCGGGCCGAGCCCTCCTGCCGGGTCCGCTCCACCGCCTGGAAGCCCGCCCACCCGGGCTCGCCGATGGTGACGGCGGCGGCGCCGTCCACCGCGGGCACGTGGACGGCCATCCGGCGGACCGCCCCCATGTCGGTGCTCTCCACGGCCCGGCGCAGCTGCTGCCCGTCGGTGGTGATGGACAGGGTCGGCCCAATGGTGGCGGCCTGCCGTTCGGCGTTGGAGAAGGCCCGGTCGCGGGCCATCTCCTGGACGACGAGCCCCAGCGGCACGGCGAAGGCCACGACCACCATGACCGTCACCGCGAGACACACCTTCACCAGGGCGAGTCTCACCGCTTGTGGCTCGCTCCGCCGCGGCAGCGGCTGATGTCAACGCCGGCCCCGCGGCGCACCGGTGCGGCCATCGTTGTCGTCTGCGGCCCGGCGGCCGCGTGTCCGCCGCTCACTGCGGCGGCTCCAGCTTCACCCCGACACCCCTGAGCGTGTGCAGATAGCGCGGGTTCGCGGCGGTCTCTCCCAGTTTGCGGCGCAGCCAGGAGAGATGGACGTCGATGGTCTGGTCGTCGCCGTACGACTGCTGCCACACCTCGGCGAGCAGCTCCCGGCGGGCCACCACCACGCCCGGCCGCCCGGCCAGGAAGGCCAGCAGGTCGAACTCCCGCCGGGTCAGGTCCAGCACGGTCCCGTCCAGCTCGGCCTGCCGGCGCAGCGGGTCGATGGCGAGCCCGCCGACCCGCAGCACCCGGGAGGGCGGCTCGGCCCCGGCGGCCGACCGGGCGCGGCGCAGGACGGCGGCCATCCGGGCGGACAGGTGCTCCACGGAGAAAGGTTTCGTGAGGTAGTCGTCGGCGCCGTCGTTGAGCAGCCGGACGATCTCGGCCTCGTCGTCCCGGGCGGTCGCGATGATCACGGGTACGTCGGTGATGCCGCGCAGCATCTTCAGCGCCTCGGAACCGTCCAGGTCGGGCAGTCCCAGGTCGAGGATCACCACGTCGAAGCGGAAGTGCGCGACCTCCCGCAGGGCTTCCAGAGCCGTCCCGACGCTCCGCACGGTGTGGGAGGCGTCGGTCAGGTGCCGGATCAGAGCGGAACGTACGAACTGGTCGTCCTCGACCACGAGCACACTTGCCATGGCCCGCACCGTACGCCATTCGGGGGACCCCACGGGGTGGCGGGCCGACTCTGGGACGGGTGGTGCAGTATGTGCCCTGATGCAACGAGGACTTGTCCACGCACTCGCCTGGACGCTGGCGACCGGGGCAGCGGTGACGCTGTCGTGGTGGGGCGTGCACACGGTCATGTCCGGTACGGCCTACGACCGGCCGAAGGCGATTCCGCTGGCCGCCGGGGCACTGTCCTCCTCGACCGCGCAGGCGCAGCCGCCGGCCCCGCCGGAGCCCTCCGCCTCCCCCACCCCGTCGGCCGCGCCGTTCTCCGCGCCGGCGCCGGCGCCGTCCGCGAAGCCGCCGAAGAAGTCCCCGACGGCCTCGCCCGGGCAGCGTCCGCCCCGGCAGCCGGACGGGAGGACGACCGGCCCGGACGGCGGTTCCGGCACGGTCAAGGGCTATACGGTGTCCGGCGGCCGGGTGGTCTTCGACCTCGGCGCGTCCTCGGCGGAGCTGGTCTCGGCGACTCCGGCGGGCGGCTGGCAGATGCAGGTGTGGAAGCAGCCGTACTGGATCCGGGTGACCTTCACCAAGGACGACCGTGAGGTGTCGGTGTTCTGCACCTGGAACGACCACCCGCCGATGGTGGAGATCGTCGACCCGTAAGGACCGGTCTGCGGTCGGCGGTCTGGAGTCGGCAGTCGTCGACGGCGCGGCGTCAGCGGAAGACCGAGGGCGGGGGCGCCGGGGAGGCCACCGCGGAGGCGTCCGCGACCGGGGCCGCCCCGCCGGCGAAGTCCGCGAGGGCCCGGCCGTGCTCGACCCGGCCCGGGTGCGGGTCGCTCGCCACCCGCCGGGTGAACTCGGCGAGCGGCAGTTCCCGGTCGGCGGCCACCAGCACCGCATTGCCGAATCGTTTCCCCCGCCAGACGACCGGATCCGCGGCCATCGCCAGCTGCCCGAACCGGGACGCGGCGGTGGCGATCTGCCCGCGCAGATGGGCGAGCGGCGGCCCGTCCGCCAGGTTGGCCACGTACCAACCGGTGGGCGAGAGCGCCCGGCGTACGTCGTCCAGGAACTCGGCGCTGGTCAGGTGCGCCGGGGTGCGGGCGCCGCTGAACACGTCCGCGATCACCAGGTCCGCCCAGCCGTCCGGCACCTTGGCCAGCCCGGCCCGCGCGTCGACCGCCCGGACCCGGACCCGGGCCTGCGGGTCCAGCGGGAGGTGCTCCCGTACGAAGGCGACCAGGCCCGCGTCGATCTCGACGATCTGCTGGCCGGAGCGGGGGCGGGTGGCGGCGGTGTACCGGGCCAGGGTGAAAGCGCCGCCGCCCAGGTGGACCACGTTGAGCGGCTGCCGGGCCGGGGCGGCCAGGTCGATGAGGTGCCCGATCCGCCGCTGGTAGGAGAAGTCGAGGTAGGTGGGGTCGTCGAGGTCGACGTGGGACTGCGGGGCCCCGTCGATCAGCAGGGTCCAGGCGTTGGTCCTCTCGCGGTCCGGGGCCAGCTCGGCGACACCGCCGTCCACCTGCCCGCCGACCGCCTCGGAGGCCTCTCGTCCGCTTCGCCGCCTGTTTTTCGCCACGCCCCCATTATGGCTGGTCAGGGGCTGGTCACAGGGTGGCCGGCGGCACCTGCCCGGTCAGCGGCAGTTGTCGGCGGCCTCGATCAGCCGGGCCGCCTCGCCGAGGGCGGCCCGCAGCACCACCGGGTCGGTCACCGGGTCGCTCACCTCCGGAGGCAGCAGCCAGCCGGTGCCTGCACTGCCGACCCCGGGGCCTGGGCCGGGGCCGACGCCGGGGCCGGGACCGACGGGGGGCTCGTCGAACCGCATCCCGCGGCCGTTGGTCTGCGTACACGCACTGCCCGGCAGGTCCCAGGCGTCGGCGGTGCCGGGCGGCACCAGGAATCCGAGGGTGTCTCCGGAGCCGTCGTGCAGGACCGGACCCACGCCGGCCGCGGAAACCGCGGCCCGGCGGATGATGTCGACGGCCTCCAGGCCCTGCCGGGCGGGCACGGTGACGAGATCCGGGGCGGCACCCGCGTCGGGTGCGGTGCCCAGTGCGCTGTTCTCCATGCCGGCCTCCAACAAGGGAACCCCTCCTCCTGTGCTCCTTGACCACTCCTCAAGGTTCAACGCACGGGAACGTCAACGGTGGCGGCAACAGGACGCCGCAAAGGATGGCAGTTCATGGCGGATCGCGGGTGAGATATCCGTTTTGTAGGCAAACGGCGCGTGCGGGACAGCCGACTGGCGGTACGTTCATGCGCGCCGGATACCCCACCAGCAACCGGCAGATACGTCTCGCCAGAGAGGCCACGTCGATGACGGCGTCCCCTACCTCACTCACGCCCAACACCTCCTTCCGGCGGCTGCGCGGAGCGCACTCCCCGGCCGAGTTCGCGGCCACGGTGCGCCGGGCGGCCCGGGAGATCGGCGAAACGGTTTGCTGCGACGCGCGCTACATCGGCCGGGTCGAATCGGGCGAGATCCGCTGCCCCAACTACGCCTACGAGCGCGTCTTCCTGCACATGTTCCCCGGGCGCACCCTGACCGACCTCGGCTTCTCCCCGCGCGAAGCCGTACGCGGCCGGGACCGCAACCGGCTTCCCGCCCCCACCACCCCCTCCGAGGAGAGCGACGTGCTGCGTCGCGCGTTCATGGCCGGCGGCTCGGCCACGGTGGCCGCCGCCACCATCGGCTTCAGCCTGCTCGGCGACCAGCGCCGGATGCCCGCCCGGGCCGGCGAGTCCGAGGCCGCCGCCGTCGAGGAAGCCGTACGGCAGATCCGGCTGCTGGACGACCGGCACGGCGCGGACACCCTGTACCGGCGGGCCGCCGAACCGCTCCGCACGGCCTACGCCCTGCTGGACGCGGGGGCGACGCGCCAGTCCACCGAGGACCGGCTGCACGCGGGCGCGGGGGAACTGGCCATCTCGGTGGGCTGGCTGGCGCACGACTCGGGCCGCTTCGAGGACGCCCGCTCTCACTACAACGAAGCCCTGGCCACGGCCCGGGTCGCGGGGGACTCGGCCCTCGAGGCGCACGCCTTCAGCAACATGGCCTTCCTGGCCCGGGACTGCGGGCGGCCGCGCGAGGCGGTCCGGGCCGCCCAGGCCGGCCTGCGGGCGGCCCGCGCGCTCGGGTCGGCGCGCCTGCTGTCCCTGCTCGCCCTCCGGGAGGCAGGCGGCTGGGCGGGCCTGGCGGACCGCCGGGCCTGTGAGGATGCGCTGGCCCGGGCCCACACCTCCTTCTCCCGCGGCGCCTGTGCGGCCGACCCGGAGTGGATGTCCTTCTTCGGCGAGGCGGAGCTGGAATCCCTGGAGGCCCGCTGCTGGTCGGCCCTGGGCGAGTACGGCCGGGCCGCCCGGCACGCCCGCCGCGCAGCTGACCTCCAAGACCCGCACTTCGCCCGGAACGTGGCCCTCTACACCGCCGAACTGGCCCAGGACCTGGCCCGGGCGGGCGCGCCGGACGAGGCCGCGTGGGCCGGCCAGCGGGTCCTGGACCACCTCACCGAGGTCCGCTCGACCCGCATCCAGTCCATGCTGACGACCACGGCCCACACGCTGGTGCCCCACCAGCGCTCCCCCCGCGTGCACGCCTTCCTGACCCGCCACGCGAACGCCTGACGCCCGGGGCGGCGCGACGCCCGGACGGCGCGACGCCCGGACGGCGCGACGCCCGGACGGTGCGGCATCCGGTCCGCGCGACATCCGGTCCGCGCGATCGCCTGACGCCCGGGCCGCGCCGACGGCCGGCCGGTCGTCTCAGTCCAGGTGCCCGGTGTCGTTCCAGCGTTCCAGCGCCGGGGCCCCGTACGCCCAGCCCAGGATCGAGAGGGAGGCCGGGTCGAGGCGGATGCGGGCGCCGAAGGAGACGTCCAGGCCGAGCCAGCGGGCGGCCAGGCTGCGCAGGATGTGGCCGTGGGCGAAGACCAGGACGTCGCGTTCCGCCGACCGGGCCCAGGCGACCACTTCGTCGGCGCGGGCGGAGACGTCGGCGGTCGTTTCGCCGCCCCGGGCCCCGTCCCGCCAGAGAAGCCAGCCGGGGCGGACGGCGTGGATCTCGGCCGGGGTCATGCCCTCGTAGTCGCCGTAGTCCCACTCCATCAGCGCGTCCCACGGTTCGGCCTGCAGGCCGAAGCCCGCCAGGTCGCAGGTCTCGCTGGCGCGGACCAGGGGACTGGTGCGGACCTCCAGGCCGGGCAGACCCGACCACGGCTCACGGGCCAGGCGTTCGCCGAGCAGTTGGGCACCGCGCTTCCCCTCTTCCAGCAACGGGATGTCCGTGCGGCCCGTGTGCTTGCCGGACAGCGACCAGGCGGTCTGTCCGTGACGGGCCAGCAGGATACGGGGCGCCATGTCTGTTTCTCCCAGGTTCGTGCCTGTTGGGTCGTACGACCATCATCCATCACATGAACGAGAGGCAACCCAACCGCGCATACGTTCGTCTTACGCCGTATGACTGAACGGCACCGGCCCACCCGTTGGTGGGCCGAACTGCTGCTGCTGGGGCTCGTCTACGGGGCGTATTCCGGCGGCAGACTCCTCGCCCGCGGCGACGTGCAGCTCGCCGTCGACCACGGACTGGCGATCCTGCGGTACGAACACATGCTCGGCATGGACTTCGAACGGCCCCTCAACCGGCTGTTCACCGACCAAGCCTGGGTCGGCGTACCCGCTGACTTCGTCTACGCCTCCCTGCACTACCTGGTCACCCCGGTCGTGCTGGTCTGGATGTACCGGCGGCGCCCCGCGCACTACCGGGCCGCCCGTACCTGGCTGGTGGCGTCCACCCTGCTCGGACTGGTCGGGTTCACCTTCCTGCCCACCTGCCCGCCGCGGCTGCTCGACGCCGGGCACGGGTTCACCGACACCATGGCGCAGTTCAGCTCCTACGGCTGGTGGGGTGCGGAGGCCAGCGCGCCGCGCGGAATGGGGTCCTTCACCAACCAGTACGCCGCCATGCCGAGCCTGCACGTCGGCTGGGCGCTGTGGTGCGGGGTGCTGCTCTACCTGTACGGCCGACGGCCCCTCGTCAAGGCCTTCGGGATCGCGTATCCGCTGCTCACCACCGTGGTGGTGATGGGGACGGCCAATCACTACTTCTTCGACGCGGTGGCCGGCGCCGCCGTGATGGGGGCGGGGTTCCTGCTCGCCCGACGGCTCGTTTTCCGCCGCGGGACCCGCATTGTCAGTGGCGGATGGGACACTTCCGCGGGTGAGCTCCTACCCGCCCAGCGGCCCTCCGCAGACGACGACTCTCCGGCAGCGGCTCGCTGACCTGCGCGGCCCCGCCGTGCCGCCCCGCCCGCTCGACGCCCGCGCGCTGGCGGCCCTCGCCGCCAACCCCGGCTGTGGCAGACGCGCCCTGCTGGACGGCGCCGGGGTGGACAAGACGGCGCTGGCCTCGGCGCTCGGCACGCCGGCCGCGTTCGGGCAGTCGCAGTTCGCGATCGTCCGCGGGAACTCCTTCGAGGCCAAGGTCAAGGGCGACGGTGGAACCGAGCTGCTGCGGCTGGTGTACGAGCGGCTCGGCGCCGGCAGCGAGCCGCCGGGCGGCACGGCCCGCGTCCCCGACCTCACGGCGGCCGGGCCCGACGGCCGGGCCGGCCGGACCGCGCTCGCGCTGCGCGAGGCGACCGCGGCCGCCCGGGCGGAGGGGGCCTGGACCTTCCTGGACCATCCGATGCTGGTCCTGGAGGTGGCCGGGACCCCCGCCTACCTCGAGCCGGACGCGATCGTGGTGCACCCCGACGGGCGCTGGACGGTCGTCGAGATCAAGTCCTTCCCGATGATCGACGGGTCGGCGGATGCGGCGAAGGTCGGGGCCGCCGCCCGCCAGGCGGCGGTCTACGTGCTCGCGCTGGAGAAGACCGCGGCCCGGCTGGAGGGCGCCGCGGTCGGCCATCTGGCGCTGCTGGTCTGCCCGAAGGACTTCTCCAACCTGCCCACCGCGGCCGTCCTCGACGTCCGCAAGCAGCGTGCGGTCACCCGGCGCCAGCTGGACCGGCTCACCCGGGTCGAGGAGCTGGCCGCCGGCCTGCCCGAGGGGCTGAGCTTCGATCCGGCCCGGTCTGCCGAGGAACTGGCCGAGGCGGTCGCCGCCGTCTCCGCCTCCTACGCGCCCGACTGCCTGGCCGCCTGCGAGCTGGCCTTCCACTGCCGTCAGCGGGCCCGGGAGGCCGACGCCGTGACGGTGCTGGGCCGCTCCGTGCGGGGCGAGCTCGGCATGCTGGCCACGGTCGGCGCGGCCCTCGCGGCGGCCGACGGCATCCGTGGGCCGGCCGCCGGAGAGGCCGCCGACCCCACCGCCGAGGCGCTGCACCGGGCCGCCCGGCTGCGCGCCGAGGCCCTGGAGACCGCCGCCGCGCACCCGTACCAGCGACCGGAGGCTCCCGAATGCCCCTGCTGAGCACCCTCGCCCGGCTGGAGGCGGTGCGGGCCGGGCGGGCCCAGCCGCTCGCCACCGTCCGGCACCGGCATCTGGGCGACGACCCGATGGTCTTCGTGCCGCTGACCACGGCCGGTGAGGCCGGGGCGCCGCTCGGCGCGATGATCGGGACGGACCCGCAGCACCCCCGGATCCTGGTGATACCGCAGCCGCGCGACCGGGACCTGCGCTGGGAGTTCCTGGGCGATCTGGCCGCGTACCTGATGCCGTACATCGAGGGCTACGCGGACGTGGTGGAGCCGGCCGAGCGGACCGAGACCGACCCGGAGTCCGGGAAGCGGGTCAAGGTCGAGACGGAGCTGTGCGCGGACGCCCCGCAGCTGATCGTGCCGAGCCGGGCGGGCATCGAGTACGTACGGCTGCTGGGCCGGTCGATGCGGTTCCGGCGGACCGCGGAGGAGGATCCGGAGGCGCCGTATCCGGTCCCGTCCCAGGTCCCGCTGCTGGGCCGCTGGTTCAGCCATCTCGCCGAGCGGTCCCGGGTGCCGGGCTCCTCGATGCTGCTGTCGGCGACGGACCTGCTGTCCCGGCACTGGGCCACCGGCCAGAGCAGCCTGGAGGACCAGCACCTGGCCGCCCTGCTGGCCTGGATCGACCCGCCGGAGGGCCTTTCGGGGGCCGAGGCGGCCCTGCGGGCGGAGCTGGCCCGGGACGCGGAGGGGCAGCTGCTGGTGCCGCCGGCCGGGCCGGCCACCGACCCGGCCTTCGACAACCGGCTGCTGGCTCCGGCCATGGCGCGGTTCGACGCGGCGCGGGCCAACGGGGAGCCGCGGGACGCGGACGGGCCGCGGTTCGCCGAACGGGCCCTCCGGCGGCTGGTGGTGGACCAGATGCAGAACACCTGGTGGTCGGTGTGGCAGGCCCTCGACCTGCTGCGGGACCTGCCACCGGGCGAGCGCACCGAGGAGCGCTGGACCCGGGACCGCTGGTCCTTCACCGGCCACCGGGACCGGGTGCGGGCCGGCGAACCCCCGCAGCCGCGCCGCGACGACGCGGTGACGGCGGCCCAGAAGCTGGCCGCCCGGGAGACCGAACAGGCCCGGCTGGACGCGCAGGAGGCCTTGGACGACCCGCTGGTCATGGCGGGCCGGCGGCTGGCGGGCGAGGCCTTCGCCGGCGAGGTCACCGAGGTGGTGATGGCGTGGACGGAGTCGAAGCGGCCGAGCCCGCGCCCGCTGGTGGCGGTGGCGACGGAGGACCGCCCGCAACTTCCGGAGGGCGGCGGCGGAAAGGTGTACCGGTCGCTGGACGGGCGGCCGCAGGCGGCCGAGTTCGTGCGCTGGGAGGAGGGCGGCCTGCTGGTGCTCCGCATCCTGGACAAGATGGGCCGGGGCCGGGAGCCCGAGCCGGGTTCGGTGCCGGAGAAGGGCGACCGGGTGTGCTGGACGCTGTTCGAGCACGATGCGCGCGGCGGCCCGAAGCTCCCCGACCCGGAGCAGACCCCGTGGACCCACGGGGGCCCGCCCGGATCCGCGACCGCCCCGCTGCCCGATGCCGTGACCGACGAGGACGTCCTGTGAGCGCGACCGTGTCCGATCCCGCGGCGGCGGCCGCCCGGGCCACCGAGGCGATCCTGCACGACACCCTGCACAGTCCCCGGCGGGGCGTGGTCGTCGACTCCCCGCCGGGTGCCGGGAAGTCGACCCTGGTGGTCCGGGCGGCCCGGGAGCTGGCCGGGGCCGGCCGCCGGCTGATGATCGTCGCGCAGACCAATGCGCAGGTGGACGATCTGGTGCTGCGGCTGGCGGAGAAGGATCCGGAGCTGCGGGTCGGCCGGCTGCACAGCAGCGACGGCGACGCCTACGATCCGGCGCTGCTGGAGCTTCCCTCGGTGACGCTCTCGGCCAAGCCGGGCGATCTGGCGGAGCTTCCGGTGACCATCTCCACGGCGGCGAAGTGGGCGTACGTCCAGGGGGTGGAGCCCTGGGAACACGCGATCGTGGACGAGGCGTACCAGATGCGCTCGGACGCCCTGCTGGCGGTGGCCGGGCTGTTCGAGCGGGCGCTGTTCGTGGGCGACCCGGGGCAGCTGGACCCGTTCAGCGTGGTCGGGGCCGAGCAGTGGGCGGGGCTGTCGTACGACCCTTCGGCGTCGGCGGTGTCCACGCTGCTGGCGCACAACCCGGAGCTGCCGCAGCACCGGCTGCCGGTGTCGTGGCGGCTGCCGGCCTCCGCGGCTCCGCTGGTCTCCCGCGCGTTCTACCCGTACACGCCGTTCCGCAGCGGTACGGATCACGGTGACCGGCGGCTGTCCTACGGGGTGGCCGCGGACGGCTCGGGGCCGGACCGGGTCCTGGACGAGGCCGCCGAATCGGGGTGGGGTCTGCTGGAGCTGCCCGCCCGGCACACCCCGCGCACGGACCCGGAGGCGGTCCGGGCGGTGGCCCTGGTGGTCCGGCGGGCCCTGGACCGGGGTGCGGTCACCACGGACGAGCGGTCCGACTCCCCGCAGCCCCTCTCCGCGGACCGGATCGCGGTGGGCACGGCGCACCGCGACCAGGCGGCGGCGGTCCGCTCGGCCTTGGCCGAACTGGGCGTTTCCGGCGTCACGGTGGACACCGCGAACCGCCTCCAGGGCCGCGAGTACGACCTGACGGTGGTCCTGCACCCGTTGTCCGGCCGCCCGGACGCGACGGCCTTCCACTTGGAGACGGGCCGGTTGTGCGTGCTGGCGTCCCGGCACCGCCACGCCTGCGTGGTGGTGGCCCGGGCGGGCATCGCGGACCTGCTGGACGACCATCCGTCGACGGAACCGGTCCAGCTGGGCGTGACGGTGAAGTTCCCGGACGGGTGGGAGGCGAACCACGCCGTGCTCCAGCAGCTCGCCGAGCACCGGATCGGCTGGCGCCCCTGAGGGGTGGTCAGGGGCGGTCCGAGCGGCGGGGGGCCTGGTCGGGGAGGGCGGACATGATGGTTTCGCCCATCTCGGCGAGGGCTTCCAGCTGGTCGGGTGTGAGGATGTCGATCAGGTGGCGGCGGACCGATGCGACATGCCGGGGCGCGGCCTCGACGATCACGGCCAGGCCGGCCTCGGTGAGGACGACCTCCGCGCCGCGGCCGTCCTCGGCCACCTCCTCGCGGCGGACCAGGCCGCGCTGCTCCATGCGGGTGAGCTGGTGGGACAGCCTGCTGCGGGACCACAGCATGCGTTCGGCGAGGCCGCTGATCCGGCCGCGCCGGCCGGGGCTCTCGCTGAGCCTGGACAGGACGTCGTAGTCGGCTTCCGAGAGGCCGCTGTCCTGTCCCATGTCGCGCGCGATCTGCGCGTTGACCAGGGGGAACATCCGCCGCCAGGCGAGCCATGCGCGGCGTTCGGAATCGGTGAGCCAGCGCGGTCCGGGCTCGGGGGCGTCGGGCGCGTGGGGGGCGTCGGCCGTCATGGATCCACTCTAGAACCAGGTAGATGATATGTCACCTAGGTGGTTGACATGTCATCCACCTCCCGGTTTTATTGGTGACACGTCAACTACCCGGCTCGTCCGAGAGGCCACCGCCATGCCGCGCCTGCACATCGTCTCCACCAGCACCCGCCCCGTCTCCCTCGGCCGCCCGCTCGCCTCCTGGGTCGCCGGCATCGCCGAGCAGCACGGCGGTTTCGAGGTCACCCCGGTCGACCTCGCCGAGATCAACCTGCCCTTCCTCGACGAGCCCGAGCAGCCCGCCGCCCGCAGCTACGTCCACCCGCACACGCACGCGTGGAGCGCCCTGGTGGAGTCCGCGGACGCCCTCCTCTTCGTACTGCCGATGTACAACGGCAGCTTCACCGCCCCGCTGAAGAACGCCATCGACTTCCTCTACCACGAGTGGAAGGGCAAGGCGGTGGCCCTGGTCAGCTACAGCGCCGGCCCCACCGGCGGCGCCCCGGCCGCCGCCGCCATCCGGCCCGTGTTCGAGCGGCTGGGCACCCGACTCGCCGAACAGGACGTCGCCGTGCCCGGCATCACGCGCCTGGTCGGCCCCGAGGGCACCTTCACCGCCCCCGAAGGCCTCGCCGACGAGCTGACCACCACCCTCGACCAGCTGGCCAAGCTGCTCACCGAGGAGCCCGTCACCGCGTGACGAGCGCCCCGCACGGGTGGTCGTACGCGACCGCCCGGGGCGGTCTTGCGCGGCGTTGGACAATGGAGGGTGCCCGGGTACCGACAACGAGCGCAGGAGGACACGCATGGCAGAGCCCGAGCGGACCGAGCGGAGGCTGCGGCCCGCGCCGCTGCTCTTCGAGCCCTCGGAGGCTGCCGCGGACCCGGAGCACTTCTTCGACCTCGAGTCCATCGAAGACCCCCGCGAGCTGCTGGCCCGCGCCACCGAGCTGACCCTGGCCTTCCGGGCGGCCCAGGACCGCGCGATCGAGTTCCAGGCGGTGGCGGCGGCCCAGCTGGCCGACCCACGGCGGTTCGACCGGCTGTCGCCGGCGGCGATCGCGGAGCGGGCGGAGTGGACCGAGGACTACGCCCGGAAGATGATCGAGTTCGGCGAGGGCCTGCTGCGCGGCACCGCCGAGGCGTAGTGCCGGCCGCACCCCGGGCCGGGCGCAGCGGCGACCTGGCATATGCGCGGCGCAAGATACCCGAGACCTCGCCGCCCTGTCCCGGTTTTCGGTAACTCGCCGAAACCGGCCGGGCACGGCGGGTAGACCTGGGGTCATGACGACGCTCACGACGGAATCCCGCTGTCCCGGCCTCGACACCGCGCACTCCGCACTCCCGGCGCACGCCGCCTCCGCCACCCGGGTCACCCCGCAGGGAGCGGCCTGGCTCGTCTCCGCCTCGGCCCACCCGCGGAGCACCCTGGCGGTCTGGCAGGGGCGGCCGACCGCGCCCGCGGTGCTGCCCTGCGGGACCGTGTTCGACATCGTCAACGTGCCCGCGGTGTTCGGCCGGCGGGTGCTGGACCTGCTGTGGGGCGAGGGCCCGGGCTCCGGGCCGGTCGCCGTCCACCGCGGCCGGATGCTGCTGTTCGCCGCCCCCGGGACCGCCCAGCGGCTGCCCTCCCTGCTGGACTGGGAGGAGTGGGGGGACGCGGTGCCCGCGCCGCTCTGCCACGGGCGGGGGGACGCCGTCACCGTTCCGGCCCTCACCCCGACGCCCGGCCCGTCCCGCTGGCTGGTGGCGCCCGACACCCGGCTGCCCTGGCTGCCGGGGCCCGAGGCGCTGCTGTGGGCCTGCGTCCGGGCCGCCCGTACCGCCGCAGCGGCCGACCTGCGGGTATCGATTTTTCCATCGGCGGATCCGGGTGCTAATGTCTACGACGTCAGCAGGCGCCGCTAGCTCAGTTGGTTAGAGCAGCTGACTCTTAATCAGCGGGTCCGGGGTTCGAGTCCCTGGCGGCGCACAGACGGAAGAAGGCCTCCACTCCTTGCGAGCGGGGGCCTTCTTCGTGTGCGCCCGGACATCGGTTGCGCTCGGGTGCGCTCAGGCGGTGATCTTCACCGTGTACGCGCCGGACTGGGTGCGGTCCGCCACCTCGATGGTGACCCGCTCCCCCGGCACCGTGAACGTCTCGCCGACCTCCAGCGGAGCGTCCGCCAGCGGCGGGTACACGGACCGGTCCCAGCAGGCCTCCGTCTCCGGATGGGCGTCCAGCACCTCGATCGGGCCGCCGCCCGAGGCCGCCTCGTTGCGGACCCGGTAGACCAGGATCCCCTCCGTGCAGGTGTCCCCGTCGTTGCCGGCCGAGCCCCGCGCCTCCACGGCGATGGCACTGCCCGGTCCGGTGCGGACCACCGCCAGCCGGGTCCCGCCGGTACTCCCGCGCGGCACCGGCTCCGCGAGCGGCTGCAGGGTGTGCAGGGAGGAGCCGCTCTGGACGCAGTCCACCTGGTCGGAGGTCAGCCAGCCCAGCTTCCACTTGTGCCAGGCGAACAGGTCGGGGGCCATGCCGAACTGGCTGCCCATGACGTCCCAGTCCCCGACGTAGGTGTCCCAGTCGCCCTTTCCGTCGGTCGGCCGGTGGTAGAGGTCCGGAAGGTCGAAGACGTGCCCGGTCTCGTGCGCGAGCACGTTCCGGTCCGGCGGGTGCTGCTCGAAGACGGTGACGATCCGCCGGAGCTCGGCTCCGTCCGCCCGGATCGGCCGCTCGAAGTTGACGACCTTGGTGGCGTCGGAGTCCACCCCGGGGGCATCGGGGTCGGCCACGAAGTACACGATGTCGTACGCCGCGAAGTCCACCGAGCCGTCGGCGGTGGCGACCGCGTCCCGCAGGTAGGCGGCCCGGTCGTCGGGGTCCCAGTCGCGCTGTATCCCGTACGCGCGGGACGGCTTGGGCATCCGGGCCCACTCCTTCTGCGGGTGCGGGACCAGCTGGAACCTGCCGTACGAGGCCCGCTCGAAGAAGTCGCTGGTGGCCGGGAAGTAGTCGCCGGTCAGCTCCTCGGGCGTGGTCTTCGGCCGGGCGTCCGGGAAGGACAGGAACACGATGACCGCGTTGAGCCGGCGCTCCGGCTTGGGGTAGGCGCGGTTCCAGGTGTCCAGGCCCAGGGAGTGGTGCGCCGAGGTGCGGCGGAGCGCACAGGGGGCTGCGCCGGTTTCGGCGGCCGCGGGTCCCGCGACGAGAGACATGGCGGCGAGCGCCGTCAGGGAGGTGAGTGTCGCCGCCGCACTGCGCATACGACGGTCCACTCCCCCGGGTGTCTGCTGTCGCGGCACATCGACCTCCGGTGGGGGGATTCGATCCTTCCTGTCCACCTTGCGGGGATTGTCTTACTTATGTCCTGTTCCGGTGCCCCACATGAGTGAGCGGCCTTCGCGGAGCACCTCGCACAGGCCCGAACGGGAGATTACGAAGCGTCACGACCGATCACGGGAGCGTCCGCTGCGTTCACAGCCGCGCAGAAACGATCGAGCGGTGCACGGCGAAGACGCCGTCAGCACGCCGTCAGCACGCCGAACCGGCCCGTCCGGGACGGCGACGCCGCTGGATAGGGCCTCCCGGCTGCCTCTATGATCGGCACACTTTCCTGCGCGGACATCACGAGCACTGCGGGAGCGAACGGTGAGCGGAACCTCAGAGGGAACCGGTTCGGCGGCCGACAGCATCCGACCGACGACTACAGAGCGTGAACTGCGCGACTACCGGGCCGCCTTCAACGCGGCCCATCTGGCGATGGCCGTCGTCGACCGGGACGGCTTCGTCGTGGCCGCCAACGATGCGTTGGGCGGGCTGCTCGGCACCGAGCCGCACGCCCTGATCGAACAGGCCGCGGCCGACCTGGTGGACCTGGCCGCCGAGGCCCGGACCTGGCAGGCCTACCGGGAGGTGCTGCGCGGCCGGCAGGCCAGGCTGCGCTGCACCCGCCGGCTCAAACATCCGGACGGGCACTCCTTGTGGACCGAGGTCACGCTCGGCCCGGTGCCCGGCACCCGCGACGTCCTGCTGTCGGTCGCCGACATCAGCGACCGGCGCGATCTCCAGGCCCGGCTCCGGCATCTGCAGATGCACGATCCGGTCACCCGGCTGCCCAACCGGGCGCTGTTCTTCGAGCGGCTGTCGGCGGCCCTGGAGGCCTCCTCGTACGAGCACGGCGGCACCGGCCGGATCGGGCTCTGCTACCTGGACCTCGACGGGTTCAAGGCGGTCAACGACACGCTGGGGCACCGGGTCGGCGACCGGCTGCTGACGGCGGTGGCGGCCCGGCTCAGCCAGTGCGCGGACCAGTCCGGGTACGGGCGTACGGGCGGGCACCTGGTGGCGCGGCTCGGCGGCGACGAGTTCGCGGTGCTGGTGGAGGACTCCACGGGCACCGAGGAGCTGGCCGATCTGGCCCGGTCCGTACTGGCCGCCGTGCAGGAGCCGTTCGACCTGGCCGGGCAGCGGCTGTCGGTGTCGGCGTCCATCGGGGTGGTCGAACGGGCCACCGCGGGCACCTCGGCGACCGGGCTGATGCAGGCCGCGGATACGACGCTGTACTGGGCGAAGGCGGACGGGAAGGCCCGCTGGACCCTGTTCGATCCGGAGCGCAACGCGCACCGGATGACACGGCAGGCGCTCTCCTCGACGCTCCGCCCGGCGGTGGAGCGGGACGAGTTCGAGCTGGAGTACCAGCCGCTGGTGGACCTGGAGAGCGGGGCCGTGCGCGGGGTGGAGGCGCTGGTGCGCTGGAACCACCCGCAGTTCGGCCTGCTGACGCCGAATCGGTTCATCGGAATTGCGGAAGAGGACGGCTCCATCGTCCAGCTGGGCCAGTGGGTGCTGCGGACGGCCTGCCGGCAGGCCCGGCGCTGGCAGATCGAGCACCCCAGCGACAGGCCGGTGTTCGTGTCCGTCAACGTGGCGGTGCGGCAGGTGTGGGACTCCGACCTGGTCGGGGACGTGGCCGAGATCCTCGCCGAGACGGGGCTGGCCCCGCAGCTGCTCCAGCTGGAGCTGACCGAGTCGGCGGTGATGGGCTCGGCGGGGCGCCCGCTGCAGGCCCTGCAGGCGCTGAGCGACATGGGTGTCCGGATCGCCATCGACGACTTCGGCACCGGCTACTCGAACCTCGCCTATCTGAGCCGGCTGCCGGTGTCGGTGCTGAAGCTGGACGGCTCCTTCGTGCGCGGGTTCCGCTACGAGGAGGGCACGCACCCCAATCCGGCGGACGAGACGATCGTCGAGGCGCTGGTGCAGCTCGCGCACCGGCTGGGCCTGACGGTGACGGCCGAGTGCGTGGAGACGGCCGGCCAGGCCGCCCGGCTGCGCCGGGTGGGCTGCGACACCGGCCAGGGCTGGCTGTACTCCCGTGCGGTGTCCCCGGACCGCATCGCCGAAATGATCGGCGACCGCCGCCCGTCCCCCGCTGCGGATCCGAAGAACGGCTGACCGGGCCCGGACACACCGCCACCCCCTGCCCGGTTCGGGCAGGGGGTGGCGGGTCGCTCGGCGCGAGGTGGGGGGATCAGCAGGCGCCGAGGTCCTTCCAGACACCCCACTCACCGGTCGTGCCCGGCGTCTCGTTCTGGGTCCACCACTGGGCCTTCCACTTGCGGCCGTTGTGGGAGACCTCGCTGCCGCCGGTGTAGACGGTGCCCGCGACGTAGGCCGGGACGGAGCCGCAGCCGGTGGTCGGCGGCGTCGTCGGCGGGGTGGTCGGCGGGGTGGTCGGGGGCGTCGTCGGGGGTGTCGTCGGCGGGGTGGTGGGAGGCTGGGTGGCTCCGCCGAGGGCGTCGTTGATCTGGTTCAGCAGCGTGGTGTTGTCGTCCAGACCGAGGAGCGAGTACATCATCGCGCCGGCCAGACCGCGCTGCTTGCCGTAGTCCACGCGGGCCTGGATGGACTTCTGGTTCAGGCCGGTGAAGAACTCGCCGTCCTTGTAGAAGTACGAGGCCTTGGCGGTGTCGTCCCAGTAGCTGGTCGCCGGGTTGTCGACGATCCCGCCGAGCTCCTTGTAGTGGGCGATGCCGGCCTGCTGGCTGACCGGGCGGGTGTTGGACGCGCCGGTCGCGGTCTGGGCGAGGCCGTTGGTGCTGCCCGCCGGGACGCCCTTCCAGCCGCGGTAGTAGAACTCGTAGCCGAGGGTCAGCTTGTTGGCCGGGAAGCCGCCGGCGATGCCGTAGGCCGGGTTGCCGTCGATCCAGGAGTCGATGGCGTTGTCGATGCCGTACTTCTCGGTGCCGGGGGCGATCGGGTCGGTCGGGTCGGCCGCGGAGGGCAGGAGCGGCGACTGGTGGTACGTCGGCCCGTCGCCGTCCCAGGCGCCGTGCATGTCGTACGTCATGATGTTCGCGTAGTCGAGGTACGCGCCGATCTTGTCCGTCTCGATGTACTTGATCTTGTCCTGGCCGGCCGGCAGGGCCGCGGTCAGCAGGTACTTCTTGCCGCCGTTGGCCGCGCCCTCGGCGTCGAGCTGCTTGCGGAACTCCTGGAGCAGCAGGGTGAAGTTCTGCTTGTCCTCGGGGCCGTAGTGGTTGCCCAGGTGGCCGCCGGAGGAGCCCGGGTACTCCCAGTCGATGTCGATGCCGTCGAAGATGCCGGCCGCGGTGCCGGGGCCGCCGAAGCCGCCCTCCACCGGGAGGTCGCCCTTGATGTACTGCTTGATGCAGGAGGCGACGAACTTCTTGCGGGAGGCGTCGGTCTTGGCCGCGTCGTGGAAGTACTTCGAGTACGTCCAGCCGCCCAGCGAGATGTTGATCTTCAGGTGGGGGTACTTCTCCTTCAGTTCCTTGAACTGGTTGAAGACGCCCACGATCGGCTGGTCCCACTTGTCGGCGACACCGTCCACGCTGTCGGCCGCGCTGAAGGACTTCTGGTAGTCGGCGTAGCTGTCGCCCGCGCCGTCGCCGGCGTTGGGGTTGTTGTCGTCGCCGGCCGCCTTGTTGGCCTCGAAACAGGTGAGTTCGGTGGGGTGGATGTTCCCGAACGAGTAGTTGATGACGTCCAGCTTGCTCGCTATGCCCCGGGTGTCGAGGTGCTTGGGATAGAAGGCGTTCCCGTACACGCTCCACTGGTCGTAGTAGGCGATGCGCACGCCGCCCGCGGCAGCGGTGGCGGAGGCGTCCGCGGCCTGGGCGGTGCCGAGGCCCGCCCAGGTGGCCAGCGCTCCGGCGGCGAGCGCGGCCGTGGCGGCGGCCGCGATGAGGGGTTTACGGATGTGCATGAACAGCCTCCGGAGGTGGGAGGGGAGGATGTGACAGCCCGGGTGGGAGAAGTGATAGCGATCTCCGCATGACCGCGTCAATGGTTTGAGCCAAAGAAGGACTAGACCAGTCGCGCGGCAACGTCCCAGGTCGGGGCGGTGAGAGCACATCGGAAACCGCCCGCCACCCTCGGTGACGAGCGGTTTAAGACTCCCTTGAGGAAGCCCGGCGCAAGGTTTCGGCAAGGAACCAGCCGAACCCCGTTCATACGCCGTCAGCCAGTCGGAACCTCGCCCTCCGGCATCCCGTACGCATCTGCGACGAGGGCGTACGAGCGCAACCGGGCGTCTCCGCCGTGCACATTGGCCGTCAGCATCAGCTCGTCCGCGCCGGTGCGCGCCGCCAGCGCGTCCAGCCCGGCGCGCACCTCGTCCGGGGAGCCGTGGACCACGTTGGCGAGCCAGCCGTCCACGAACTCCCGCTCCAGGGGGGAGAAGGAGTAGCCGGCCGCCTCCTCGGGGGTGGGGATCAGTCCGGGCCGGCCGGTGCGCAGCCGCAGCATCGACAGGGCTCCGGTCAGCACCTGGGCGCGGGCCCGGGCCGGGTCCTCGGCGGCGAGCGCGGACACGCCGATCACGGTGTAGGGGGCGTCGAGCACCGCGGAGGGCCGGAAGCTGTCCCGGTACAGCTGGAGGGCGGGCAGGGTGCCGGCCGCCGAGAAGTGGTGGGCGTACGCGAAGGGCAGGCCCAGCTCGCCGGCCAGCCGGGCGCTGAACCCGGAGGAGCCGAGCAGCCAGAGGGGCGGCCGCGCGGCCGGCCCCTGGACCGGGCCGGGTACGGCGTGCACCGAGGCGTACGGATGCCCGTCGGGGAAGTCGTCGTCGAGGAACCGGGTCAGCTCGGCGAGCTGCCGGGGGAACTCGGCGGCGTCGGCATCGGGGCGGTCGGTGCCGCGCAGCGCGGCCGCGGTCCGGCCGTCCGTACCCGGCGCGCGGCCGAGCCCGAGGTCGATCCGCCCCGGCGCGAGCGCCTCCAGGGTGCCGAACTGCTCGGCGATGGCGAGCGGGGCGTGGTTGGGCAGCATCACCCCGCCGGAGCCGAGCCGGATGCGCCGGGTGTGGGCGGCGAGGTGGGCGAGGATGACGGCCGGGGAGGAGCTGGCGACTCCGGGCATGGAGTGGTGCTCGGCGACCCAGTGGCGCTGGTACCCGCGGGACTCGGCGAGCCGGGCCAGCTCGACGCTGGTCCGCAGGGAGGCGTGCGCCGTGCTGCCGCTGCCGACGGTCACCAGATCCAGCACCGAAAGGGGTACCGGCGCGCTGCCGTGGGCGGTCCCGCGGATCGCGCCCCGCACGTCACTCATCGTCGCTCCTGCCTCTTGGCCTACCGTCCGGTACGGCGTACGAAGGGTTCGAACAGGAGGTGGTCGCCGGGCATTCCCGGCACACCGGGACAGGGCGCGTGACCTTGGCATATGCCAGGGGAGTAGATCCCGGCCAGGGGGCATGATTGAGCCATCAATCTCCTCAACAGACGCTCCGGATGGGCCTCTTGATGGCTATCGTGGTAGGGCAAGCGGTAACAACCTGCTAGGGGGAAACCGTGGCGCTGAAGCCCGAGCCGACCGCGCCGTTCCACTCGGTGCAGTACGCCCTGCGCGTACTGGAGACGATCGGACGGCATCCCGGTGGCGTGACCGATACGCAGATCGCCCGCGAGACGGGTCTGCCGGCCGCCCACCTCGCTCCCATGCTTCTCATGCTGCGCCGCGAGGGGTACGTCCTGCAGGTGTCGGACGGCGCCTACGCGATAGGCGACTCGCTGGTGCTCCTCGGCTCCGGCATCGACCGCCAGCAGGCCCTCCAGAACAAGCTCCAGGAAACCCTGGACCGGCTGCGCGACTCCGTCGGCGCGGCCGTCTACATCAGCCGGTACGTGGACGGCGAGGTCCGGATCACCCAGTTCGCGGACAGCCCCCGCACCCCCAAGGTGCACGAGTGGGTCGACTTCCGCTCGGCGGCGCATGCGAGCGCCGTGGGCAAATGCCTGCTCACCCAGCTCGACGTGAACGGCCGGCGCGACCACCTCTCCCGGCACAAGATCGCCCGGCTCACCTCGAAGACCATCACCAGCGAGCGGGTGCTGTTCTCGAAGCTGGACAGCCAGCCGGCCACCGTGCCCGTGCTGGACCTCCAGGAGTACGCGGTGGGCACGGTCTGCGCGGCCGTACCGATCACCGCGGGTGCCTCCGTGGGCTGCCTGGCCCTGTCGATGCCGGTGGAGCACGCGCACCGGCTGCGGGCCGCGGCGGACGCGCTGAACCGGAAGGCCGCGCCGCTGCTGCTGTCGCTGACCCTGTGACCCCCCGACCCCTACCTGTGGCCTCTGACCTGCGACTCCGGCCTCTGACCGGGGTGGTCCGAAGCACCTCTCGGGACCAGGTAGTATTTTCTCTGTCAGCAGGCGCCGCTAGCTCAGTTGGTTAGAGCAGCTGACTCTTAATCAGCGGGTCCGGGGTTCGAGTCCCTGGCGGCGCACCTGATCTTCGGGCGGTTTCCGGTTCACCGGGAACCGCCCGAAGTGTTTTCCGCGGGGCCGCGGCACCGGATTTCAGGCACGCAGGTAGGCGAGGACGGCCAGCACCCGCCGGTGCGTCTCCTCGGCGGGCGGCAGGTCCAGCTTCGCCAGGATGTTCCCGATGTGCTTGCCGACGGCGGCCTCGGAGACCACCAGCTCCCGGGCGATCGCCCCGTTCGACTTCCCCTCCGCGACCAGCCCCAGCACCTCCCGCTCCCTCGGGGTCAGCGCGGCGAGCGGATCGCGGCGCCGGCGCAGCAGCTGCCGCACTACCTCCGGGTCGACGACCGTGCCGCCGCCGGCGACCGTGACCACCGCGTCCCGGAACTGCTCCACCTGTCCCACCCGGTCCTTGAGCAGATAGCCGACCCCGCTGCCGTCACCCGAGTCCAGCAGGTCCGCGGCGTAGGAGCGCTGCACGTACTGGCTGAGGACCAGGACCGGCAGACGGGGGCGGGCGGCCCGCAGTTCCACGGCGGCCCGCAGGCCCTCGTCGGAAAGGCCGGGCGGCATCCGGACATCGGTCACCACGATGTCCGGGGTGTGCTCGGCGACCGCGGCGCGCAGCGCGTCCGCGTCGCCCACGGCGGCGGCGACCCGGTGGCCGAACCGCTCCAGCAGCCCGACCAGGCCCTCGCGCAGCAGCACGCCGTCCTCGGCGAGCACGACGTTCAGGGACCGCTGCTGCTGCTCACTGCCGTGCACGGAATCTCCAGGCTCAGGACGGTGGGCCCGCCGCGCGGGCTGGTGATCGTCAGTGTGCCATCGAGCACCGCGAGCCGGTCCGCCAGTCCGGTCAGCCCGGAGCCGGCCGCCGGGTCGGCGCCGCCGCGCCCGTCGTCCCGTACGTCGATCAGCAGGACGGAGCCGTCGTGCCGGGCGGCAAGGGAGGCCCGGGAGGCGCCGCTGTGCCGGTCTGTGTTGGCGAGCGCCTCCGAGCAGGCGAAATAGGCGGCGGCCTCGACCGCCGCGGGCAGCCGCGGCAGCCCTTCGGCGATGTCCGTCTCCACCGGTACGGCGGACCGCTCGGCCACGTCGGAGAGGGCGCCGGGCAGCCCGTAGTCGGAGAGCACCTGCGGGTGGATGCCGTGGATCAGCTCGCGGAGCTCGGTGAGGACCCGGCCGGCCTCGTCGTGCGCCCGGGCGAGCTGGTCGGCGAGCGGGCCGGGCGGGGCGTCGAGCCTGGCCAGCCCGAGGGACATGGTCAGCGCCACGAGCCGCTGCTGGGCCCCGTCGTGCAGGTCCCGCTCGATGCGGCGCCGCTCGGCCTCGAACGCCTCGACCAGCCGGGCCCGGGAGCGGGTGACCTCGGTGAGCCGGTCCCGGAGCTCGCCCTCGCGCGGGGCGAGCAGCGCACGGGTGAGGGCGGCGCGGGCGGCGGCGAGGGCACCGAGCGGATAGAGCAGGGCGGGCAGCAGGACCAGCCCGGCGGCGGCGAGGGCGAAGGCCGCCGGGTAGGAGGTGATCAGCCACAGCTTGACGATCCGGGCCTCCTCGCCGCCGGAGAGGGCCAGCTGGAGCGGGGCGCCGATCATGCCGAGCGGCGGCCACAGGAGCACGGCGACCGCGGCCAGGTCCAGCCACCACAGGACGAAGCCGTGCAGCACGGCGTAGGCGAGCTCCCGCCAGGTGGCCTGCTCCCGGAACCGGAGCCGGCCCCAGGCGAGCAGCCCGGGCTCGGCGGGGGTCCGGTGCGGGCCGGGCGCGGGCGCCGGGTCGACCAGCCGGAGCCGGCGCCGCTCGACGGCGGCGGTGGGCACGCCGACGAGACAGAGCAGGGCGAGCAGCGGCAGCCCGACGAGCACCACGCTGAGCACGGCGCCGGCACCGGCGAGCAGGACGATGCCGAGCAGCACGGGGATGCCGGTGAGGGCGGAGCCGGCGAGGTAGGCGGCGGCGCGCCAGGGGGTGCTGCTGCGCAGGTAGGTGGGGGTGGTGAGGGGGTGCCAGGGGGTGGGGGCGGCGTCCATGGGCCGAGCGTATGCGCGGCGCCGCGCCCCCACGATGCCCCCACCGGACCAACCCATACCGGCGCCAGCCCCACCCCGGGCCCCCTCCGGGCCTCACCGCCCGCGCCTCGTCCCCTCCAGCCCCCGCTGCACGGGCGTCGCCCCTGCCCGCCCCTTGCAGCTGGGTTCCGCGAGCGACTCCAGCCCCGCCGGACCTCGCTGCCCGAGCCTCGTCCCCTCCAGCCCTGCCGGACCGCCTCCGGCCCCGCCGGGCAACTCCAGCCTCGCCGGCGTTTGAGGCGCGGGGGTCCGGGGGCCGGCCCCCGGCAACGGCGCCGCACCGGACCGGGCACCTCCCCCGCCAGGCGCTCACGGCTGGGTTTGCCGCAGGCAACTCCAGCCCGCCGGGCAACTCCAGCCCCGCCGGCGATTGAGGCGCGGGGGCCCGGGGGCCGGCCCCCGGCAACGGCGCCGCACCCGAACCCGCCAGCCGCTGCGCGGAGCCTTTCCCCACCCGCCCCTTCCCGAACCGGGGCTCCACCCTGGACCCCGGTCCTCAAACGCCGGACGGGCTGGATGCCCGCCGGCTTTCCGGCTGGGTGCCCGGAGGGCACATCCAGCCCCGCCGGCGTTTGAGGCGCGGGGGTCCGGGGGCCGGCCCCCGGCAACGGCGCCGCACCGGACCGTCAACCAGGCGATGGCGGACCACGACGGCCTGCAC
>NZ_JBFBAV010000032.1:0-82895 GCF_040689505.1 Streptomyces sp. NPDC051211
CGACCTTGACCTGCCCGATCCCTTCGAGGAAGGGGCCGAGCGGTCCCACGAACGCCGGGGCGCCCGCGCACAACGCCGCAGGGCGGTGGCACCGGATGACCGGTGCCACCGCCCTGGGTGGGAGCCTCACGCCGTGCCGACGCCCGGCGTCGGCGGGGGCGTCAGCTGCAGCCGCTGGTCGAGCCGCAGCCCTCGCAGATGTAGCAGGAACCGGCGCGCTGCATCTTCGTACCGCAGGAGAAGCAGAGCGGGGCGTCGGCGGAGACACCGAGCTGCATCTCGACCAGTTCCGCGTTGGTGTGGGCCACCGGCTTCGGGGCCGGCACCTCGGCGACCGGGGCCGGGACGGCCGCCAGCGGGGCCGACTGGGCCAGGGACTCGGTGTCGAGCTCCTCGTCGAGGGGCTCGTACGAGCCGGTCTCGAGGTGGCGCTGACGCTCCTCGGCGGTGTGGATGCCGAGGGCCGAGCGGGTCTCGAACGGCAGGAAGTCCAGGGCCAGGCGGCGGAAGATGTAGTCGACGATCGACTGCGCCATCCGCACGTCCGGGTCGTCCGTCATGCCGGCCGGCTCGAAGCGCATGTTGGTGAACTTCGAGACGTAGGTCTCCAGCGGAACGCCGTACTGCAGACCGACCGAGACGGCGATCGAGAAGGCGTCCATCATGCCCGCGAGGGTGGAACCCTGCTTGGACATCTTCAGGAAGACCTCGCCCAGGCCGTCGTCCGGGTAGGAGTTGGCGGTCATGTAGCCCTCGGCGCCACCGACCGTGAAGGAGGTGGTGATGCCCGGGCGGCCCTTCGGGAGGCGCTTGCGGACGGGGCGGTACTCGACGACCTTCTCGACCGCGGTCCGGATGGTCTCCTCCGCCTTCGCGGTGACCTCGGCCTTCTCGGTCTCCTTCTTCTTGGCGGAGAGCGGCTGGCCGACCTTGCAGTTGTCGCGGTAGATCGCGAGGGCCTTGACGCCCAGCTTCCAGGCCTCGAAGTAGATCTCCTCGACCTCCTCGACGGTCGCCGTCTCCGGCATGTTGACCGTCTTGGAGATGGCGCCGGAGATCCAGGGCTGGATCGCGGCCATCATGCGGACGTGGCCCATCGGGGAGATGGAGCGCTCGCCCATCGCGCAGTCGAAGACCTCGTAGTGCTCGGTCTTCAGGCTGGGCGCGTCGATCACGTTGCCGTGCTCGGCGATGTGGGTGACGATCGCCTCGATCTGCTCCTCCTGGTAGCCCAGGCGGCGCAGGGCCTGCGGAACGGTGCCGTTGACGATCTGCATCGAGCCGCCGCCGACGAGCTTCTTGAACTTGACCAGGGCCAGGTCCGGCTCGACACCGGTGGTGTCGCAGGACATCGCCAGGCCGATGGTGCCGGTCGGGGCGAGCACCGAGGCCTGGGAGTTGCGGAAGCCGTTCTTCGCGCCGAGACGGAGGACGTCCTGCCAGGCCTCGGTGGCGGCGGCCCAGACGGGGGTGTCCAGGTCGTCGGTGCGCGGGGCGGCGGCGTTGGCGTCGGCGTGCTGCTTCATGACGCGCTGGTGCGGCTCGGCGTTGCGGGCGTAGCCGTCGTACGGGCCGACGACCTCGGCGAGCTCGGCGGAGCGCTTGTACGCCGTACCGGTCATCAGCGAGGTGATGGAGGCGGCGAGGGTGCGGCCGCCGTCGGAGTCGTACGCGTGGCCGGTGGCCATCAGCAGGGCGCCGAGGTTGGCGTAGCCGATGCCCAGCTGGCGGAAGGCGCGGGTGTTCTCGCCGATCTTCTGGGTCGGGAAGTCCGCGAAGCAGATGGAGATGTCCATCGCGGTGATGACGAGCTCGACGACCTTGGCGAAGCGCTCGACCTCGAAGGACTGGTTGCCCTTGCCGTCGTCCTTGAGGAACTTCATGAGGTTCAGCGAGGCGAGGTTGCAGGACGTGTTGTCCAGGTGCATGTACTCGCTGCACGGGTTGGACGCGGTGATGCGGCCGGACTCGGGGCAGGTGTGCCAGTTGTTGATCACACCGTCGTACTGGATGCCCGGGTCGGCGCAGGCCCACGCGGCCTCGGCCAGCTTGCGGAAGAGCGCCTTGGCGTCGACCTGCTCGATGACCTCGCCGGTCATGCGGGCGCGCAGGCCGAACTGGGTGCCGTTCTCGACGGCCGTCATGAACTCGTCGTTCACGCGGACGCTGTTGTTGGCGTTCTGGTACTGGACGGACGTGATGTCGTCGCCGCCCAGGTCCATGTCGAAGCCCGCGTCGCGCAGGGCGCGGATCTTCTCCTCTTCCTTCACCTTGGTGGCGATGAAGTCCTCGACGTCCGGGTGGTCCACGTCGAGCACGACCATCTTGGCCGCGCGGCGGGTGGCGCCGCCCGACTTGATCGTTCCTGCGGACGCGTCGGCGCCGCGCATGAAGGAGACCGGGCCGGAGGCGTTGCCGCCGGAGGAGAGGAGCTCCTTGGAGGAGCGGATGCGGGAGAGGTTCAGGCCGGCGCCGGAGCCGCCCTTGAAGATCATGCCCTCTTCCTTGTACCAGTCGAGGATCGACTCCATGGAGTCGTCGACGGCCAGGATGAAGCAGGCGGAGACCTGCTGGGGCTGCGGCGTGCCGACGTTGAACCAGACCGGGGAGTTGAAGCTGAAGATCTGGTGCAGCAGCGCGTAGGTCAGCTCGTGCTCGAAGATCTCGGCGTCGGCGGGCGAGGCGAAGTAGCCGTAGTCCTCGCCGGCCTTCGTGTAGGTCTTCACGATCCGGTCGATGAGCTGCTTCAGACCGGTCTCGCGCTGCGGGGTGCCGACCGCGCCGCGGAAGTACTTGCTGGTGACGATGTTGACCGCGTTCACCGACCAGAAGTCGGGGAACTCGACGCCTCGCTGCTCGAAGTTCACCGAGCCGTCGCGCCAGTTGGTCATGACGACGTCACGGCGCTCCCAGGCCACCTCGTCGTACGGGTGCACGCCGGGGGTGGTGTGGATGCGCTCGATACGCAGGCCCTTGCTCGCCGCCTTGGCTCCCTTGGTGCGGGAACCACGTGCCGGACCGCTCGCCGTCTCTGTCATGCCGCCTCCCATATGCGGGCAAAAACGCCCTAATGTGCCAGCAATATTCCGTGGCACGGTTCTGACTCTTGATCTGCTGCTGCTCTGGGCGTCTCCCCCGGCTGCTGCCGGGGGTGCCCCGGACTGACGGGCCGCTGTGCGGCCGCCCGGTCAGTCGGTGGCGGAGGCGGGCACGGGGACCGAACCGGTCCCGACGGTCCCGCACTCCGGGGTGTGAGGCCGCTCCCGCAGTTCCACGATGGCGGCCTCGAAGTCTTCCAGCGTGTCGAACGCCTTGTACACGGATGCGAAACGCAGGTACGCGACGAGGTCGAGTTCCTGCAACGGGCCGAGGATGGCCAGACCCACGTCGTGGGTGGTCAGCTCGGCGCTCCCGGTGGCGCGCACCGCCTCCTCGACCCGCTGGCCGAGCTTGGCGAGGGCGTCCTCGGTGACCGGCCGCCCCTGGCACGCCTTGCGCACGCCGGAGATGACCTTGGTACGGCTGAAGGGTTCCGTCACTCCGCTGCGCTTGATCACCATCAGTGACGCGGTCTCCACCGTGGTGAAGCGGCGGGAGCAGTCCGGGCACTGCCGGCGCCGGCGGATCGACGTGCCGTCGTCCGTGGTGCGGCTGTCGACGACGCGGCTGTCGGGATGCCTGCAGAAGGGGCAGTGCATGGCTCCCTCACCCTCCCTCGTGGCACGACTGAATTGCCCACGCCGACCCGCGGCGACAGAACCGGGGCTCTGTCGGGGGGTTCGTGAAGCAGCCACCAGCATATGCGATGCCGGGACCCTCGATGGACCGAGGACCACAACTTCTGGGTGGCGGCGCCCATACAACCACTAGATCTTGGGTTCTGCAGGTTTTACGACCCTGGGCGTGTCGCGGCGTGGGGTGGCCGGATCCGGGGATCGCGGGTGCCAGACTGGGGTGGTGCCCGGCCACCGGCGATCCGACCGGGAAGGGTACCGTAAGGAACCGAGGCCGGACCGAACCGGAGTTCGGTCACGCGGCGGAGGTCCGCCGGTGCCCGGCGGCATGACCACCGCCGTCGCCACCGGTCCATACACCTCTTTGTGCGATCACGTAGAGCAATCTTTGATTTTTCACTCGAACGTGTGTTTGGCGCAACCTTTCGAAAGCTACTACCGTTGTCCAGCTAGGGGAGAACAATCCGTTCGAGAGGGGCCGCCGACGTGACCACCACCGCAGACAGTGCCACCATCACTGCCCAGAACCGCTCCCAGAGCCGACTCGAGCCGGTGCATGCCATGAATGACGCAAGCCTGAATCCCGAGCCGGAGTCCGTACGTCCCGCACGCTCGCTGCCCGGGCGACCTCCAGGCATCCGCGCCGACAGCTCGGGCCTCACGGACCGGCAGCGGAGGGTCATCGAGGTCATCCGGGACTCGGTGCAGCGGCGCGGTTACCCGCCGTCGATGCGGGAGATCGGCCAGGCGGTGGGCCTGTCCAGCACCTCCTCCGTCGCGCACCAGCTGATGGCCCTGGAGCGGAAGGGCTTCCTCCGCCGCGACCCGCACCGTCCGCGTGCGTACGAGGTCCGCGGCTCGGACCAGCCCAGCTCGCAGCCCACCGACACCACCGGCAAGCCCGCCGCCTCGTACGTGCCGCTGGTCGGCCGGATCGCCGCCGGCGGCCCGATCCTCGCCGAGGAATCCGTCGAGGACGTCTTCCCCCTCCCCCGCCAGCTGGTCGGTGACGGCGAGCTCTTCGTCCTCAAGGTCGTCGGCGACTCCATGATCGAAGCGGCCATCTGCGACGGCGACTGGGTCACCGTCCGCCGCCAGCCCGTCGCCGAGAACGGCGACATCGTGGCCGCCATGCTCGACGGAGAAGCCACCGTCAAGCGCTTCAAGCGCGAGGACGGGCACGTCTGGCTGCTCCCCCACAACGCCGCCTACCAGCCCATCCCCGGCGACGAGGCCACCATCCTCGGCAAGGTCGTCGCGGTACTGCGGCGGGTCTGACCCCGCCGCCCTCGCCGAACCCCGGGACCCACTGCGCCGGTCCCGGGGTTCTTCGCGTCACTTGCCGTCGGCCTCGGCAGCGGCGTTGATCGCCGCCAGGGAGCGGCGGACCTGGTTGCGGTCCGTGGTGTACCAGAAGTCCGGCAGCGAGGCCTTCAGGAAGCTGCCGTAGCGCGCCGTGGCCAGCCGCGGGTCCAGTACCGCGACCACGCCGCGGTCACCGGAGGCCCGGACCAGCCGGCCCGCGCCCTGGGCCATGAGCAGCGCGGCGTGGGTGGCCGCGACGGCCATGAAGCCGTTGCCGCCGTGTTCCTCCACCGACTTCTGCCGGGCGCTCATCAGCGGGTCGTCGGGGCGCGGGAACGGGATCCGGTCCATCACCACCAGCTGGCAGCTGGGACCGGGCACGTCCACGCCCTGCCACAGCGAGAGCGTGCCGAACAGGCAGGTCTTCGGATCGGCCGCAAAGTTCTTGATCAGCTCGCCGAGGGTCTCCTCGCCCTGGAGCAGGACCGGCTGGTCGAGCCTGGTGCGGAGCTCCTCGGCCGCCGCCTTCGCGCCGCGCATCGAGGAGAACAGGCCGAGCGTGCGGCCGCCGGCCGCCTCGATCAGTTCGGCCAGCTCGTCCATCATGTCGCCGCGGGTGCCCTCGCGGCCGGGGGTGGCCAGGTGCTTGGCGACGTACAGGATGCCCTGCTTGGGATAGTCGAAGGGCGAACCGACGTCCAGCCCCTTCCAGACCGGTACGTCCTCCCCTTCGACGCCCTCCGGGGCCAGGCCCAGTGAGGCCGCGACCCCGTTGAAGTCCCCGCCCAGCTTCAGCGTGGCGGAGGTGAGCACCACGGAGCGGTCCTCGAACAGCTTCTCCCGGAGCAGGCCGGAGACCGACAGCGGGGCGACCCGCAGGGTGGCGCCGAACCGGTCGTGGCGCTCGTACCAGACCACGTCGTACTCGGAGCCGTTCGTGATCCGCTCCGCCACCCCGTGGATGGACTCCACCGCGGCCAGGGCCTGCTTGCGGACCGCGTCCTCGTCGTGGACCGACTTGTCGCGGGTGGCGCCGATCGCCGAGATCGTGTTGCGGGCGGCGTCCCGCAGGGCGAGCAGCGCGTACCCGAGGTCCTCGGGGATCTCCTCCAGGCGGCCCGGCAGGGCCAGCTCCATGATCCGCTCGAAGGTCTCGGCGGCGGTCTGCAGGGCATCCGCCGTCTTCTCGTTGACCAGCTTGGCCGCCCGCTTCACGGCCCGGTTGACCTGGCCGGGGGTGAGCTCGCCGGTGGCCACACCGGTGACCCGCGAGACCAGCTCATGGGCCTCGTCCACGATCAGCACCTCGTGCTGCGGCAGGACCGGGGCGCCCTCGATCGCGTCGATGGCGAGCAGGGCGTGGTTGGTGACGACCACGTCCGCGAGCTTGGCGCGCTCGCGGGCGGCCTCGGCGAAGCACTCCGCGCCGTACGCGCATTTGGTCGCGCCCAGGCACTCGCGGGAGGACACCGAGATCTGGGACCACGCCTTGTCGGAGACGCCCGGGGTCAGGTCGTCCCGGTCGCCGGTCTCGGTCTCGTCAGCCCAGTCGCGCAGCCGCAGCAGGTCCTTGCCGAGCTTGCTGGTCGGGGTGGCCGCTTCGAACTGGTCGAAGAGGCCCTCTTCCTCGTCCTGTGGCGCGCCCTCGTGCAGTCGGTGCAGGCAGAGGTAGTTGGAACGGCCCTTGAGCATGGCGAACTGGGGCCGGCGGCGCAGCTGCGGATGCAGCGCCTCGACCGTCCGCGGCAGGTCCCGCTCGACCAACTGCCGCTGGAGGGCGAGGGTGGCGGTGGCCACGACCACGCGCTCGCCGTGCGCGAGGGCCGGTACCAGGTAGCCGAGGGACTTTCCTGTGCCGGTGCCGGCCTGGATCAGGCGGTGGGAGTTGTCGTCGATGGCTTCGGCGACGGCTTCCGCCATGGCCACCTGGCCGGGGCGCTCCGTGCCGCCGACGGCGGTGACGGCGGCGTGCAGCAGGTCGGTGAGGGAGGGCTTCGTCATAGCACTGACAACCCTACGCGGCTCCACCGACAGCCCGGTCCACTCCGGTGGCAGCGGTAGGGGCAGCTCCGCTCGTACGAGGGACCGGCGGGTTCGGGCTCGGGCGGAAACCGGTGGAAATCGCGGGAACTCGGCAGAACGGCGTGGCGTTGAGGGGGTCAGAGCAGCGTGCGCAGGGCCCGTTCGCGGAGCATCAGGGCGGCTCGCTTCTCGGGGAGGTCGATTTCCGCGGCCAGGCGGAAACCGGAATTGAGGAAGGCCGTGACGGAGGGGGTGTTGCGAATGTCGGGTTCGGCGATGACGCGCGTGCAGCGCGGGCGGTTGTCGAGCACCAGGTCGGCGACGGCGCGCAGCAGTGTGGTGCCGAGGCCGCGGCCCCGGTCTGCCGCTTCCCCGAGGAGCACGTGGATACCCGTGTCGTGGGGCCGCGCCGGGTAGTGCCGGGCGAGCGGGTCGAGGTCGGCCCGGTAGATCTCCCAGTAGCTGATCGGGGTGCCGTCGAGCAGGCCGAGGCAGGGGATGCTGCGGCCGTCGCCGTCGAGCAGGGTGCGCAGGTGGGCGGCGGTGACCGCGGACGGGCCGCGGAGTTCCCAGAAGGCGTCCACGACCGGGTCGTTCATCCAGCGGGTGAGGAGATCCAGGTCGCGGCCGAGGCGTACCGGTTCCAGCCGGAAGAGGCCGGCCCGGGTGGCGGCCGGACCCCAGCCGGCGGGGCTGTCCAGTAGGTCGGCCTCGGCGAGGCGGGGCAGCAGCTCGGGGGTCAGCCGGAGCTCGGTGGTGTCGTCCGCGACCGGGCGGGCGTCGGTCCGGGGCATGGCTCTTCTCCGCGTGAGTGGTCTGTGGTCTGTGGTCTGTGGTCTGTGGTCGTGGTCGGCGGTCGGTGGTGCGCGGTCGGTGGTGTGCGCGGTCGGTGGTGAGTGTCGGAGGAGTGGGCGCGGTCAGGCGTGGAGGGGGTTGGCGATGGTGACGTAGACGGACTGGGTGTCGACGGGGCCGACGAGCTCGTCCAGGCCTCCCAGGCGGGTGAGGAGGTTCGCCTTGCAGCGGAGTGTGGGTGAGTCGAGCAGCTGGGCGGGGACCGGGCCGAGGCCGGCGGACTTGCCGAGGAAGCGGCGGAAGGCGGCGAGGAGGACCCGCTCGTCGGCGAGGTTTTGGGCGCCGAAGGCTCCGATGAGACCGAGCACGTTGTTGATGCCCAGGTAGTAGGCGAAGCGTTCGTCGGTGACGGCGTCGGAGACGAAGGTGTCGCTGGCGGAGCCGATGCCGGGGAGCCGTGCGTCGAGGGCGGCGCGGTGGGACTCGCGGAAGTAGTAGCCCTGGTTGTCGCGGTAGCGGCCGCCGGTGGGCCAGCCGTCCTGGTCGAGGAGGACCAGGGTGTTCTGCTGGTGTGCTTCGAGGGCGATGCCGGCGAGCGCGTCGAGGGCGAGTACGGGCAGTACGACGTGGTCGAGGTAGCGGAGGAACCACTCGGCGGCGACCGCGGAGGCCCGGCGCCCGGTGCGGGCGGCGAGCCGGGAGACCAGCTCGGCGAGCCGGGAGTACGGGGTGTCCCGGCCGGGCCATGGCCGCAGTGCGGTGAGCGCGGCGATGCAGAGGGCGTCGTCGGTGGAGCGGAAGGGGTTGTGGCGGAGCAGGACGTCGAGCCCGGGGACGGGGTCGCCGGTGCCGGTGCCGGGGTCGCGGCCTTCGGGGGTGTCGACGGCGATCCAGGCGGGGTCGCGGACGATGTCGAAGGAGGGGTGTGCGGCCTGCCACTGTTCGGCGAGGCCGGCGCGGAGCAGCCGGTGCACCTCGACTCCGCGGTGGAGTTCCTTGCGGAGGTTCTCCCGGCGGGAGTTGGTGATGGGCAGGCCCAGGGACAGTTTGAGCATCGCGGGGGCGCCGGGCCGGTGGACGGTGCGGACGGAGGAGGTGGGGTACCAGGGGGCGCCGTACGGGCCGAGGTCGTGGAGGAGGCCGGCTTCGAGGAGGGCGGCGACGGCGGGGCGCTGGAACAGGTCGCGGGCTTGCCAGGGGTGCAGGGGAAGCGGGGTGGTGCCGGCGGGCAGCGGGAGTCCGGGGGCGAGCCGGGTGAGGAGCTGGGCGGCGGTGACGGCGCGGCCGCGTTCGGTCCAGGCGGAGTCGGTGGCGAGGACGGAGGGGTGGACGGCGGTCCAGTGGAGGGGGAAGGAGCCGTGCAGCTCGGGTGAGTAGCGGCGGGCCTCGGCCTCGGAGAGCCCTTCGCGGCTCTTGGGGGTCGGGTGGAGGGGGTGGCCGAGCAGCAGGGACTGTTCCGCGGAGAGGAACAGGTCCTGGGCGACGGCTGCGGGGGGTGTCGGGCGTTCCCGCCGGTCGGCGATGAAGGCGGCGGTCCGGCGGACCGAATCGGCCACCCGGCCGACGAGGTCGGCGCCGGGCCCGGTCTCCCGGGTGAGGAGGGCGGCCGTGGTGACCGCGTCGAGGTCGGGGGCGGTGGCCGGGCTGCCGTCGATGCGGGCGGGGCCGAAGCGGTGCCAGCCGGCCGGCGACCAGTAGCGGACGGGGACGAGCAGGGTGGTTGCGGAGGCGGGCAGCGGGATCCGGAGCCGGCTGCCCGTCGGGGGCCGGGTCAGGGCCCGCTCCCGCACCCAGCAGCGGAGCAGGTTCTCCGCGGTGGCCGCGTCCGCGGCGGTCGCCGGGTCGGGGTGCTCCAAGGGGTCGAGATGGCCCGGCAGGTCGGCCGGTCGGGCCGGCGCCGGGGTGAGCGCCGAGTCCGGGGTCCGCATCCGGGCCGCGGCCCAGGCCTCGGCCGCGGCCCGGGCGGGAGGTGTCTCGGTCGTGGGGCGGGGCTGGAGGGTGCCGTCCTGCTGCCGGGGGACGCCGGCCCGGGCGGGGGTGCCTTGCGGGCCTGCGGTCGGGGCCGGGGCGGGGGCTGCCGGTTCGGCGGCGGGCGGCCGGGGCGGCTGGGACGGCCGGGGCGGCTGGGACGCTCCCGGCGGCCGGGGCGCATCGGCCGGGGCGGGCTGCGGGGCGGCGGCCGACTGGGGCGGCCGCTGGTCCGGGGTGTCTGTGGACCGGGAGGGTTCGGGAGTGGAGGTCACTGGGGGTTCCTTGGAGTGGGTCAGGGGTGCCGGGTTCTCGCGGCGGCGGCCACCGCGTCGGCGAGCCGGTCCAGGACGGCGACGGCCTGCTCGTCGGTGAGTGTGAGCGGCGGCAACAGGCGTACGACGGCGGAATGGCGGCCGCCGAGCTCGACGATCAAACCGCGGTCCAGGCATTCCTGGCGCACGGCGGCGGCCAGCGCCGGGGAGGCGGTGTGCTCGGCGCTGTCGGGGTCGACGAGTTCGAGGCCGATCATCAGGCCGCGGCCGCGGACGTCGCCGATGCAGGGGTGGGCGGCGGCCAGGCCGTGCAGGGCGGCGAGCATGCGTTCGCCCAGGGCGGCCGCGCGTTCGGCGAGACGGTTCTGCCGGACGAAGGCGAGGGTGGCGGCGCCCGCCGCCATGGCGAGCTGGTTGCCGCGGAAGGTGCCGGCGTGGGCGCCGGGTTCCCAGACGTCCAGGCCGGAGCGGTACACGAGGACGGCCAGCGGGAGGCTGCCGCCGATGGCCTTGGACAGGACCATCACGTCGGGGACGATGCCGGCGTGGTCGACGCCCCAGAAGGTGCCGGTGCGGCCGACTCCGGTCTGCACCTCGTCGGCGATCAGCGGGATGCCGCGTGCTTCGGTGATCTCGCGCATCCGGCGCAGCCAGTCGTCGGGGGCGGGGAGGACCCCGCCTTCGCCCTGGACGGCTTCGAGGATCATGCCGGCGGGCTCGGGAATGCCGCCCTTGGGGTCGTCGAGCAGGTTCTCGGTCCAGCGGGCGGCCAGTGCGGCGCCCTCGGAGCCGCCGACGCCGAACGGGCAGCGGTAGTCCTGCGGGTAGGGCAGCCGGGTCACCCGGCTCTCGCGGGCGCCGCCCGAGGCCGCCAGCGCCCCGGCGGTCATCCCGTGGTAGCCGCCGGTGAAGGCGAGGAGGCCGGTGCGTCCGGTGGCGGTGTGGACCAGTTTGAGGGCGGCTTCGACGGCGTCGGTGCCGGCCGGTCCGCAGAACTGGATGCGGGCGTCGGCGGCCAGGCCGGGCGGCAGGCTGGCGAACAGCTCGGTGGTGAAGGCGTCTTTCACCGGGGTGGCGAGGTCGAGGACCTGCAGCGGGGCGCCCGAGTCGAGGACCGTGCGGATGGCTTCGAGCACCACGGGGTGGTTGTGGCCGAGGGCGAGGGTGCCGGCGCCGGACAGGCAGTCCAGGTAGCGGCGGCCGTCGGCGCCTTCGATGGTCAGCCCGCGCGCCCGTACCGGAACGATCGGCAGCGAGCGGGCGTAGGTCCGGGCCGCGGACTCCCGCAGGGACTGGCGGCGCAGGATGCCTTCCGGGGCGGCAGCCGGGGTTGCGGGGGTTGCGGCCGCTGCGGCCTGCTCGGTCAAGGCGGCCACGACTGTCGGTACCTCCCGCGTCTGCTCCGGCCGGTCTTCGAACGGATTGCTCTTCGAACGTGAACGCTGCCCCCGCTTCCCCCGTACGTACCAACGACGGTGTCTCCGGGGGATCACGGGTAGTTGCAAGATCCTTCGGGAACCGCGGAACCGCGGACCCGCCCAGTGCCGTCCACAACGGCATCGGCATAGTGGGGGGTTGCACTCCACGTCCCGAACGTCTCGAACCACCATGGGGGATTCACGACATGCGACCGATGCGACCGGTCACCGCCGTACTCTGCGCGGCCGCGCTTTCGCTGACCGCCGCGGCCTGCGGGCCGGGCAACGACGAGGCGGGCGGCGACGCCAAGCCGACCGTGGCGGCCAGCGTTCCCTCCGGATCGGACGGCATCAAGATCCCGGACCAGCTGAAGGACAAGCTGAAGGAACACGGCATCGACCTGGACAAGTGGAAGGGGGGTGCCTGGAAGGACTGGAAGAAGGAGGACTGGCTGCGCGAGGCCGAGGACTACATCAACCCGGTCATCGAGGACCTGTGGGACCCCGACCGCATGCGTGATGCGCAGAAGCCCGAGCGGAACGGCGCGGACCCGGAGCTCGGCAAGGACCAGGGCGTCACCGACCCCACCCCGGCGGCCGTCCCCGCGAAGTCGGTGGCAGCGCCCTACCACCGGAGCGTCCCGGAGGCCGGAAAGGTCTTCTTCGACGGCCCCGAGGGCTCGATGGTGTGCTCGGCGACCGTGGTGAAGGACCCGGCGCACCCGGGCAAGTCCAACCTGGTGTGGACGGCCGGGCACTGTGTGCACGCCGGCGCCAAGGGCGGCTGGTACCGCAACATCGCCTTCGTGCCCTCCTACAACAACGCGGGCAAGTCGCAGGCGCAGTTGAAGGGTGCGAGCCGCAATCAGGTGGCCCCGTACGGCGTGTGGTGGAGCGACTGGGCGCAGACCTCGGACCAGTGGATCGCCACCGGCGGCCCGGTCGGCGGCGCGGGTGCCCCGTACGACTTCGCGGTGCTGCACGTGACCCCGGAGAAGGGGTCGACCAAGTCGCTGGAGGAGACGGTCGGTTCGGCCCTGCCGGTGGACTTCAACGCCCCCGCCGTGCCGAAGATCGCCAAGATGACCGCGACCGGCTACCCGGCGGCCGCACCGTTCGACGGCCAGAAGGCCTTCCAGTGCACCGACAAGCCGGGCCGGCTCTCGCTGAACCAGACCGACCCGGTCATGTACCGCATCGGCTGCACCATGACGGGCGGTTCCTCGGGCGGCGGCTGGGTCGCCGCGGGTGCCGACGGCAAGCCGGCGCTGGTGTCGAACACCTCCATCGGCCCGGCCAAGGCGTCCTGGCTGGCCGGCCCGCGTCTGGGCCCGGAGGCCAAGGGCATCTTCGATGCCGTCAGCAAGAAGTTCGCCCGCCGCTAGCCCTGGGGCGAGCGGCAAGGACAGCAGCGAAAAAAGGGCCGTGGCCCCCGCCTCTCGGCGGGGGCCACGGCCCTTCGGTGTTACCGGCGCGGTGTGGCGCGTCAGCGGGCGGCCGGCACGTACGGAGCGAGGTCCGACGCCAGCTCCTGGTGGACCCGCGCCTTGAGCAGGGTGCCCTCCGGGGTGTGCTCCTCGGAGATCACCTCGCCCTCGGCGTGCGCACGGGCGATCAGCCCGCCGCGGGTGTACGGGACGAGCGCCTCGACCTCGACCGCGGGCCGCGGCAGCTCGGCGTCGATCAGCGCGAGCAGCTCGCCGATGCCCTGCCCGGTGCGGGCGGAGACGGCGATGGAGTGCCGCTCGATGCGCAGCAGGCGCTGCAGGACCAGCGGGTCCGCGGCGTCCGCCTTGTTGATCACCACGATTTCGGGCACGTCCACCGCGCCGACCTCGCGGATCACCTCGCGCACCGCCGCCAGCTGCTCCTCCGGCGTCGGGTGCGATCCGTCCACGATGTGCAGGATGAGGTCGGAGTCGCCGACCTCCTCCATCGTGGACCGGAAGGCCTCGACGAGGTGGTGGGGCAGGTGCCGGACGAAGCCGACGGTGTCGGCCAGGGTGTAGATCCGGCCGCTCGGCGTCTCGGCCCGGCGCACGGTCGGGTCGAGGGTGGCGAACAGTGCGTTCTCCACCAGGACACCCGCGCCGGTGAGGCGGTTGAGCAGCGAGGACTTGCCGGCGTTGGTGTAGCCGGCGATGGCGACCGAGGGCACCTTGTTGCGCTTGCGTTCCTGCCGCTTGAGGTCGCGGCCGGTCTTCATCTCCGCGATCTCCCGGCGCATCTTCGCCATCTTCTCGCGGATCCGGCGCCGGTCCGTCTCGATCTTGGTCTCACCGGGGCCTCGGGTGGCGAGACCGCCGCCCTTGCCGCCGCCCATCTGGCGGGACAGCGACTGACCCCAGCCTCGCAGTCGCGGCAGCATGTACTGCATCTGCGCGAGCGCGACCTGCGCCTTGCCCTCTCGGGACTTGGCGTGCTGGGCGAAGATGTCGAGGATCAGGGCGGTCCGGTCGATCACCTTGACCTTGACGACGTCTTCGAGGGCGATGAGCTGGCCGGGGCTGAGCTCACCGTCGCAGACGACGGTGTCGGCACCGGACTCGATGACGATGTCCGCCAGCTCGCGGGCCTTGCCCGAACCGATGAAGGTGGCCGGGTCGGGCTTGTCGCGGCGCTGGATGACGCCGTCGAGGACCAGGGCTCCCGCCGTCTCGGCGAGCGCCGCGAGCTCCGCGAGGGAGTTGTCCGCGTCCTCCACGGTCCCCGAGGTCCAGACTCCGACGAGCACCACGCGTTCCAGGCGCAGCTGCCGGTACTCGACCTCGGTGACGTCTTCGAGCTCGGTGGAGAGGCCGGCGACGCGGCGCAGGGCCGCGCGCTCGGAGCGGTCGAACTGTTCGCCGTCCCGGTCTCCGTCGATCTCTTGGCTCCAGGCGACGTCCTCTTCCATCAGGGCATCGGCCCGAAGGCTCTCGGCAAAGCTCTGTGCGTCCTGTGAAGGGGAAGAAGAGGAGGTCATTGGATCCTTACGTCGTTCGAATCGGTGTGTGCCGCAGGCTGTGCGGCGCGCTGTACGGATACAACGTGTCACACCGGCGGGGGATTCCCGCCCCTCGATGGTGGCATGCCCGTTCCGCGGGCGTCACACCCTTTTCGGCGTGCCGTTCCCGCCGCTCCACTCGGGGTGCCCGGGCATCGGCGGGGTCTTCGTCCCGTACAGCCAGGGCTTCAGGAAGGCGGTGAGGTCCCGGCCGGCTTCCGAGGAGGCCAGGCGTACGAAATCCTCGGTGCCGGCGACGGAGTCGGCGTGCTCGGCGACCCAGCGGCGCTGGATCCGCTCGAATGCGGCCGCGCCGATCTCCTGGCGGAGCGCGTACAGGACCAGGGCGGCGCCGTCGTACACGACGGGCCGGAACAGGCTGATCTTCTTGCCGGGCTCGGGGCCCTTGGGGGAGGCCGGGGGCCCGCCGGCCGCCCGCCACTGGTCGGAGCGCTGGTAGGCCTCGCGCATGCGCCGTTCCAGGGAGTACTTGCCGAGTCCGTCGGCGTAGAGGGCTTCGTACCAGGTGGCGTGGCCCTCGTTGAGCCAGAGGTCGGACCAGGTGCGCGGGGTGACGCTGTCGCCGAACCACTGGTGGGCGAGTTCGTGGACCATCACGGATTCGACGTACCACTCGGGGTAGCCGGCGCCGGTGAAGATGCCGCGTTCGAAGAGCGAGAGCGTCTGGGTCTCCAGCTCGAAGCCGGTGGTGGCGTCGGCGATCAGTACGCCGTACGTCTCGAAGGGGTAGGGGCCGATCCGCTCCTCCATCCAGGCCAGGTGGTGCGGGGTCTTCTTCAGCCAGGGCTCCAGGCGTTCGCGGTCGGCGGCGGGGACCACGTCGCGGACGGGCAGTCCGTGCGGGCCGGTGCGGCGGATCACCGCGGAGTCGCCGATGGAGACCTGGGCCAGTTCGGTGGCCATGGGGTGGCGGGTGCGGTACGTCCATGTCGTTGCCGGGCCGGCTGCGCCGGTGGTGCCGGCGGCCCGGCGGGGCGGGGTGAGGGGGAGGCCGTTGGCGACGGCGGTCTTGCCGGCCGGGGCGGTGATCCGGAAGGTGAAGTACGCCTTGTCGGCGGGGTGGTCGTTGCACGGGAAGACGCGGTGCGCGGCGTCCGCCTGGTTGGCCATGGCCAGGCCGTCCCGGGTGGGGACCCAGCCGCCGTCGCCGCGGCCGCGCGGGTCGCTGGTGTGCCGGAGGGTGATGCGCAGGGGGGCGTGGGCGGGGACCGGGCGGCCGGGGGTGAGGACCAGGTCCTCACCGGCGGTCTCGAACTGTGCGGGGGCGCCGTTGACCTGGACGGAGGCGATCTTGCCGTGGGTGAAGTCCAGGTTGATGCGGTCGAGCTGCTGCTGGGTGCGGGCGTCGATGACGGTGACGGCGTCGAGCGGTGAGCGGTTGTCCTTGTAGGTGAGGGACAGGTCGTAGGCGAGGACGTCGTAGCCGGGGTTTCCCAGGTCCGGGAAGAGGCGGTCGCCGATGCCGAGGGGCTGGGGCGGGGGGAGGACGGCGGCGACGAGGGTGAGGGAGGCCGTGGCGAGGAGGGCGGCGCGCAGGCGGGGGGAGGTGAGGCGCATTCCCTAGGCGATACCAGGGGTGGGGGCGGGGGGTGGGGCGGCGCGGCGGCGGGCGCCGGAGCCCCACCCGAACGGGGACGTCGGGTTGGGCGCCCGTTCGGAGCCCGTTCGGAGCCCGTTCGGAGCCCGTTCGGAGCCGCTGCGCGGGCCTTTCCCCTACCCGCCCCTTCCCGAACCGGGGCTCCGCCCCGGACCCGCGCCTCGAACGCCGTCGGGGCTGGGTGGGTACCGCCCGGGTGGGGGTGAGCGGGGCTCCGGCCTGGGCCCCGCGCCTCGAACGCCGGCGGGAATGAATGGGGTACCGCCCGGCGGGGCTGGCTGGGTATCGCCTGGTGGGGAGACGTCCGGGGTGGGGGGTTAGGCGCGGCTGACGTCGTAGACGCCTGGGACGTCGCGCATCGCGCGCATCAGGGTCGGGAGGACGTTCGCGTCGGGGAGCTGGAGGGTGTAGCGGTGCCGGACGCGTTGTTCGTTGGGGGGTTCCACGGTGGCGGAGACGATGTCGGCGCCTTCGCGGGAGATGGCTTCGGTGAGGTCGGCCAGCAGGTGGGGGCGGCCGAACGATTCGGCGACGAGGGTGACCCGGCAGTCGGCGGTGGCCCGCCAGTGGACGGCGACGGGGGTGCGGCCGAGGGCGCGCATCTGGGCGACCGCGGGGCAGTGGATGCGGTGCACGGTGACGGCGCCGCCGCGTACGACGAACCCGGCGACGGCGTCGGGCGGTACCGGGGTGCAGCAGCCGGCCAGCCGGACCGGGGCGTCGGGCAGGTCGGCGACCGCGTTGCCGCCGCCGCCGCGGGCGCCGACGACCGACAGCGGTGCCCGCGGGGCCGCCGGGTCGGGGCGGCCGCCTTCGGGATGGGACTGGAGCCAGCTGCTGATGGCGATGCGGGCGGCGGGGGTGCGGGCGTGGCCGAGCCAGTCGGGGGCGGGCCCGGAGGAGGCGTCCTGGGCCAGCAGCAGCTGCACGGTGTCCCCGTCGGCCAGCGGGCTGGCCAGGGAGGTCAGGCGCCCGTTCACCCGGGCGCCGATACAGCCGTGGGCGGCCTCGCCGTGCTGGGCGTAGGCCGCGTCGATGCAGGTGGCGCCGGCCGGGAGGCCGAGCCAGCCGCCTCCGTCGGCCCGGAACACGGTGATCTCGCGGTCCTGGGAGAGTTCGTCGCGCAGGGAGCTCCAGAAGGTGTCCGCGTCGGGCGCGGACTGCTGCCAGTCGAGGAGCCGGGACAGCCAGCCGGGCCGGGTGGGGTCGACCCGTTCCTCCTCGGCCTCGCCGGCGGTGGTGGTGCCGGTCTCCGGGAGGGCGTACGGGTTGCCGAGCGCGACCACGCCGGCCTCGGCGACCCGGTGCATCTGGCGGGTGCGGACGATGACCTCGGCGACCTCGCCGTCGGGGCCGGCGACCGCGGTGTGCAGGGATTGGTACAGGTTGAACTTGGGTACGGCGATGAAGTCCTTGAACTCGGAGACCACCGGGGTGAAGCAGGTGTGCAGTTCGCCGAGGACGCCGTAGCAGTCGGCGTTCTCGCCGACCAGGACCAGCAGCCGGCCGAAGTCGGAGCCGCGGAGTTCGCCGCGTTTGAGGGCGATGCGGTGGACGGACACGAAGTGCCGGGGCCGGATGTGGACCTCGGCCTGGATGCCGGCCTCGCGCAGTACGGCGCGGACGGAGTCGGCGAAGCCGGGCAGCGGGTCGTGGTCGCCGGCGTGGGCGGCGATGAGGGCGCGGGTGTGCTCGTACTCCTCGGGGTGCAGGATCGCGAAGACCAGGTCTTCCAGTTCGGTCTTCAGGGCCTGGACGCCGAGCCGTTCGGCGAGCGGGATGAGGACGTCGCGGGTGACGCGGGCGATGCGGGCCTGTTTTTCGGGGCGCATCACGCCGAGGGTGCGCATGTTGTGCAGCCGGTCGGCGAGTTTGATCGACATGACGCGGACGTCGTTGCCGGTGGCGACGAGCATCTTGCGGAAGGTCTCGGGTTCGGCGGCCGCCCCGTAGTCGACCTTTTCGAGTTTGGTGACGCCGTCGACGATGAAGCAGACCTCGGCGCCGAATTCGGCGCGCACCTGATCGAGGGTCACCTCGGTGTCCTCGACGGTGTCGTGGAGGAGAGAGGCCGTCAGGGTGGTGGTCTCGGCGCCGAGTTCGGCGAGGATCAGGGTGACGGCGAGCGGGTGCGTGATGTAGGGCTCGCCGCTCTTGCGCATCTGGCCGCGGTGCGAGGACTCGGCGAGCATGTAGGCGCGGCGCAGCACGGACAGGTCGGCGTCGGGGTGGTGCGCCCGGTGGGCCTCGGCGACGTGGCTGATCGCGTCCGGGAGGCGGTCCCGGGGGGCCGGCCCCAGCAGGGCGGCACGCCCCAGCCTGCGCAGATCCAGGCGGGGGCGCCCGCGTCTGCGGAGCTCGGGGCGTGCGTCGGGGTTCGTGGCCTCTGCACTCATGGGCACCTCCGGCGGCTTCGACCGGCGGTGGTGGGCATGGGGTGAGCCCTCAGGGCCGGTGTCTGATGCTACCGACCCCACCACGTGGCGGAGTCCGGCTCTCGCTGAGCGTGAAACGGATCACCCATGAGAGGGAATCTTCAGCCGAAAACCGTTTCGGTGAGCCAGGCCGGGTCGAACGTCCCGGCGGCGACGATGACGGCCGGTCCGGTCATCTCGACGGAGCCGTCGGGGCTCTCGGTGATGACCAGGGTTCCGCCGGGCACGTCCACCGTGTACGTCACGGGTTCGCCGGTGACGGCGGGGTCGGCGCCGTCGCGGCGGGCGGTGGCGACGGCCACCGCGCAGGCGCCGGTGCCGCAGGAGCGGGTTTCCCCGGAGCCGCGCTCGTGGACCCGCATGGCGACGTGGCGGGGGCCGCGGTCGACGACGAACTCGACGTTGACGCCGTCTGGGTAGGCGGTGGCGGGGCTGAACGGCGGGGGCTTCAGCAGGTCTCCGGCGTCGTCGAGGGTGTCGACGAAGGCGACGGCGTGCGGGTTGCCCATGTTCACGTTGCGGGCGGGCCAGCTGCGGTCGCCGACGGAGACGGTGACCTCGCCGTCGGGGAGCAGGGCGCGGCCCATGGAGATGGTGACGGACCCGTCCTTGTGGAGGTGTACCTCCTTGATGCCGCCGCGGGTGGCGATGGCCAGGTCGCCGGGCTCGACGTGGCCGGCGTACTGGAGGTAGCGGGCGAAGACGCGTACGCCGTTGCCGCACATCTCGGCGATGGAGCCGTCGCTGTTGCGGTAGTCCATGAACCATTCGGCCTCGGCCGCCATGGCGCGGGCCTCGGGGTGGGCGGCGGAGCGTACGACGTGCAGGATGCCGTCCGCGCCGAGGCCGGCCCGGCGGTCGCACAGGCGGGCGACGGCGGAGGCGGGCAGATCGACGGCGTTGTCGGGGTCGGGGAGGATGACGAAGTCGTTCTCGGTCCCGTGGCCCTTGAGGAAGGCGAGGCTGCTGGTCACGGACTCATGGTAGCGAGGTGGGGCCGGTGGTCGGCTTGGCGGTGCCCGTCCCGGTCCCGGCTCGGTCCCATCCGTCCTGTCCCGGGTCGGTCCCGTCCCGTCCCGTCCTGTCCTGTCCTGTCCCGGCTCGCTTCCGGCTCGAGCCCGTGCCGCGGGTGAGCGGACCGTGGTGTGGTGCGGCGCCGTTGCCGGGGGCCGGCCCCCGGACCCCCGCGCCTCAAACGCCGGCGAGGCTGGACATGCCAAACCCGGCGGGGCTGAGAGCGGCTTGAGCACCGGGGGCTGGGGGGTGGCTCAGCGTAGGCGGGCGACGCGCCAGACGGCCAGGGCTACGAGGCTCAGGGCGATCAGGGTGTAGAGGGCGATGACCCGCCAGTCGGAGCGGATGCCGGAGCCGCGGGCGGGGAGGCCGGGCCAGGTGTAGCCGACGCGGCGGGCGGCCATCATGCCCCAGCCGCCGGCGCAGGAGCTGATCAGGAGGCCGAGCATGGCGACGACCGCGCCGCCGTCGCCGAATTCGAAGGCGAGGGGGAAGGCGAACATCAGGGAGCCTGCGGCGCCGAGCATGACGATCGGGGCGAGCTGCCAGATCCGGAGGCGGCGCTGGGGCCGCAGTTCGACCTCGACGGCCGGGCCGGGGACTTCTTCCGCGGCGTCGGGACCGTCCGGACTCAGCCGGGCCGGTTCGGCGGGCAGGCCCAGGCCGTCCTGTACGTCGGCCAGGTCGGCGAGATCCGCCCCGTTGCCGGGGTCTACCGGGTCCGCGGGGTCCAAGGCGTCGTGAACCATCGGGTCCGCTTCCTGCCTGGTGTCGTCCCGCCCAGTTCCACGAGGGCCGGCCTCCATCGCCACGTGCCCTCCCCACTCGGACTTCGTACGCCGCCGTTCACCGCCGGTGACTGCACCGTCGGAATTTGATGATGGCACGCCCCGGGCCCCCCGACGGGCGCCCGGGGCGTCCCGATGCCATCACGTGATCAGGCTGTGACCGCTCGTTCGACCAACGTCTGCGCGAGTCCGGCCAGTTCCCCGCGGTCCGCGGCGGCCCCGCTGAGCCAGTTCACGCGAGGGTCGCGGCGGAACCAGGAGTCCTGGCGGCGCGCGAAGCGCTTGGTGGCGCGTACGGTCTCGGCGCGCGCCTCCTCCTCGGTGCACTCCCCCGCCAGGGCGGCCAGGACCTGCTGGTAGCCGAGCGCGCGGGAGGCGGTGACGCCCTCCCGAAGGCCCTGGGCCTCCAGCGCGCGCACCTCCTCGACCAGACCGGCCTCCCACATCCGGTCGACCCGGAGGGCGATGCGTTCGTCGAGTTCGGGGCGGGCCACGTCCACGCCGATCTGCACGCAGTCGTAGACGGAGTCGTGGCCGGGCAGGTTGGCGGTGAAGGGCTTGCCGGTGATCTCGATGACCTCCAGGGCCCGGACGATCCGGCGGCCGTTGCTGGGCAGGATGGCCGCGCCGGCGGCCGGGTCGGCGGCGGCCAGCCTGGCGTGCAGGGCGCCGGGACCGCGCAGGGTGAGTTCCTCCTCCAGCCGGGCCCGGACGGCCGGGTCGGTGCCGGGGAACTCCATGGCGTCCAGGGCGCCGCGCACGTACAGGCCGGAGCCGCCGACCAGGACGGGGGTGCGGCCTTCGGCGAGCAGCCGGTCGATCTCGGCGCGTGCCAGCCGCTGGTACTCGGCGACGCTGGCGGTCTCGGTGACGTCCCAGATGTCGAGGAGGTGGTGCGGGATGCCGCCGCGTTCCTCGATCGTCAGCTTGGCGGTGCCGATGTCCATCCCCCGGTAGAGCTGCATGGAGTCGGCGTTGACGACTTCGCCGTCGAAATGGCGGGCCAGGGCGACGCCCAGATCGGACTTTCCGGCCGCGGTGGGACCGACGACGGCGATGACCCGCGGGGCGGGGGCTGCACTTCTCACCGGAACAGTCTCGCAAACCCGGCGACAGCTACCCGAACGAGTTACGTGACGGGTCATGGGCGGGGTCGTTGCCCTGGCGAGGTTCCGGCCGGGGCCGCATGCCGTGACCAGCGCGGAACTTCACTCGCACGAGTACCGTTGGAGGAGTAGACATGGGCGTTTTTGATCGGTTTCGTCGTCGCAAGGACGAGGCTTCGACCGAGGAGGCCGTGGCGGGCGCAGTGACGGCGCCGGCCACGAAGACCGCGGAGGCCACGGAGAGCGAGTCCGCAGCGGAGACGAAGACCGAGACCGAACCGGCCGCCGCGGAGGGTGTGGAGATCCCGAAGCAGCAGTCCGCGGAGGCAGCCGCGGACAGCGAGGCCGGCGAGGGCGCCCGTACGTAGCCACCGCCAGGAGAAGGTGACCCATGGGCCTGCTGGACAATCTGAAGGCCAAGCTCGGGCCGGCGAAGGACAAGGTCGAGGACAAGGTCGGTGATCTCGCGCAGCAGCACGAGGGCCGGATCGGTCACGGACTGGACAAGGTGGCCAGGGCCGTGGACGCCAAGACCAAGGGCAAGTACAGCGAGCGGATCGAGACCGGTACGAGCAAGGCGAAGGACGCCCTGGGCAAGATCGCGCACAAGGATCACCCGGACGGCGGCCCGACTCCGCCGCCTCCGCCTCCGGCTTCCTGACGCGGTCGACGTGAAGAGGGCGCGGGCGGTGCCCGCGCCCTCTTTTCCGTACCCGGCCGGTTTCCGTACCGGCCGCTTTTCCGTGGCCGGCCGGCCGGTTGGGGCGGGCCGTTACGACCAGGCGGCGACGAAGTAGCCGACGCCGTAGGGCGCGTCCTCGTAGAGCAGTCGGCCGTCCAGGCCCGCGTCCCGGGCCGCGCCGGCCAGCACCTGCCAGGGGGCCCGGCCCGCGGCCTTGAGTTCCAGGGCCAGCTCCGGGTCGATCGCCGCGAGGGCCGGGACGTCCGCCGATCCGAGGGCCCGGGCCGCGGCGGCGTCGAAGGCCTCGGCCCGGTCGTCGAGGTAGCCGGGTGCCTTCAGGGTCCGGCAGGCGCTGCCGTCCCCGAGCACCAGCATCGCCACCCGGTCGGCGGAACCGCCGAGGTCGGCGCCGAGGGCGCCGCAGGCGTCCGGGTCGAGCCGCTCGGCAACGGCCACCCCGGCGATCGGTGCGGCCGCCCAGCTGGCCCGTTCGAGGAGCCAGGCGCCCACGGCGAGGGAGGCCGGCAGGGTGGTGCCGGTGGCCTCGCCGGTCTGCTCGGCGGCGGCGCTGCCCAGCGTGACGCTCAGGTCGACCCCGAAGCCGGCGAAGGTTCCCGGGGTGCCCTCGTCGTACCCGCCGCCCTTCTCGGCGGCGCCGACCACGACGAGCAGGTCGGGCCGGGAGGCGGCGAGTACGGCGAGCGCGTCGGAGCAGGCGGTACGCGCCTCCGCGAGCTCCTGGGCGGCGCCGGCGGCGACCTCGGGCACGAGGAGGGGCGGGCTGGGGCATACGGCGGCGGCTACGAGCATGATCCGCAGCCTAGCCGGAGCGGAGTGCCTGGGCACGGCTCCGCCGGGGGCACGCGGGACTCCGGCCCGCACCCCGCGCCTCAAACGCCGGCGGGGCTGGACATGCCCAGCCGGGCCCGTGTGCCCGCCGGAGGCCCGGCCGGGTCCTCAGGGGCTCCGCCCCCGAACCCCCGCGCCTCAAGCGCCGGCGGGGCTGGACATGCCCAGCCGGAGCCGTGTGCCTGCCGGAGGCCCGGCCAGGCCCCAGGGGCTCCGCCCCCGAACCCCCGCGCCTCAAACGCCGGCGGGGCTGGACATGCCCAGCCGGAGCCGTGTGCCTGCCGGAGGCCCGGCCAGGCCCCCAGGGGCTCCGCCCCCGAACCCCCGCGCCTCAAACGCCGGCGGGGCCGGCTTCGCCCCGCCGCGCCTCACATGGGCGGCGGGGCTGGATGTGCCCCGCCGCAGCGCGTGTGCCCGGGCCGGTCAGGAGGTGAGGGAGCAGCCGCCCGTGGCTGCCGGGAGGGGGGCCGGGACGCCCAGGGTGGGGATGCCGAGCATGACGCCCTGGGGCTGGGCCGGGGCGGCGTTGCGCTTCTCCCAGGCGTCGCCCGCACGGGTCCGGCGTACGGCCGTGGTCGGGCCCTCGGCGAGGAGGTGGTGCGGGGCGGCGTAAGTGATCTCGACGGTCACCACGTCGCCCGGGCGGACCTCCGCGTCCGGCTTGGTGAAGTGCACGAGGCGGTTGTCGGGGGCGCGGCCGGAGAGGCGGTGGGTGGCGCCGTCCTTGCGGCCCTCGCCCTCCGCGACCATGACCTCCAGGGTGCGGCCGACCTGCTTCTTGTTCTCCTCCCAGGAGATCTCCTCCTGGAGGGCGACCAGGCGCATGTAGCGCTCCTGCACGACCTCCTTCGGGATCTGGCCCTCCATGGTGGCGGCCGGGGTGCCGGGGCGCTTGGAGTACTGGAAGGTGAAGGCGTTCGCGAAGCGGGCCTCGCGGACCGTGTGCATGGTCTGCTCGAAGTCCTCCTCGGTCTCGCCGGGGAAGCCCACGATGATGTCGGTGGAGATGGCGGCGTGCGGGATGGCGGCGCGCACCTTCTCGATGATGCCGAGGAAGCGCTCCTGCCGGTACGAGCGGCGCATCGCCTTGAGGATCGTGTCCGAGCCGGACTGCAGCGGCATGTGCAGCTGCGGCATCACGTTCGGGGTCTCGGCCATCGCCGCGATCACGTCGTCGGTGAAGTCGCGCGGGTGCGGGGAGGTGAAGCGGACCCGCTCGAGGCCCTCGATGGTCCCGCAGGCGCGCAGCAGCTTGCTGAAGGCCTCGCGGTCGCCCAGGTCGGAGCCGTAGGCGTTGACGTTCTGGCCGAGCAGGGTGATCTCGGAGACGCCTTCGCCGACCAGCGCCTCGATCTCGGCGAGGATGTCGCCGGGACGGCGGTCCTCCTCCTTGCCGCGCAGCGCGGGGACGATGCAGAAGGTGCAGGTGTTGTTGCAGCCGACGGAGATCGAGACCCAGGCGGCGTACGCGGACTCGCGGCGGGTCGGCAGGGTGGACGGGAACGCCTCCAGCGACTCGGCGATCTCGACCTGGGCCTCCTCCTGGACGCGGGCGCGCTCCAGCAGGACGGGCAGCTTGCCGATGTTGTGCGTGCCGAAGACCACGTCGACCCACGGGGCCTTCTGGACGATGGTGTCCCGGTCCTTCTGCGCCAGACAGCCGCCGACGGCGATCTGCATGCCCGGACGCCGGGTCTTCATGGGGGCGAGCCGGCCGAGGTTGCCGTACAGCTTGTTGTCGGCGTTCTCACGGACCGCGCAGGTGTTGAAGACGACGACGTCGGCGTCCCCGTCGGAGCCCTCGGGGGCGCGGACGTAGCCCGCGTCCTCCAGCAGACCGGAGAGCCGCTCCGAGTCGTGCACGTTCATCTGGCACCCGTAGGTGCGCACCTCGTAGCTTCGCTTCACGTCCACTGCCTGGCTCCGGTCGCTGCTGGTCATGGAACAAGGGTAGGCGGTGCCGGCAGCGCACTCGGTCGGCCGGACCGTGACAGGAGGGCGGGCGGCTGGCAGGATCGCGCGCATGCCACTCGTACTGCCCCGGATGCCGCGGCCCAGCAGGCGCAACGCGCTGCGGGGTCTGGTGGCCGGGCTGGTCGTGCTCGGACTGCTGGCGTGGTGGCTGTGGCCGTTCGGGAAGACCGAGCCGCACGGCGAGCTGGCCTTCAGTACGGGCGCACGGACGGGTGTGTACCACCGGTACGGGGAGCTGCTGGAGGAGGCGCTGGCGCGCGATCTGCCCGGGGTGGACGTGCGGCTGCTGCCCAGTGCGGGCTCGCAGGAGAACCTGGAGCGGGTGGCCTCCGGCGAGGCGGACTTCACGGTGGCCACGGCGGACGCGGTGGCCAAGTACCGGCGGGACGGCAAGCCCGGCGCGGACCGGCTGCGCGGGGTCGCCCGGCTGTACGACGACTACGTGCAGCTGGTGGTGCCGGCCGGGTCGCGGGTGCAGTCGGCGCGGGACCTGCGGGGGCTGAAGGTGGCGGTCGGGCAGTCCGGGTCCGGGGTCCGGCTGGTCGCGGAACGGCTGCTGGCGGCGGCGAAGCTGGATCCGCAGCGGGACGTCACGGCGGTGTCGATCGGCATCGACACGATGCCGGCGGAGCTCGAGGCGGGGCGCATCGACGCGTTCTTCTGGTCCGGCGGGCTGCCGACGAACGCGGTGCGGGAGCTCTCGGACCGGTTCGAGATCCGGCTGGTGCCGCTGGGCGACCTGCTGCCGGAACTGCAGAGCGGGGGCAGCCCGGCGCGGTACTACCGGGTGGCGGTGATGCCGCAGGACGCGTACCCGCGGGCGCGGAACACCTCGGCGGTGACGACGCTGGCCCTGCCGAACCTGCTGGTGACCACGGAACGCACCGGTCCGGCGCTGACCGAGCAGTTCACCCGGACCGTGATCCTGAGCCGGGACCGCATCGGCCAGGAGGTCCACGCGGCCCAGCGGGTGGATCTCCGGACGGCGATCTACACGGATCCCCTGGACCTGCACGAGGGCGCGCGCCGCTATTACCGCTCGGTGAAGCCGTAGCCGTCGCTGCCGTAGCTGTCGCCGTAGCCGTAGCCGTCGCTGCCGCCATGGCCGGATCCGGCGTATCCGCGTATCCGGATACGGATCCGGGTCCGGGTCCGGGTCCGTATCCGTGGGCCGTTTTCACGCCGTATCCGTGGCCCGTGGTCACGCCGGTTCCGGGGCTCGGGTTCACGCGGATACGCGGTTACGCGGCCGGCGTACGCGCCGGTCAGGACGACGGCAGGAGGTCGGTGGCGGCGGCCGCCGCGCCGATCAGGCCCGCGTGGGTGCCCAGGGCGGCCGGGGCGATCCGGAGCCCGCGGACGAAGTCCAGGGTGGCGTAGTCCGGGAGGTGGGCGCGGATCGGGCCGAGGAGGGTGTCGCCGGCGGTGGCGACCCCGCCGCCGATGACCGCGATGTCCGTCTCGACCAGCGTCGCGGTGGCGGCTATGGCCGCCGCCAGGGCCCGGCCGGCCCGGTCGAAGGCGGCCAGGGCGACCGGGTCGCCTTCGCGGGCGGCCGCGGCCACGCCCGCCGCCGTGGGGTCCGGCCCGGTCCAGCCCTGGGCGCGAGCCCAGCGCGCGATGGCGGTGCCGGAGGCGATGGCCTCCACGCAGCCGCGCCCGCCGCAGGCGCACTCCTCGCCGTCGAACTCGACGCTGATGTGACCGATGTGGCCTGCGTTGCCGGTGGGGCCGGGCAGCAGGCGGCCGCCGAGGACCAGGCCGCCGCCGACACCCGTGGAGACGACCATGCACAGCGCGTTCGCGTGGCCCCGGGCCGCGCCCAGCCAGTGTTCGGCGGCCGTCATCGCGACCCCGTCGCCCACCAGCACGGTGGGGACCGGCCGGCCGTGCGCGGCCAGCGCGGCCTCGGTACGGGCCAGCACCGGGTAGTCGCGCCAGGCCGTGATGTTGACCGGGCTGACCGTGCCGCGGGCCGAGTCCACCGGGCCCGCGCTGCCGATGCCGCAGCGCCGGACCTGCGGCCAGGCCGGGTCCCGGGCGAGGTCGGCGACGACCTCGGCGACCGCCGCCATCACCGCGTCGCCGTCGGTCCCGCGCGGGGTGGGCCGGCGGGTGGTCGCGGTCATCGTGCCGTCGGGGTGCACCAGCGCCCCGGCGATCTTCGTGCCGCCGATGTCGATCGCGGCGGTCAGCCCGGTGCCGGGGCCGGGGCCCGGGGCGCCGAGGAGGCCTGGGGCAGTGTCCGGGGCGGTACCGGTCGCAGTGCCGGGCACGGTGCCGGTGGCGGCGCCCGCGCGCGGCGCGGGAAGGGCGGAGGTCGGGGTGGGCGTGGTCACGGTGGCGCTCCTGGAGGTGGTCGGTTCAGTATGCGCGCGGCGGCGGGGCCGTGCTCTCGCGGGGTTCCAGCCGGGGCTGTTCGCCCTCGCGGACGCGGGGCGGGCCGCCCGCGAGGACCGCGAGGAGCTCCTCGGCGGCGAGCCGGCCGAAGCCGGCGGTGTCCCGGACCAGGGCGGTCAGCCGGGGATGGGTGACCCGGCACAGCGCGGAGTCGTCCCAGGCCACCAGCGAGAGCCGGCCGGGCACCGGGATGCCCAGCTCGGCGGCGACCGCGGCCCCGGCCACCGCCATCACGTCGTTGTCGTAGACCAGCGCGGTGGGCGGCCGCGGCTCGGCCAGGACCCGGCGGGTGGCCGCGGCGCCCTCGGTGTCCGAGTAGTCGGTGGGAACCGAGCGGACCTCGGCGGCGGTCAGGCCGCGCCGGTCCGCGGCCCGCCGCAGCGCCCGGATCCGCCGGTCGGTGTGGGCGAGGCCGGGCAGGCCGGCGATGTGGGTGATCCGCCGGTGGCCCAGGCCGTACAGGTGGTCCAGGACCTGCGTCATCGCCTCGGCGTCGTCCGCGCGTACGGAGGACAGCGGGGCGGACGGGTCGGTCTCGCCGACCGCCACGGCGGGCAGGCCGAGCCGGGCGAGGAGGTCCGGGCGCGGGTCCTGCGTCCGCGGATCGACGACGAGCACCCCGTCCACGCGCTGCTCGGCCCACCAGCGGCGGTAGACGGCGCATTCCGCGTCGAGGTCCTCGACGACCTGGAACAACAGGGCGGTCCGGGCGGCCGAGAGCACCTCCTGGATGCCGGAGACCAGCTGCAGGAAGAAGGACTCGACGCCGAGGGTGTGGGCGGGCCGGGCGAGGACCATGCCGACCGCGCCGGAACGTGCACCGGACAGGGCGCGGGCGGCGCTGTTGGCCTGCCAGCCCAGTTCCTCGGCGACCCGGCGGATCCGGGCCCGGGTCTCCTGGGAGACGCCCGGCCGGTCGTTGAGGGCGAAGGAGACGGCGCTCTCCGAGACCCCCGCCCGGCGGGCGATGTCTTTGATGGTGGGTCTGCGGGCCATTGGCTGCCTGTTCCCATTGCTGGCTAAAGCGCATTAGTCCGGCCAGCCTGAGTTGTTTCCAGGCCAGGTGTCAATGGGACTTAAGCGCTAAAGTCCGGGTCGTCCGCAAAGGCCTGGTTGACTTTGTCGCCGTCGGCCCGTCAGGTGGTCGTATGCACGACGATGACGTCGTTCTCCGCGCTCTCCGCCCGCCGCGTTTCGGTGTCAATTACACGCCGACCCGCGGCTGGTTCCACCATTGGCTGGACTTCGACCTCGACGAGGTGAAGTCCGATCTCGACTCGGTCGCCGGGCTGGGCCTGGACCACGTCCGGGTGTTTCCGCTGTGGCCGCTGTTCCAGCCGAACCGGACGCTGATCCGGCCGCGCGCGGTCGAGCAGCTGGTGTCGGTCGCGGACGCGGCCGCCGCGCTCGGGCTGGACGTCTCGGTGGACGGCCTGCAGGGGCATCTGTCGAGTTTCGATTTCCTGCCGGCCTGGACCCGGACCTGGCACCGGAGAAACATCTTCACCGATCCGGAGGTGGTCGCCGGGCAGGAGGAATACCTGCGCACGCTGGCCGCCGCGCTCGCGGACCGGCCCAATTTCCTGGGAATGACGGTCGGCAACGAGATCGACCAGTTCTCGGACGGCCCGCATCCGGATCCGGACCGGATCGGCCGGGAACAGGCGGGGCAGTGGCTGGAGCGGATGCTGGCCGCCTGCGAGGCCGGGGCGCCGGGCCGGTTCCACCTGCACGCGGAGTACGACGCGTCCTGGTACCGGGACGGTCACCCGTTCACGCCGGCGCAGGCGGCCCGGCTGGGCGCGGCCACCGCGGTGCACTCGTGGGTGTTCAACGGGACCGCCCAGCGGTACGGGCGGACCGGCACGGCCACCGAGCACCACGCCGCGTACCTGGTCGAGTTGTCGAAGGCATGGGCGACGGATCCGGCGCGGCCGGTGTGGCTCCAGGAGGTGGGGGCGCCGGCCCCGCTGATCCCGCCCGAGCACGCGGCCTCCTTCACCGCGGCGACCGTGGCCAACGCCCTGGACTGCACGGACCTCTGGGGCGTGACCTGGTGGTGCTCGCACGATGTGGCGCGGGGGCTGGCCGACTTCCCGGAGCTGGAGTACGGGCTGGGCCTGCTCACCAACGAGCGCCGGGTCAAGCCGGCGGGCGGGGCGCTCGCCCGGATCGCGGCCGAGCGGCGGGGCCGTGACCACCGCCCGGCTCCGCGCCGCACCGCGCTGGTCCTGGACGTGGGCGGCGCCGAGGCCGCGCCGCGCCGCTCGGTGTGTGCGCCGGGCGGGGAGTTCTTCGAGGCTTGGATGCGGCTGACGGCCGAGGGGGTCCGCCCGGCGGTCGTCCTCGCCGACCGCGCCGGGGACCCGGGGCACCTCGCCGCGCGCGGCATCACGGAGCTGGTCGGAGTGGACGAGGCCCGGTGACGAGGGGCTGGGCCCGGCGGCCCGACGCGCCGAAGGGGGCGGGCGCTGCTCGGGGCCTGCCCCTCCCGCCCCCCTTCCCGAACCGGGGCAGGCCGCCGGGCCTGCCCCTCCGTACGTGCGCTGCCCCCGGACGGACCGCAGAGGAGACCGCATGTCCGAGAACGACGTTCCCGTGCCCTTACCCCCCGGCCCCGGCCGGCGCGCGGTGCTGCTCGCCGGCGCCGGAGCGGGGGCCGCGGCCCTGCTCGGCGGTCCGGCCGCCGGGGCCGCGGCGGCCGGACCGGCGGAACCCGCCGCCGGCATCGCCCCGTACGCCTCGTACTGGTTCCCGGACTCGCTCCCCCGGGGCGAGCCCGGACCGGGCATCGTCTGGCGGTCGCTGAAGGAGTGGACGCCCGAGAGCGACCCGGATCTCGCCTACAACACCTCGGCCGTGCCGCTGTCCGACCGGTTCACGCCGGTGCCGCCGAACACCACCGCCCGGGCCGGGCAGGCGCGGATCGCCTCGCTCGTGTCCTTCGGGAGCACCGCCGGGAACCCGGCCCAGGGCTCGCCGACCTCCGACACGTACGCGTTCGCCCACTGGGCGTACCTCGACGAGCTGGTGTTCTGGGGCGGTTCGGCCGGCGAGGGCATCGTGCTCGCGCCGAACGCGCCGGTCACCGACGCCGCGCACCGCAACGGGGTCCGGGTGCTGGGCAATGTGTTCCTGCCGCCCGTCGCGTACGGCGGTGACCTGCGGTGGACCCGGGACCTGGTGCAGCGGGACGCCCTCGGCCGGTTCCCGATCGCCGAGCAGCTGGTCCGGGTGGCCCTCGCGTACGGCTTCGACGGCTGGTTCGTCAACGCCGAGACCGACGGCGGCGACAGTGAACTGGCGGGACGGATGCGGGAGTTCCTGCGGGCGCTGCGCGCCGCCGGGGCGGCTCGCGGGCTGCGCATCACCTGGTACGACGCGATGAACGCCACCGGCGGGGTGGGCTGGCAGGGGGCGCTCAACGAGCTCAACCAGGAGTTCTTCGAGGACCGGGCCGGTCGGGTCGCGGACACGATGTTCGTGGACTTCTCCTGGCGGGGCCGGCCGGAGAAGCTGCGGCCCTCCGGCGACCGGGCCGACCGGATCGGCCGCAGCCGGTACGAGCTGTGGGCGGGCGTAGACGTCGAGGCCCGAGGCTGGGACACGGTCGTCCCGTGGGAGGAGGTCGTGCCCCGCGACGGCCCGCACATCGTCAGTTACGCCTTCTACCGGCCCGAATGGACCCGCAACCACCTCGCGGACCGCTCCCCCGGCGCCTTCCACGCGGCCGACGACCGGTTCTGGACGGGCGCCTCCCTCGACCCGTCCCGGCCCGCCCCCGCCGGGGGCGCCGACGACTCCTGGCGTGCGCCCGCCACCGCCGTCGCAGGCCCGTCCCGGCCCGCCCCCGCCGGGGGCGCCGACGACTCCTGGCGTGCGCCCGCCACCGCCGTCGCAGACCGGTCCACGGTCACCGCACTGCCCTTCGCGTGCAGCTTCAACACCGGTCACGGGCTGCGCTGGTACGAGCGGGGCGCGGTCGCCTCGACGGCTCCGTGGAGCCATCTCGGCCTTCAGGACCGGCTGCCGGGCCGCCGTTGGGTGGTGCGTACGGCGGGCGAACGGCCCGCTGTCGGACTGGACTTCGCCGATGCGTGGCGCGGCGGGTCCAGCCTGCTGGTCGAGGGCCGGCTCACCGGGCCGGCCGAGGTCGGGTTGCACGCCACCCGGCTGCCGCTGTCCGGGGCCACGGTGCTGGACCTCACCCACCGCACCGAGGCCGGCCCGGTGGCGGTGGAGGTCGGGGTCGCGCTCCGCGAACCGGCCGCGCCGGGCGAGCCCGTCCCGTACACCTGGCTGAGGGCCGCCGCGGCGGGCACCGGCCGGGGCTGGCGCACCTCCCGGGTGCGGCTGCCGGCCCGGGCCGGGCAGACCCTGTACGGCCTGGCGGTCCGGCTCACCGGGCCCGGCGGCCGACCGGTCCGCTGGCGCCTGGGCGCCCTGGCGGTGTACGGGGCGCCAGCTTCGGCCCCGGCTTCGGCCCCGGCTTCGGCCCCGGCTTCGGAGAGGCCGGGGCCGCCGGCCGGACTGACGGTGGACGCGGCGGCCTCGGACGGCGCCGGGGTGGCGCTGCGGCTGTCGTGGCGGCCCTCCCCCGGCCCGGTCCGGCACTACGAGCTGGTCCGGGTGCTGCCGGACGGCACCCGCCGCTTCCTCGGCGGGACCTGCGGTACCGCGCTCTACGTGCCGGGGGTGGAGCGCGCCGGGCGGGAGCGGGCCGCCACCTTCGAGGTGCGGGCGGTCGGGGAGCTGTACGGGGCATCGGCCGCGGCTTGCGCCAGGTACGCCTGGTAGCCCGCGGGGCCTAGGTCGGGCCGGGGCGCGGGCCCGGCCGGGCCGGGGCGAGGGCGGGCGGGGCGCGCCGGGACCGACCGGGGCGCGGCCGGGGGCGGGGCTGCCGCTGCGCGGGGCCTTTCCCCTACCCGCCCCTTCCCGAACTGGGGCTCCGCCCCAGACCCCGCTCCTCAAACGCCGGAGGGGCTGGAAATGCCCGGGGTTCCGCCCCAGACGCCGCGCCTCAAACGCCGGCGGGGCTGCGAGGCGGGTTCTGCCCGTCCCCGCGCCTCAAGCGCCGGCGGGGCTGGAAGGGTTTGAGGACCGGGTCCGGGCGGTCAGTCGGCGTGCGGGGCGGTGCGCGGGACCGAGACCGTCACCCGCAGGCCGTGCGGTGGGTTCGTCTCGTACGAGAGGGATCCGCCGCCCGCCGCCAGCAGGGCCCGGGAGATGGACAGGCCGAGGCCGGAGCCCTTGACGTTCTGGTGCCGGCCGCTGCGCCAGAACCGGTCGCCGATGCGGGCGAGCTCCTCCTCGGTGAGGCCGGGGCCGCGGTCGGCGACCACGACGAGGGCCTGCCCCTCCTCGGCGGAGACGGAGACCTCGACCTCCTCCCCTGCCGGGGTGAACTTGAGGGCGTTGTCGATGACCGCGTCCAGGGCGCTGGACAGGGCGATGGGATCGGCCCAGCCGGTGACGGCGGTCCGGCCGGCCGCGGTGAGCCGGACACCCTTCTCCTCGGCCAGCGGCCGCCAGGCGGCGACCCGTTCGGCGGCGAGCTCGCCGATATCGGTGAGGCTGATCTCGGCGGAGGCGTGCTCGGCGAGCGCCAGGTCCAGCAGATCGTCCAGGACCTGGGCCAGGCGCTTGCCCTCGGTGCGGACGGAGGCGATCTCCTCGTTGCCCTCGGGCAGTTCCAGGGCGAGCAGCTCGATGCGCAGCAGCAGTGCGGCGAGCGGGTTGCGCAGCTGGTGGGAGGCGTCGGCGACGAAGGCCCGCTGCTGCTCCAGCACTTCTTCCACGTTGTCGGCCATCTCGTTGAACGAGCGGGCCAGCCGCTGGAGTTCCGGCGGCCCGCCGCCGGCCGCGACCCGGGAGTTCATCCGTCCGGTGGCGATCCCGTGGGCGGCCGCGTCGAGGATGCGTACGGGCTTGAGCACCCAGCTCGTGAGCCGCAGGGCCGCGCCGAAGGCCACCAGCATGGCGGCGGCCAGTCCGGCCCCGATGAGCAGCCAGCCCTGCAGGGTGCGGGAACGCATCTGGCCGGTGGGTGATTCGGTGACCACGACGGCGACCACGTCCCCGTCGAGGACCACCGGGGAGGCCACCAGCAGCTTTCCGTGCGGCTGCCACGGCCACACCTGGGCGGGGTCGTGGCTGCGCCGCCCGGCCAGTGCCTCCTCGAAGGCCTGCTCGGCGTCGTCGGTGTCGGGCAGCCGCCACCAGCCGGGGGCGCGGACCATGGCGTTGCGGTCGCGGTAGAAGATGCCGACCCGGATGCCGTACAGCTCCTGGTAGCGGGCGAGTTCGAGCTGAAGGGTCTCGCGGCGCTCGTCGGCGGACTTGTCCCCGGAGCCCTCGGAGTCGACCACGAACTGGGCGAGGGCGGCGAACCGGGCGCTGTCGTCGATGCGGTCGACGACCACCCGCTGCTGCTGCCCGGCGGCCAGGCTGACGGCGAGCGGGAAGCCGAGGGCGAGCAGCACGCCCGCCATCAGGACGACGAGCAGCGGCAGCAGCCGGGCGCGCACGGCGGCGGGCCCTAGGGGGCGCCCGGGCCGGGGGCCACGAGCCGGTAGCCCACCCCGCGCACCGTTTCGATCAGTGCGGGCATCCGCAGCTTGGAGCGCAGCGAGGCGACATGCACTTCGAGGGTGCGCCCGGTGCCTTCCCAGCTGGTGCGCCACACCTCGCTGATGATCTGTTCCCGCCGGAAGACCACGCCGGGGCGCTGGGCGAGCAGCGCGAGCAGGTCGAACTCCTTGCGGGTGAGGGGTACGTCGGTGCCGTCGACGGAGACCCGGCGGGTGGGCAGCTCGATGCTGACGGCGCCGAGCCGGACCAGTCCGGGGGGACCGGCGGGGCTCCGGCCGGAGCCGGCCGGGGCGCTGTCGTCGGCGGCCGATGCGCTGCCGGTGCTGGTGCGGCGGGCGACGGCGTGGATCCGGGCGAGCAGCTCACCAGTGTCGTACGGCTTCACGACGTAGTCGTCGGCGCCCATGTTCAGGCCGTGGATGCGGGAGCGGACGTCACCGCGCGCCGTCACCATGATCACGGGGATGGCGGTGCGCTTGCGGATCTTGCCGCAGACCTCGTAGCCGTCCTGGTCGGGCAGGCCCAGGTCGAGCAGGACCACGCCGAAGGGCGGGGCGTCGGCGGGCAGCAGGGCCTGCAGGGCCTCCTCGCCGTTGCGGGCGTGGGTCACGCGGAATCCGTGCCGGGCCAGGATCGCGGACAGGGCCGCGGCGACGTGGTCGTCGTCCTCGACGAGCAGCAGTCTCATTCTGGGCCCCCTTTCCTGGTCGCGATCAGTAAAACAGCACACCAGGGGCATCACGCAAGGTGCGTCGTGCCGCGCACGGACCGTGTCCGGGCGAAGCCGGATCGTTATCCTCAATTCTCGCTCAGATGTGGTGACGGTGTGCAGAGCCGGTCACTACTGTCCTCCCAACCGAGGAGGACGGAGCTACAAGCCGATGAGCGGAGTATCAGTGACCAAGGGCGCCGGGGCCGAGGACTCGACTCCCGCGGCGGACGGCCTGGTCGTACTGAGCAACGTCGACAAGCACTTCGGCGCGTTGCACGTGCTTCAGGACATCAATCTGAGCATTGCCCGCGGCGAGGTCGTCGTCGTGATCGGTCCTTCGGGATCGGGCAAGTCGACGCTGTGCCGGACCATCAACCGGCTGGAGACCATCGACTCCGGCACGATCACCCTGGACGGTGCCGAACTTCCGTCCGAGGGACGGGAACTGGCCCGGCTGCGCGCCGATGTGGGCATGGTGTTCCAGTCGTTCAACCTCTTCGCGCACAAGACGGTGCTGGAGAACGTACTGCTGGGCCAGCTGAAGGTGCGCAAGACGCCCAAGGCCGAGGCCGAGAAGAAGGCCCGCGCCCTGCTGGACCGGGTGGGTGTCGGCACCCAGGCGGACAAGTACCCGGCGCAGCTCTCCGGCGGCCAGCAGCAGCGCGTGGCGATCGCCCGCGCGCTGGCGATGGAGCCGAAGGTGATGCTTTTCGACGAGCCGACCTCGGCCCTCGACCCCGAGATGATCAACGAGGTGCTGGAGGTCATGCAGCAGCTCGCCGCCGAGGGGATGACCATGGTCGTGGTCACCCACGAGATGGGTTTCGCCCGCTCCGCGGCCAACCGGGTCGTCTTCATGGCCGACGGGAAGATCGTCGAAGAGGCGGCGCCCGAGCAGTTCTTCTCCAACCCGCGCAGCGACCGCGCCAAGGACTTCCTGTCGAAGATCCTGCACCACTGAGCATCCGGTCTGGTACTGATCCGGTGGTAGTTCAACAACGTCTCATCCGAGGGAAGTTCACCATGAAGGTTTTCAAGGCCGGTGCGGCCGCGGCGCTCGCCGTCACTCTCGCCATGACCGCCACCGCCTGCGGCGGCAGCGACGACAAGGACTCCGGTAAGGGCGGCAAGAAGGACAAGGTCGTCATCGGCATCAAGTTCGACCAGCCGGGCCTGGGCCTGAAGACCCCGGACGGCAAGTACACCGGCTTCGACGTCGACGTGGCGACCTACGTGGCGAAGGAACTCGGCTACGAGGCGAACCAGATCGAGTTCAAGCAGGCCATCTCCGCCGAGCGCGAGAACCTGATCCAGAACGGTGACGTCGAGTTCATCGTCGCCAGCTACTCGATCAACGACAAGCGCAAGGCGAAGGTCGACTTCGCCGGCCCGTACTTCCTGGCCCACCAGGACCTGCTGGTCCGCGCCGACGACAACGGCATCACCAAGGCCGAGGACCTCAACGACAAGAAGCTCTGCTCGGTCACCGGCTCGACCTCGGCGCAGAACGTCAAGGACAAGCTGGCGCCCAAGGCGAACCTGCTGCAGCAGGGCGGCTACTCCGAGTGCCTCACCGGCCTGGAGAACAAGAACCTCGACGCCCTGACCACGGACAACTCGATCCTGGCCGGCTACGCCTCGCAGGAGAAGAACCAGGGCAAGTTCAAGCTGGTCGGGCTGAGCCTGAGCAACGAGAACTACGGCATCGGTCTGAAGAAGGGCAACAAGGAGCTCCAGACCAAGATCAACGCCGCCCTCAAGAAGATGGTCTCCGACGGCTCCTGGGAGAAGTTCGTCAAGGCGAACTTCGGCCCGGCGAACTACAAGAACGAGCCTGCCCCGCAGATCACCGAAGGCAGCTGAGTCCTCGGTGTGGCGCGTCGCCGCCCGCCTGTCACGGGCGGCGGCGTGCTGCACCGGCCATCCTGGGGAGAGCGCAGGACATCGTGTTCGATTTTCTTGAGTCCGGGCAGTACGACCTGCTCGGAGCCTTCTGGGTGACGGTTCAGCTCACCCTCTACTCGGCGATCGGGTCCCTGGTCTGGGGAACCGTGCTCGTCGGGATGCGGGTCAGTCCGGTCCCGCTGATGCGGGCCTTCGGCACCGCGTACGTCAACGTCGTGCGGAACACCCCGCTCACCGTGCTGATCATCGGCTGCTCCCTGGGCCTGAACCAGACCCTGGGCTTCGCCCTGGGTGCCGGCGAGGACTTCGACGACATCGGCTTCCGGCTCGCCGTCCTCGGACTCGTCGCCTACACCGGCACCTTCGTCTGCGAGGCGCTGCGTTCCGGTATCAACACCGTGCCGGTCGGCCAGGCCGAGGCGGCCCGCGCGCTGGGTCTGAGCTTCACCCAGGTGCTCACCCTGATCGTGCTCCCCCAGGCCTTCCGGGCGGTCATCGCGCCGCTCGCCAACGTACTGATCGCCCTCACCAAGAACACCACGGTGGCGGCGGCCATCGGCGTGGCCGAAGCGGCCCTGCTGATGAAGGAAATGATCGAGAACGAAGCAGACGCGCTCTTCGCCGTCTTCGGGGTCATCGCCCTCGGCTTCGTCCTGCTGACCCTGCCCACCGGCCTGCTGCTGGGCTGGGTGGCCAAGCGAGTGGCGGTGAAGCGATGAGCTCGGTGCTCTACGACACGCCGGGGCCCAAGGCCAAGGCGCGCAATGTCATCTACACCGTGGTCTTCCTGGTGCTGCTGGGTCTGGCCGGGTGGTGGGTGATAGCCACCCTGTCGGACAAGAACCAGTTGGACGCCGACAAGTGGACGCCGTTCCTGGAGGGCGAGGTCTGGACGACCTTCCTCCTGCCCGGTCTCGGCGAGACCCTCAAGGCCGGCCTCATCGCCATGGTGATCGCCCTGCCGCTGGGCGCCCTGCTCGGCATCGGCCGGCTCTCCGACCACGCCTGGGTGCGCGTCCCGGTCGGCGCGGTCGTGGAGTTCTTCCGCGCCATCCCGGTACTGATCCTGATGGTCTTCGGCTTCGCCCTGTACGCGAAGTTCACCGAGGTCGACTCGGAGATCCGGCCGCTGTACGCCTGCATCACCGGCCTGGTCCTCTACAACGCGTCGGTGATCGCCGAGATCGTCCGGGCGGGCATCCTGTCGCTGCCCTCCGGGCAGGCCGACGCCGCCAAGGCGATCGGCATGCGCAAGTGGCAGATCATGGTCTACGTGCTGATCCCGCAGGCGGTCACGGCCATGCTTCCCGCCCTGGTCAGCCAGCTCGTGGTCATTCTCAAGGACACCGCCATCGCAGGCGCGGTCCTGGGCTTCGCCGAGCTGCTCTCCATGAACCGGCAGATCTCCGCCAACTACAGCAACACCATCCCGACCCTGGTCGTGATCGGCCTGCTGTACGTGCTGCTGAACTTCGTGCTCACCGGCTTCGCCTCCTGGCTGGAGAAGCGGCTGCGGCAGTCGAAGAAGTCCGGTGGCGAGGCGCTGCCCGCCGTGACCCTGGTCGACAAGGCCGGCGGCGATGGCGCCGTCGTCGCCGTGATCCCGGCACAGGGCGACGGCTCGGACGTGATCTCGAAGGACTGAGGCCCGCACCTCCAGGTCACTCCTGACCCGACATCACCTCGCGCGCGCGGGGCGGCGGATCCGATCCGCCGCCCCGCGCGCGTGCGCGCGCCACCGCCAGGGCCGGTGTCACTTGACGCACGCACCTCCAGTGGGTTGCATACGTTCTGTGATCACATACCGGACACCGGGAGCCGCGCCATGGACCCGGTGATCGTCGTCGGCGCGGGGCCCGTCGGACTCTCCCTGTCCCTCGCCCTGGCCGGCCAGGGCGTGCCCTCCGTACTCCTCGACGAGGGTCCGGGCAAGGACGAGCCACGGCCCGCCCGGACCGTCGTCCTGCACTCCGACACCGCCGCGATGGCCCACCGGCTGGGCTGTACGACCCTGCGCGACGAGGGCGCCCACTTCGCCGCCTGGCGCACCATGCGGCGGCGCCAGGAGACCCACCGCACCACCTTCGAGGACCGCCCGGCCCCGCTGCACCTCCCGCAGCACGCCCTCGCCCGCGGCCTGCGCGACGCCGTCGCGGCCCACCCGCTGGTCCAGCTGGTCAGCGACAGCCGGCTCGACTCCCTGGAGCAGGAGGGGCACGGGGTCACCGTGCACACCCAGGGCGCCGAAACCACCTGGTGGCGCGGGAGTTACCTGGTCGGCTGCGACGGGGCCCGGTCCACCGTCCGCAAACTCCTCGGCATCCGCTTCCCCGGCCGCACCGCCGTCGAACGGCACGCGGTGGCCGCGCTGCGCACCGAACTCCCCTGGCCCGGCGAGGCCCTGCTGCACCGCGGGCCCTCCTCCCACGTCGCCGAGGTCACGGCCCGGCCGCTGCCCGACGGGGTGTGGCGGCTGGACTGGCTGCTGCCGCCGCGCGGTGAACTCGTCACCCCGGACGCGCTGATCGCCCTGATCCGGGACACCCTGGCGGGCTGGTGCGGCGGTACGACGCCCCCGTACGACCTGATCGACACCGGCGTGCACACCCTGCACCACCGGCTCGCCCGGAGCTGGCGGGACGGCCGCGCCTTCCTCGCCGGGGATGCCGCCCACCTGCTGGGCGCGCTCGGCACCCAGGGCGTGGAGGAGGGCCTGCGGGACGCCGAGAACCTGGCCTGGAAGCTGGCCCTGGCCTGGCACCACGGAGCTTCCGAGGAACTCCTCGACAGCTACCAGGCCGAGCGGCGCACCGCGGTCGCCGCCCGGCTGCGCGCCGCCGACCAGGCCATGCCGGTGCTGCGCGGCGGCGGGGGCCTGCGCACCTACCTGCCCGGAGCCGGCCGCACCCACGAACTGCTCCTCACCGAAGGCCATCTGGGGCGCGGCCCGCTGGGTTCCGCGCCGGCGTACGCCCCTCCGGTGGCGGTACGCGAGGTGCCGACCGACACCGAACCGGGCGGCGCGGTGGAGAACGTACCGGTGACCGCGCCGGACGGGTCGACCGTCCCGCTGCGGGACCTGCTGGGCCGGGGCCGGCTGCTGGTGGTGCTGGTGGCCCCGGGCACCGGCGTCTGGGACCGCCGGCACTGGATGAAGGCCGGGCTGATGCCCCGCCTGGCGGCAGCGGTGAGTGCCCTTCCGGTACGGGCGGAGCTGCTGGTCGCCGACGGCTATCCGGGGGCTCCGGCCCACACCGTGCTGCTGGTCCGGCCGGACGGGCATCTGGCGGCGACCTTCGCGGGGGTCCGGCCGGCCGAACTGTACGAGGCGGCCGACGCGGTCCGGGCGGGTGCGCCGTCCCCCGGCCCGGGCGGCTCCGGCGCGGCCGCCGTGCCCGCCGTCTCGGGGGCGCCCGGTTCCCCGGGCGCGGGCCGGCCGGGCGTGCCGGGCGCGGGTGCGGCCCCGGCGGTGGGCCCGGACTCGGCACCGCCCGTACCGGCCCGGGTGTCCGGGGAGTCCGCCACACCCCCGCAGTGATCGATTGACCCTCGAGGTCGCTCGTGGTTCACTCGCGGACATGACCGGCACCGACGTACGCCTCTGGCGGAGGGTCCACATGGACCTGCTCCGCTTCGCGGGCTGCGTCTGTCGCCCTTCCTGCTGATTCGCCTCCCTTCCGCGCGCCCCGGCGCGCTCTCACGCGAACCCCCAGGACGGTCATCCCCCATGTCTGCACCCTCGTACGCGCCTGCGCCCGGCCATGCCCCGGATCAGGCCACGGCCCGCCCGCACGCCGGGCCCACCGCCGCCGAACTCCTCGACTTCGCCCTGCGCACCGCCGCCGACCCCGAGGTGATCGCCTCCCTGCCGCTGGACCCGGAAGGCCGCACCTGGGTGCGGCTGGACGGTCCGGGCGGCAGCGAGGCCTGGCTGATCGGCTGGCCGCCCGGCACCGGCACCGGCTGGCACGACCACGCCGAGTCGCGGGGCGCGTTCGCCACCGCCCGCGGCCGGCTCACCGAGCACTCCCTCGCCGTACGGCTGCCCTCCGAGGGCTGGCAGAGCCTGGAGCTCGCCGGGGGGCACGACCGGAGCCGCAGCCTGGGCGAGGGCAGCGGGCGGGCGTTCGGCGAGTACCACGTACACGAGGTGCTCAACGAGTCCACGGCGGAGCACGCCGTCTCGGTCCACACCTACTACCCGCCGCTGCCGCTGATCCGCCGGTACAGCCGCACCGGGCCGGTCCTCACCCTGGAGCACGTCGAGCGTCCGGCGGACTGGGAGTGAGCGCCGACACGCCCCGGGTGGGCATCGACGAGCAGCTGGAACGGGTCCGGGCGGGGTACGAGCGGATCGGCGCGCGGGAGGCCCACGCAGCGGTCGAGGCCGGCGAGGCCCTGCTGGTCGACACCCGCTACCAGGCGCTGCGCGAGCGCGACGGGCTGATCCCGGGCGCGCTGGTGGTCGAACGCAACGAGCTGGAGTGGCGGTTGGACCCGTCGGGCAGCCACCGCACCCCCGCGGCCACCAGCCACGAGCAGCGGTGGATCGTGCTGTGCAACGAGGGGTACGCGTCCAGCCTGGCGGTCGACTCGCTGCACCGGCTGGGCCTGCACCGGGCCACCGACCTGGTCGGCGGCTTCCAGGCGTGGAAGGCGGCCGGGCTGCCGGTGGAATGAGGCAGCCGCACGGATGAGGTGGGGGCGCCCGGGTTCCCCCGGGCGCCCCCACCTGTTCCCTCGGCCCACCTGTTCCCTGGGCCCACCTGTTCCCTGGCCCCCTCCTGTCCCTGGCCCTCCCCTGTCCCTGGCCCCTCCTGTCCCTGACCCCTCCTGTCCCTGGCCCTCCCCTGTCCCTGGCCCTCCCCTGTCCCTAGGCCCCTCCTGTCCCTGGCCCCTCCTGTCCCCTGGCCCCTCCTGTCCCCTGGAGCCCCCTGTCCCCCTGGACCAGCGGGCTACTCCCGGGCGGTGGCCACCTCCACCGGGCGGACCCGCAGCGCGATCCGGCCCGGCAGGGCGGTGGCGGCCAGGGCCGCCAGGGCGGCGGCGCCGACCACCGTCGCGTACACCAGCGGCAGCACCGCCGGGGCGGCCCGGCCGGTCATGCCGACGCTGAACGCGGTGAGCACGGCGAGCGAGATCCCGGAGCCGAGGACCGTTCCGATCAGCAGCACCGACAGGGCCTCGGTGCGGATCATGCGCAGCACCTGGCGGCGGGTGGCTCCGGCCAGCCGCAGCATCGCGAACTCGCGGATCCGCTCGGCGGTGGACATGGCCAGGGTGTTGACCGCGGCGATCGCGGTGAAGGCGAGCACCAGGCCCATGGCGAGGAGGTTGATCTCGGCGCCGGCCTGCTGGCGTTCGGCGCGGGCCTGGTCTGCGTCGGCGGCGGAGAGGACGGCGGTGCCGGGGAACTCCCGGACCGCGGCGGCCAGCCGGTCCCGGCCGGTGCCCGGTGCGGTGGCCACCAGCACGCTGCTCGCGAGGGGGTTGTCCATGTGCGCGGCGACCAGGTCGTGCGGCAGGGTCAGGTCGCCGAAGCCGAGACCGCGGCCGTAGACGGCGGAGACGGTGAGGGTGGCCGGGGTGCCGTCGCCGAGGTGGACGGTGAGCGGGCTGCCGGGCTTCAGGCCCAGCCGGTCGGCGGCGAGTTCGCTGACGGCGGCGTTCCCGGCGCCGAAGCCGGCCAGGCTGCCGCTGCTGACCTGCGGGTCCCAGGTGCGGGTGAGGCCGTCGGGGGTGACGCCCTGGACGGCGTACTTGGTGAGGCCGACCCGGACGGTGGTGTGCACGATCTCGGTGGCGGCGGTGACTCCGGGGGTCCGGCGGATCTTCTCGGCGGCGCCGGAGGAGACTCCCGGGCCCTGGGCGGCGACCACCCAGTCGGCGCGGACGCCCTCGCGGACCTGGCTGCGGGCGGCGTCGCCGAGGGTGGGCTGGACGAAGAGGACCGTGCAGGTCATGCCGACCAGCAGGGTGAGCGGGGTGACGGCGGAGGCCATCCGGGTGGCGTTGCCGCGCAGGTTCGCGGTCGCCAGGCGGCCGTTCGTACCGGTGATCCGCAGCGGGCCGGCCAGCAGCGCGGCGGCGCCGCGCACCAGCAGCGGGCCGAGCAGGGAGACCGCGCCGGCCAGCACCACGACGGCGAGGAAGGTGACCGGGGTGGAGGCGGGTTCGGTGCGCAGGGTGCTGAGTACGGCGACCAGCACCGCCCCGCCGGCCAGCAGGAGCAGGCCGGCGGCGATCCGGGTCCAGGCGGGCCGGCTGCGCTCGACGGCGGCCTCGGCGAGGGCTTCGGCCGGGCGGATCCGGGCGATCCGCCGGGCGGTGATCCGGGCGGCCGCCCAAGCACCGAGCAGGGTGGCGGCGACGGCGGCGGCCATCGGGAAGACGCCGGCGGTGCGCTCCAGGGTGGCGGGGACCGCGCCGAGGGCGACGAACCGGCCGTGCAGCCAGGCGGCGAGCGGGATGCCGGCGAGTGCGCCGAGCACACCGGCGGCCAGGCCCACGATCATCGCCTCGCGTCCGAGGAGGCGGCGGAGCTGCCGGGGGTTGGCGGCGATGGCGCGGAGCAGGGCGAGTTCGCGGTGCCGCTGCTGGACGGAGAGGGAGAAGGTGCCGACGACCACGAGGATCGCGACGAGGAGGGAGGTGCCGCCCATGGCGCCGCCCATGGAGACCAGCTTGGTGCGGGCGCCGGCCGCGTCGAGGAACTCGACGGGGCCGCGCCCGTCGCCGGTGCTGACCTGGGCGGTGGTGTCGGCGAGGGCCTTCCTGAGGTCGGCGGCGAGCGCGGTGGCGCTCACCCCGGGCTTCGGCTGGACGCCGACGGCGGTGATCCGGCCGTCGCGGGCGGCCAGCCGGCGGGCCTCGGGGCTGCTGAAGAACAGTGCGTTCTGCTGCGCGAGATCACCCTGGGCGGGCCGGGCGATTCCGCTGACGGTGTAGGTCTTCGGCTCTCCGGTGGACTGCACGGTGAGCGGGGCGCCGGGCTTCAGCCCGGCCCGCGCGGCCAGTTCCGCGTCGACGACGACCTCGCGGTCGGTCCGCGGCGCGCTTCCGGCCGTGAGGGCGAAGGGGGTGAGCGGGGCCGATTCCCAGGCGTGGCCGTAGCTGCGCTTGCCGGTGGCCGGGGCTGCGGTCAGCGGGACGGCCTGGAAGGTCAGCTCGGGCACGGCCCGCTCCACCCCCGGTACCCGGCGGACGGCGTCCAGCGTCCCGGCCGGCAGCCAGGCCCGCTCGGCGACCGGCTTGGCCTTGTGTTTGACCTTGGTCTTGCCCTTTTTCTCCTTCACCGTGGTCCGGTGCACGTTCTGATCGGCGGAGACCACCACGGGTGCGGCCGCGTACCGCTCGGTGCGGATCTTCCCGCGGAGTCCGGTCTCCAGCAGGGTGCCGCAGGCGGTGATGAGAGCCGCCGCGCACAGGAGGGCGACGAAGGCGCCGAGGAAACCGGCTTTGCGGTCCCTGACGGTCTGAAGGGCGTAACGCAGCATCATGGGCCCAACTCTGCTGCGCCTGCGCCTCCTTGCCATTGGAGCACCCCGGCCTCCCCACCGGGGGGCTAGCCCCACCCCGGGCGTCGGGGGTCCGGGACGGCCGGTGCAGGCCGACGCGGCCGCGGGGGCTCAGTACCCCTCGTACGGCAGGTCGTCGGTGTCCTCGCCCTCTTCCTCCAGGGCGCGGCGGACCACCCGCAGGGCCATGCCCTCCGGGTACCCCTTGCGGGCCAGCATCCCGGCGAGCCGCCGGATCCGCTTCTCCCGGTCCAGGCCCCGGGTGCTCCGGAGCTTGCGGGTCACGAGCTCGCGGGCGGTCTCCTCCTCCTGTTCGGAGTCGAGCTGCTCCAGGGCCTCGGCGACCAGGCCGCCGTCGACCCCCTTGGTGCGCAGTTCGCGGGCGAGCGCGCGGCGGGCGAGGCCGCGGCCCCGGTGGCGGGACTCGACCCAGGCGCCGGCGAAGGCGGCGTCGTCGATCAGGCCCACCTCCTCGAACCGGGAGAGGACCTCCTCCGACACCTCCTCGGGGATGCCCCGCTTGTGCAGGGCGTCCGCGAGCTGGCGGCGGGTGCGCGGGCTCCCGGTGAGCAGGCGCAGGCAGATCGCCCGCGCCTGCTCCTCGGGGCTCTGGGGCGGCAGCTCCTGTCCGGCCCTCGACGGACCGGAGCCGCCGCCCCCGTCGTACTCCCGCACGGTCAGCTCTTGGTCGCCGCGGCCTTGACCGTCTTGGCCTTGGCAGCCGTGGCGGGCGCGGTCTTGGCCGCGTCCTCGGCGGGCGCCTCGGCGGAGGCCGCGTCCGCGGCCTGGGCGTCCTTGCGGACCCCCACGCCCAGCTTCTCCTTGATCTTCCGCTCGATCTCGTTGGCGAGGTCGGGGTTGTCCTTCAGGAAGTTGCGCGCGTTCTCCTTGCCCTGGCCGAGCTGGTCGCCCTCGTACGTGTACCAGGCGCCGGCCTTGCGCACGAAGCCGTGCTCCACGCCCATGTCGATCAGGCCGCCCTCGCGGCTGATGCCCTGGCCGTAGAGGATGTCGAACTCGGCCTGCTTGAACGGCGGCGCGACCTTGTTCTTGACGACCTTGACGCGGGTGCGGTTGCCGACCGCGTCGGTGCCGTCCTTGAGGGTCTCGATGCGGCGGATGTCGAGCCGCACCGAGGCGTAGAACTTCAGCGCCCGGCCACCGGTGGTGGTCTCCGGGGAGCCGAACATCACACCGATCTTCTCGCGGAGCTGGTTGATGAAGATCGCCGTGGTCTTGGACTGGTTCAGCGCACTGGTGATCTTCCGGAGCGCCTGGCTCATCAGACGGGCCTGGAGGCCCACGTGCGAGTCGCCCATCTCGCCCTCGATCTCCGCGCGCGGCACCAGGGCCGCGACGGAGTCGATCACGATGAGGTCGAGGGCGCCGGAGCGGACCAGCATGTCCACGATCTCCAAGGCCTGCTCACCGGTGTCCGGCTGGGACAGGATGAGGTTGTCCGTGTCGACGCCCAGCGCCTTCGCGTACTCGGGGTCGAGGGCGTGCTCGGCGTCCACGAAGGCGACGGTGCCGCCGGCCTTCTGCGCGTTGGCCACGGCGTGCAGGGTCAGGGTCGTCTTACCGGAGGACTCGGGCCCGTACACCTCGACCACGCGGCCGCGCGGGAGCCCGCCGACGCCGAGGGCGATGTCCAGAGCGGTCGACCCGGTGGGGATGACCTCGATGGGGTCGTTCGGGCGGTCGCCGAGGCGCATCACGGCGCCCTTGCCGAATTGCCGTTCAATCTGTGCGAGCGCGGCGTCGAGCGCCTTCTCGCGGTCGGTGCCTGCCATGGGTTCCACCCGGTTTGCTTGAGTCGATCGCTTCACGCCAAAGACGCTAACGCCTGCCACTGACAATGCGCCTCCACGCCCGGTTCGGCTGTGGATAAGCCATGAGAATACGTGTTCGATTTCCGTGTCAAGCGCACCACGCCGCCCGCCCGGCCGCACCTCCGGCGAGGGCTTCCGGCCCCGGCCGTCACATCCGCGGGCCGCGCTCCGTCAGTGCGGTGAACAGCGATCGCACGCCGGTGCGGGACGACGGAACACAGGAGAGCGCAACGATGAAGGCACGTATGGAGAACCCGGCCGTGGTCATTCCGGATGCCATGACGGGGATCGTGGGGGTCCTGCAGGCCGCGCGGCAGGGCGGGGTGCCCGAGGAGACCCTGGAGCTCGTCCATCTTCGGGTCAGCCAGATCAACGGGTGCAGTTACTGCGTGGACGCCGGACTGACCAGTGCCCGCAAGGCGGGGGTGAGCGACGAGCGGCTGTTCGCGGTGGCGGCGTGGCGGGAGGCGCCGTACTTCAGCGATGCCGAGCGGGCCGCGCTGACCCTGGCGGAGGCGTCGACCCGGCTGGCCGACCGGCCGGACCCGGTCCCGGACGAGGTGTGGGACGAGGCCGCCGACCACTACGACGAGCGCCAGCTGGCCGGGCTGATCCTGTGGATCGGAGTGACCAACTTCTTCAACCGCCTCAACGCGGTGACCCGGCAGGTCGCCGGAACCGCCAACTGGGGCTGACCGGTTGCGGATCCGGACGGCGCCGCCGGAGGGTGTCTCCGTAGGGGGTGTCCCCCTAGCCTGAGGCGCATGGACAAGATCGACGGAGTGGAGATCATCGCCTTCGCGGACGCCGCGGCGTTCGAGAGCTGGCTGGCCGCGCACCACACCCGCCACGAGGGGGTCTGGATCAAGATGGCCAAGAAGAAGTCCGGCATCGCCTCGGTCACCGAGGACGAGTTGGTCGACATCGGGCTCTGCTACGGCTGGATCTCCGGGCAGCGGCGGTCCCTGGACGAGCAGTACTACCTGCAGAAGTACGTGCCGCGCCGGCGCGGGAGCCTGTGGTCGCAGGTGAACGTGGACAAGGTCGCGGCGCTGACCGCGGCCGGGCGGATGCGCGAACCGGGGCTGGCCGAGGTGCGCAAGGCGCAGGAGGACGGGCGGTGGGCGGCGGCCTACGCCTCGCAGAAGGCGGCGACCGTGCCGCCGGACCTCGCGGCGGCCTTCGAGGCGCACCCCGAGGCGAAGCGGGCCTTCGAGGCGCTCGACCGGACCGGGCGCTACCAGGTGATCCTCCCGCTGCTTCAGGCACTGACCCCGGCGACCCGGCAGGTCCGGCTCGACCGGGCCCTGGGCACCCTGCTGGCCCGGGCCGGGAGCGGCGGACGGCCGGAGTGAACCGCGCGTCCGGCTCCCGGATCGTCCCGGGAGCCGGGCGGGGCGAGGATGGGAAGGGGCCGCGAGCCCGGTCGCGAGCCTTCTCGACACAGGGGACAGGGCAGGAGCCCGGCCATGAGCGTTCGACGCGTGGGGCGTGACATCACCGTTCTCGGAGACTGCCTGGAGGTGCCCGGGATCGGGTTCCTGCCGGTCAACTCCTTCGTACTGCACGCCCGGGAGCCGGTGGTCGTCGACACCGGTCTGGGCCTGCCCGACCGGGACTTCCTGAAGGTGCTCGGGGAGGCCCTCGATCCCGCCGATGTGCGGTGGATCTGGCTGACCCATCCCGACCGCGATCACACCGGCGGCCTCTTCGCCCTGCTGGAGGCGGCCCCCGGCGCCCGGGTGGTCACCACCTTCCTGGGGGCGGGGATCATGTCCACCGAGCGGCCGCTGCCCATGGACCGGATCCACCTGGTCAATCCGGGACAGTCCCTGGACGTGGGCGACCGCCGGCTGGCCGCCTTCCGGCCACCGCTCTTCGACAACCCGGCGACCGTGGGCTTCTACGACGAACGGACCCGGGCCTGCTTCAGCTCGGACTGCTTCGGCGGCCCGATGGGGAGCGCCGACGTGGCGGCGGGCGGGGAGGCCCGGGAGGTGGATCCGGAGCAGCTGCGGGCGGCCCAGCTCCTGTGGGCCTCGGTGGACAGCCCCTGGGTGCACACCGCCGACCCCGACAGGTACCTCGCCACCGTCCGGCCGCTGCGCGAGATGGACCCCGAGCTGGTGCTGTGCACGCATCTGCCGCCGGCCGCCGGCATCACCGCGCGGATGATCGAGACGGTGAGCTCCGCGCCCGGCCTGGAGCCCTTCGTGGGCCCCGACCAGCAGGCGCTGGAGCAGATGCTCGCCGGATTCGAGCCGGGCGACCCGCCTGACCAAGACGACGGGGGTGGCGGAGACGGCGGCGACGGCCGAAACGACGGAGGGCGAGTGACAACCGACGGTTGACACTCGCGGACTGTCAACCTAGGGTTGCACTCATGACGAACCCTTCCGTGGAACCCGTCCGTATGACGAACCCGGTCCGCCTCGACGACCTGATCGAGGCCATCAAGCAGGCCCACGCCGATGCCCTCGAGCAGCTCAGCGGAGCCGTCGTCGCAGCCGAACACCTCGGCGACGTCGCCGACCACCTCATCGGCCACTTCGTCGACCAGGCCCGCCGCTCCGGCGCCTCCTGGACCGACATCGGCCGCAGCATGGGCGTCACCCGTCAGGCCGCCCAGAAGCGCTTCGTCCCCAAGGCCGACACCGACCTCGACCCCAGCTCGGGCTTCGCCCGCTTCACCGACCGCGCCCGCAACGTGGTCGTGGCCGCCCAGAACGAGGCCCGCGAGGCCGGCAACACCGAGATCCGTGCCGAGCACCTGGTCCTCGGCCTGCTCGCCGAGCCCGACGGCCTCGCCTCGCACGCCCTGCGCGCCCGGGGCCTTCGCCCCGACGCCGTCCGCGCGGCCGCCACGGCCGTGCTGCCCCCGCCCGTCGACAGCGTCCCCGACCTCGTCCCCTTCGACGCGGGCGGCAAGAAGGCCCTGGAGCTCACCTTCCGCGAGGCCCTCCGGCTCGGCCACAACTACGTGGGCACCGAGCACATCCTGCTCGCGCTGCTGGAGCGGGAGAACGGCGAGGGCGTGCTCAGCGGCCTCGGCGTCGACAAGTCCAAGGTCGAGGCGACGGTCACCAAGGCTTTGGCCGGCGCCATGGACGCGGCCAATGCGGCACTTGCGGACGAGGCCGGCGGTAGCGGCGACGCGAAGTAGCGGAGGGGCCCGACCCGTCGTCGGTGACCTCGTACCGCTTCACGTACGCGCCGAAGAAGGCCTGAAGCGTGGCCACGACCGGGATCGCGATCAGCGCCCCGACCGCACCGAGCAGCGCGGTGCCGGCGACGACGGAGCCGAAGGCGACCGCCGGATGGATGTCGACCGTCTTCGAGGTCAGCTTGGGCTGCAGGACGTAGTTCTCGAACTGCTGGTAGACCACCACGAATCCGAGCACGTACAGCGCGTACCAGGGATTGACGGTGAAGGCGATCAGCATCGGCAGCGCGCCCGCCAGATAGGTGCCGATGGTGGGGATGAACTGGGATACCAGCCCCACCCACACGGCCAGCGCGGGCGCGTACGACATGTCCAGGTTCACGAACAGGATGTAGTGCGCGAAGCCTGAGATCAGCGCCATCAGGCCGCGCGAGTAGAGGTAGCCGCCGGTCTTGGCGACCGCGATCTCCCAGGCGCGCAGCACCTCGGCCTGCTTGGCGGGCGGGAGTACGGAGCACAGCGCGCGGCGCAGCCGCGGCCCGTCGGCGGCGAAGTAGAACGCGAACAGCCCGATCGTCAGCAGCCGGAAGAGGCCGCCGAGCACGGTGGCGGACACGTCGAGGACACCGCTCGCGCTGTTCTGCACGTACTTCTGCAGCCAGTCGGAACGCAGCAGGCTGTCCTGGATGTCCAGCCGGGACAGTTCGGTGTGGAAGGTCGAGTTGATCGAGTTGATGACGTCGTCGAGGTACCCCGGAAAGCCCTCGATGAGATCGATGATCTGGCCGGCGATCATCGAGCCGAGCAGGACCACGAAGCCGACGCTCGTCACGAACACGGCGAGGAAGACCAGGAAGGTGGCCAGCCCGCGGCGCATTCCGCGGGCCGCCATCCGGGAGACGGCCGGTTCGATCGCGACCGCGAGGAAGAACGCGATCAGGATGTTGATGAGCAGGCCGATGAGCTGGTGGAAGGCCCAGCTGCCCAGCTGGAAGCAGGCGTAGAGGGCGAGGACCAGCACGACGGCCCGCGGCAGCCAGCGCGGCATGCGCGCCGCGGGGTCCACGGCAGTGCCCGCACCACCGCCGCCGCCGCCGGGGCCGCTGCCCTGCGGTGCGGTGCGCGGCCCGGTCCCGGACGGGCCGCCGGCGCCGGTCTGGTCCGCGGACCCGGCGCGCTCCTCGGTCCCGGACGGATGCCCCGGACCGGGGTGGTCCGTGGACCGGGCGTCCGGGGTGCGCGCCCCCGGTACGGATCCCGGGCTCCGGAGCGGCCGCGGCAGGGGCAGGCCGAAGCGCGGATGATCGGAGCGCCGTCGTTCGGGCTGGTCGGGCTGGTCGGTCTCATCGGTGGCTGCCACGCAGCCCAGTCTCCCGTACCGGCGGTCCTGTTCGCCGGTGTCAGCGCAGGTGGGCGGGAAGACCCATCGCCGAACACACGGCGCGCCACACGTCCTTGGTCTCCCAGCCGGCGTCCAGAGCCTGGTGGACGGTGCGTCCGCCCAGCTCGGCCATGACGTGATCGCGCGCGAAGGAGTCGGCGTAGGAGGCACCGAAGTGCTCCGCCATCCGCTCCCAGAAGACTGTCAACCTCATGCGCCCAGTATCCCGCCCGGAGAGTGCACCCCGGCCCGTTCCGGCCGCCCCGGCCCGCCACCCGCCCTACCGTGCGGCCATGACAGCAGGTACGGCTGGAACGACAGGCAGGACAGGCATGGCAGGCATGGCGGGAGACGAAGCGGCCACCGGTTCGCCCCTGGCCCGCGCCGAGCAGTTCGTCTGGCTCACGGCCCGGGTGCTCGAGCAGCGGCGGTTCGCGTTCCATTTCCTCGGCGGCGATCCCGATGCGGTGGACGCCGCCCTCGGTTCCTACCTGAACGGGGACGGCGGCTACGGACACGCACTCGATCCGGATCTCCGCGGCCCCCTCAGTCAGCCGCTGCACACCGCGCACGCGCTCCGGATCCTGGACGGCCTGGGCCGCTGCGCCGGGCAGCGCATCGAGCGGCTGTGCCGGCATCTGGCCGGGGTCTCCACCCCCGACGGAGCTCTGCCGGTGGCCTCCCCGGGCCCCCGCGGCTACCCCACCGCCCCCTACCACCCGGTGCTGGACGATCCGCCGGGCGAGCTCCTGACCACGGGCCCGGTGGTGGGGCTGCTGCACCGGAACCGGGTCTGGCACGCCTGGCTGTTCCGGGCCACCGAGTTCTGCTGGGAGCGGGTCGAGACCCTGCGCCACTCCCATCCGTACGAGATCCAGGCCGCGGTGGCCTTCCTCGACGGGGCCCCGGACCGGGCCCGGGCCGCGGCGGCCGCGGACCGGCTGGGCCGGCTGGTCCGGGCGGACGGGCTGGTCGTCCTCGACCCGCAGCGGCGCGCCGGCCATCCGGTGGCCCCCGGGTACGCGCCGGGCGAGCAGCTCTTCCCGCACGACCTCGCCCGCCGCCCGGAATCCCTGGCCCGAGGCTGGTTCACCGACGATGAGCTGTCCCGGTCCCTGGACTTCCTGGCGGGCCTGCAGCAGGAGGACGGCGGCTGGCCGGTGCTGCGCCCGGCCTGGGCCCCGGGCAGCTCACTGGAGCGGCGGCCGATCGCCACCCTGGAGGCGCTGCTGACCCTGCGCGCGTACGGCCGCCCGCTCGGCGGAGCAGCCGACGGCACACCCGGCGGAGCAGCCGGCGGAGCAGCCGGCACCCCGCCCGGCCTCAGCCGCCCAGCGCCCGGACGCCCGCAGTGACCACCACGGCGGCCCCGACGACGACCAGGAAGGGGGCCCGGAGCAGCAGGGCCAGCCCGGCGGCGGCCAGCCCGGCAGCTCGGGCGTCGAGCACCAGCTCGGAGCCGGTGCTGAAGGTCTGCTGCGCGGTGAGCGCGGCGAGCAGGGCGACCGGCAGCAGTGCGGCCAGCCGCTGCACCAGCGGGCGTTCCAGGGCGCCGGCCGGGACGAGCAGCCCGGCCAGCTTGAGCAGGTAGCAGCCGGCGACGGTGGCGCCGATGGCGATCCAGACGTTCACGAGCGGGGTCCCTTCGGAGTGCGCAGGGCGCGGCCCTTCACGAACAGGACGGCCGGCGCGGCGAGGGCGGCGACCAGCACCGGCACCCCGGCCGGCAGCACAGGCAGCAGGCCCAGCCCGAGCATCAGGGCCAGGACCGCGACGGCCCGCTCGGTGGCGGTGCGCAGCATGGGCGCGAGCAGGGCGAGGAAGACGGCCGGCCCGGCCGCGTCCAGGCCCCAGGCGGCGGTGTCGCCGACGGCCTCGGCGCCGAGCGCCCCGAGCAGGGTGGTCAGGTTCCACAGCACGTACAGGCTGAGCCCGGTGACGGCGAAGCCCAGCCGGGCGGACGCGCGGTCCTTCTGGGCGAGGGAGACGGCGGTGGTCTCGTCGATGACCCAGTGCGCGGCGAACGGCCGGACCGCCCGGGGCAGGGCCAGCAGCTGGGACAGCCGCAGCCCGTAGAAGGCGTTGCGGGTGCCGAGGAAGAAGGCGCCGGCGGCGGCCGTGAACGGGTTTCCGCCGGCGGCGAGCGCGCCGACCAGGGCGAACTGCGAGGCGCCGGTGAAGACCAGCAGGCTCAGCACGCAGGCCTGGGCCACGCTGATCCCGGATCCGGCGGCGGTCACCCCGAAGGCGAAGCCGGACAGTCCGACGGCCACCCCGACCCCGAGGGAGTCCCGTACGACGGCCCGGCGGTCCGCACCGGAGGCCGAGGGCGGGCCGGCCGGGGAGTCCGGGCGGCCGGGGGCGGCGGCCGCGTCGTGTATCTGCTGCTCTGTCACGCCCCGACGCTATGCGGCCGGGACGGGCCGGGTCTTGTACGTTCTTGCGCGCGCATGCCACACGCACCGCACCCGGCTGACTACCTTGAGTGAATGAAGATCCGCTTCCGCACCCTGGTCCCCCTGGTTCCGTGGCTGTGCTGGACCGGGCTGCTGGCCGGCCTCGCCCTGGTGCTGCAGTACCACGAGCGGCTCCCCGCAGGCTTCCGCGAGCTGGACGGGCACCGGGAGCAGCAGCTCCAGCTCGCCGGGGAGCGTGCGGCGGCCTGCGAGGCGCTGTACGGGGACGGGACCTGCGCCCCGGACGGCCCGCGGATCGACCTGTTCCGCCAGGCGCTGGACGTGGACGCGCAGTGGCTCGTCCCGGGCTACACGCTGATGCTGTTCGGCGTCTTGGGCTTCGGCTACCTGTACATGCACCGCGACGTGGCCAGGCGGTTCGCGTTCCGGGCGCTGCCGGTGACGCTGCTGGCGGCGGGCGCGGACATCGCGGAGAACGCGTTCCTGCACCGGGCCCTCGCCCGGCTGGGCGGCGATCCCGACGGGTACCTCCGGCTCGCGGCGTACTGCTCGGTGCTGAAGTGGGCGCTGATCGGCCCGCTGCTGGTGCTGGCGCTGTGGGTGGCGGCGACGCTGGCGGCCCGGGCGGTGCTGGGCCGGGCGCGGGTGCACGTCGATCCGCGGCCGCCGTTCCGGCAGCGGGCGGGCACGGCCCTGCGCGGCTTCTGGTGCCGGCTGCGGAACCGGCCGGAGCCGGAGGACACCCAGCGGCCCCCGGTCGTCTGCCGGGCGCACGAGCTCGCCGCCGCGGCCGCGGCCGACCGCCCCCGGACGGGGCCCCGCCCGGACCTCATCGCGCCGCCCATGGCTCCCGGCACCCTGACCCCGCTCGCCAAGTGGGCCTCGGGCCGGCGCAGCGGGGCGGACCGGGACCGGGAGGAGCTGAAGGACAGTGCCCGGGGCCGGTGGCGGACCCGGGCACTGACCCTGCCGGGCCGGGCTCCGGCGCACACCGGCATCTGCGTCTCCGGCGGCGGCATCCGGTCCGCCTCCGTCACCCTCGGGGCCCTGCAGGCCCTGCGCGAGCAGGGCGTCCTCACCCGGGCGAAGTACCTGGTGTCCGTGTCGGGCGGCGGCTACACGGCGGGGGCGTTCCAGCTGGCCCTCACCGAGCGGAAGGCCCGGGTCCGGGACACCTCGGCGGTTCCGGAGGCCCGGCTGGCGCGGCCGGCGGACGCGTTCGCGCCCGGCAGCCCCGAGGAGGATCACATCCGGCGGCACGCGAAGTACCTGGCGGACACCCCGCGCGAGATGGTGCTGGCGCTGGGTGCCGTGCTGCGGGGGGTGCTGGTCTCGCTGGGGCTGCTGATCCTGGCCTTCGTCGTGGCGGGCGAACTGGTCGCCGCCTTCTACGCGGCGGTACCGGTGGTGGACCTGACGGAGTTCCGGCTGGGCTTCATCGCGCCCGGGGACAAGGGGGTGCGGTCCTTCCCCCTGTACCCGCATGCCTGGGTGCCGGCGTTCGCCCTGGTCGGGCTGGCCGCCCTGGTTTCCCTGGCCGGCACGCTGAAGCGGACGGTCACCGGCGGGGCGCGGCCGGCCTGGCTGCGTACCGCGCTGAAGGGGATGCTGTGGGCCGCGGTGGGCATCGTGCTGTACACGGTGGTGCTGCCCGCGGTGGTGTGGTTCTACTGCTGGCTGTCCTTCGGCAAGCAGGTGATCCCCGACGAGCCGGGAGGCATGTCGGCGCTCGGCGCGATCACGGCCGGACTCACCTGGCTGGGCGGGTTGTTCGTCGCGCAGTACTCGAAGACCACGACGGTCAGGACGGACGGGGACAAGCCCCGGCGGTTCTCCTTCGAGCGGGCGAGGACCGTCACCACCCGTATGGGCAGCAGCTGGGTGCTGCGCCTGGTGACCTGGCTGGTGCTGCTCCTCCTCGCGTTCGTCCTCCTCTTCTTCCTCTCCTGGACCGCGGTGACCGTGGCGGGCTGGCCCCGGGTGTGGCAACTGGGCCTGCCGGCCCTGCTGGTGGTGCTGGCGCTGGTCCTCGACCAGACCACGTTCAGCCTGCACCCCTTCTACCGGCAGCGGCTGGCGGGTGCCTTCGCGGTGCGCCGGGCGGTCCTGAAGGACGGTTCGGTGGGCGCCCTGCCGTACGACTACCACGGCGAGCTGACCAGGCTGAGCACGCATGCACGGCGGGTCCGCCCGTTCCCGAAGGTGGTGTTCGTGGGCTCCGCCGCCCTGTCGGACCGCAATCGCACCGCGCCGGGCCGGCCGGCCGTACCGATCACCTTCGCCGACGACTACGTGGGCGGCCCGGACATCGGCTGGGTGAAGACCTCCACCCTGGAGAACACCGCGCACCCGCTGATCCGGAACGATGTGACCGTGCAGTCGGCGATGGCGGTGTCGGGGGCGGCCTTCGCCTCCGCGATGGGCAGTCAGTCCATGGCCGTGGAGCGCCTGTTCGCCCTCTCCAACCTGCGGCTGGGCACCTGGCTGCCGAACCCGTCGTACCTGGTGGACCTCGCGGAGCGCGGGCGCCCGGACTGGACCATGCCGCGGCTGCCCCGGGTCCGCCGGCTGCGCTACCAGCTTCAGGAGGTGGTGGGCCGGTACGCCGACACCAGCCCGATGTTGCTGTGCACGGACGGCGGGCACGTCGACAATCTCGGCCTGGTCGAGCTGCTGCGGCTGCGCTGCCGCACCGTGTACGTCGTCGACGCCTCCGGGGACTCGCCGCCGCTGGCCACCACCCTGGCCCAGGCGGTCACCCTCGCGTACGAGGACCTGGGGGTGCGGATCAGCTTCCCGGACCACGCGGCGCTGAAGCTGGTGCCGGGCAGCGCCGAGAAGCTGGAGCCGACCGACCCGCTGGCGGCGCTCAACGCGCGGCTCTCGGCGTCCTGCGTCGTCCGGGGTGAGATCGAGTACCCGGAACCGGTCGAGTTCGAGCCGGGCCGGTTCGAGCGGAAGGGCACGATCGTGGTCGCGAAGGCGAGCCTGACCCCGGACATGCCGTACGAGCTGCTCAGCTACGCCCTCCAGGAGAAGGTGTTCCCGCGGCAGAGCACCTTCGACCAGTCCTTCGACCATGCCCAGTTCGACGCGTACGTGGCCCTCGGGCACCACCTCGGCATGCGTGCGGCGGAGGCCGACGGCGCGGAGTGAGTGAACGGACGGTCGGGCCGGCCGGGGCGGGTCAGGTCAGTCAGGTCGGTCGGGTCAGGGGTCAGGCCGGTCGGTCGGGTGGGGTCAGCGCCGTGTCGGGCCCGGATCCCCGGGCGCCGGGCGGCTGTCCGCGCGCTCGCGCCGGTAGGCGCCCGGCGGCACCCCCACGATCCGGGTGAAGTGCCGGTTCAGGTGCGGCTGGTCGGTGAAGCCGACCGCCACGGCCGCCTCGGCCGGTGCGGTGCCCGCGGCCAGCAGCAGCCGGGCGCGGCGCACCCTGGCGTCGGTCAGCCAGGTGTGCGGGGGCATCCCGTACCGGTCGCGGAACGCCCGCAGCAGGGCGAACGGGCTGGTGCCCAGCTGCCCGGCGAGCTGTTCCAGCGAGGGCGGGTCGGCGAGCCGGTCCTCCAGGACGGCGCGGGCCCGCTCCGCGATGCCGGTGCCGGCGGCGGGCACCGGCCGGCCGGGCAGCGGGCCGCCGTGGCGGCGCAGCATCCGGGCCACCGCGATCCGCAGCAGGCTGTCGGCCGCCAGCGCGTTGCCCTGCTCGGCGGCCCGGTGGACTTCGGTGATCAGGCGGGCGCCCTCGGCGTCCGGGACCAGGGGGGCGGTGAACCCGGGGGTGCCGCGCAGGCTGGTGACGTCGGCCGCCACTTCGGCGACCAGGTCCCGGGCCGGGTAGAGGGTGGCGTAGGCCCAGCCCTCGGGGACCCCGGCGCGGGCGGTGTGCGGGACCTCCGGGTTGATCAGGACCACGCTGCCGGGACCCGCCCGCTCGGTGCCGCCGGGCAGGCCGACCTCCTCGATGCCGCCGGTGACCGCGGCGATGACGTAACCGTCGTGGGCGTGGCGCGGGAAGGTGTGACGGACGTAATGGGCGCGCAGCAGGTCCAGGCCGGGCAGTTCCGGGTACTGCCAGTGCCGCGCCCACTCCGCGCCGTCTCTCCCCATCCCCCCATTCTGCGCCCCGCCCGCCGGGGGCGTTTGCGCAGGTCCGGCCGGTTGTCGGTGGCGGGGTGCAGGATGGAGCCATGGCCGGCTCCGCGCTCGACTCGTTCTCCCCCGCGACCCGCTCCTGGTTCACGGGGGCCTTCGTCGCGCCCACTTCCGCGCAGGAGGGCGCCTGGCGGGCCATCGGCGCCGGCTCGGACGTCCTGGTGGTGGCGCCGACCGGCTCCGGCAAGACCCTCGCCGCGTTCCTCGCCGCCCTCGACCGGCTCGCCGCCACCCCGCCGCCGGCCGAGCCGAAGAAGCGCTGCCGGGTGCTGTACGTGTCCCCGTTGAAGGCCCTCGCGGTGGACGTGGAGCGCAACCTGCGCAGCCCGCTGACCGGGATCCGGCAGGAGGCGGTGCGGCTGGGGCTGCCCGAGCCGGAGATCCGGGTGGGGATCCGGTCCGGGGACACCCCGGCGGCGGAGCGGCGGTCGCTGGCCCTGCGGCCGCCGGACATCCTCATCACCACCCCCGAGTCGCTGTTCCTGATGCTGACCTCGGCGGCCCGGGACGCCCTGGCCGGGATCGAGACGGTGATCCTGGACGAGGTGCACGCCGTCGCCGGGACGAAACGGGGCGCGCACCTGGCGCTGTCGCTGGAGCGGCTGGACGAGCTGCTGCCGCGCCCGGCCCGCCGGATCGGCCTGTCGGCGACGGTCCGGCCGGTGGAGGAGGTGGCCCGGTACCTGTCGCCGCGCGGCAAGGTCGAGATCGTCCAGCCGCCGTCGGCCAAGGAGTTCGACCTGTCGGTGGTCGTCCCCGTAGAAGACATGGGCGAGTTGGGCGGCTCGCCGGCCACCGAGGAGCGGGAGGGCGGGGACAAGCCGTCGATCTGGCCGCATGTGGAGGAGCGGATCGCGGACCTGGTGCAGGCGCACCGGTCGACGATCGTGTTCGCGAACTCGCGGCGGCTCGCGGAGCGGCTGTGCAACCGGCTCAACGAGATCGCGTACGAGCGGGCCACCGGCACGCCGTTGGCCGAGGGGGCCCCGCCGCCCGCCGAGATCATGGCCCAGTCGGGGGCCGCGAAGGGCGCCCCGCCGCTGCTCGCGCGGGCGCACCACGGCTCGGTGTCGAAGGAGCAGCGGGCCCTGGTCGAGGAGGACCTGAAGGCCGGCCGGCTGCCGGCGGTGGTGGCGACGTCCAGCCTGGAACTGGGCATCGACATGGGCGCGGTGGACCTGGTGGTGCAGGTGGAGTCGCCGCCGTCGGTGGCCTCCGGGCTGCAGCGGGTCGGCCGGGCCGGACACCAGGTCGGCGCGGTCTCCACGGGCGTGGTGTTCCCCAAGTACCGGGGCGATCTGGTGCAGGCGGCGGTGGTCACCGAGCGGATGCGTTCGGGATCCATCGAATCGCTGCGGATCCCGTCCAACCCGCTGGACGTGCTGGCGCAGCAGCTGGTGGCGATGACCGCGATGGACACCTGGCAGCTGGACGAGCTGATCGCCCTGGTGCGGCGGGCGGCGCCGTTCGCCGCGCTGCCCGAATCGGCGTTCACGGCAGTGCTGGACATGCTGGCCGGCCGCTACCCGTCCGACGCGTTCGCCGAGTTGCGGCCGCGGGTGGTGTGGGACCGCGTGGCGGGCACGATCACGGGGCGGCCGGGTGCGCAGCGGCTCGCCGTCACCTCCGGCGGCACCATCCCGGACCGCGGCCTGTTCGGCGTGTTCCTCGCCGGCGCCGATCCGAAGAAGGGCGGCGGCCGGGTCGGGGAGCTCGACGAGGAGATGGTGTACGAGTCGCGGGTCGGGGACGTGTTCACCCTCGGCACCACCTCGTGGCGGATCGAGGACATCACCCGGGACCGGGTGCTGGTCACCCCCGCGCCCGGGGTACCGGGGCGGCTGCCGTTCTGGAAGGGCGACCAGCTGGGCCGGCCGCTCGAACTGGGGCGTGCGGTGGGGGCCTTCCTCCGCGAGCTCGGCGGGTTGTCCGAGGAGGACGCCCGGCTGCGGCTGCTGGCGGCCGGGCTGGATGCCTGGGCCGCCGGCAATGTGCTGGCCTACCTGGCGGAGCAGCGCGAGGCCTGCGGGCACGTGCCGGACGACCGGACCATCGTGGTGGAGCGGTTCCGGGACGAGCTGGGCGACTGGCGGGTGGTGGTCCACTCCCCCTTCGGCGCGCAGGTGCACGCCCCGTGGGCGCTGGCGCTGAGCTCCCGCCTCAGCGAGCGGTACGGCATGGACGCCCAGGTGATGCATGCCGACGACGGGATCGTGCTGCGGCTGCCGGACGCCGACCTGCTGGGCATGGACCTGCTCGACCATGACCCCGCGGGGCTGCCCTCCTTCGAGTTCGACAGCGGGCAGGCCCCGCTCGGCGCGGCCGACGTGGCCTTCGACAAGGGCGAGGTCGACCGGATCGTCACGGACCAGGTGGGCGGCTCCGCGCTGTTCGCCTCCCGGTTCCGGGAGTGCGCGGCCCGGGCCCTGCTGCTGCCGCGCCGCAGCCCGGGGAAGCGGACCCCGCTGTGGCAGCAGCGCCAGCGTGCCGCCCAACTACTCCAGGTGGCGTCCGAGTTCGGTTCCTTCCCGATCGTCCTGGAGGCGGTCCGGGAGTGCCTGCAGGACGTGTTCGACGTACCGGGGCTGACCGAGCTGATGGGCGACATCGAAGCGCGCCGGGTCCGCCTGGTCGAGGTCACCACCCCCGAGCCGTCCCCGTTCGCCCGGTCCCTGCTCTTCGGGTACGTCGCCCAGTTCCTGTACGAGGGGGACTCGCCGCTCGCCGAGCGCCGGGCGGCGGCGCTGTCGCTGGACTCCCGGCTGCTGGCCGAGCTGCTCGGCCAGGCGGAGCTGCGGGAGCTGCTGGATCCGGAGGTGCTGGCCGAGCTGGAGCGGGAGCTCCAGTGGCTGACGGAGGACCGCCGGGCCAAGGACGCCGAATCGGTGGCCGACCTGCTCCGGATGCTGGGCCCGCTGACGGCGGCCGAGCTGGCCGAGCGGGGCGCGGAGCCGGCCTGGGCCCGGGAGCTCGCCGCCGCCCGCCGGGTCATCGCGGTCCGGATCGCCGGCGCCGAGCACTGGGCGGCCGTCGAGGACGCGGGCCGGCTGCGGGACGCGCTGGGCACGGCCCTGCCCGTGGGTGTCCCGGAGGCCTTCACCGAGCCGGTCAAGGACCCGCTGGGCGACCTGCTGGCCCGCTTCGCCCGCACCCACGGCCCGTTCACCACGGCCACCGCCGCCGCCCGGTTCGGGCTGGGCGCGGCCGTGACGGACGGGGCGCTGCATCGGCTGGCGGCGGCCGGGCGGGTGGTCCAGGGCGAGTTCCATCCCTCGGGCATCGGCCAGGAATGGTGTGACGCGGCGGTGCTGCGGCGGCTGCGCCGCCGGTCCCTGGCCGCGCTCCGGCAGGAGCTGGAACCGGTCCCGCCGACCGCGCTGGCCACCTTCCTGCCGCAGTGGCAGCACCTGGGCGGGGCGCTGCGCGGCATCGACGGACTGGCCCGGGCGATCGAGCAGCTGCAGGGCGCCCCGGTGCCGGCCTCCGCGCTGGAGCGGCTGATCCTGCCCTCCCGGGTCAGCGGCTACTCGCCGGCCCTGCTGGACGAGCTGACCACGACCGGCGAGGTGGTCTGGGCGGGCGCGGGCGCCCTGCCCGGCAAGGACGGCTGGGTGTCGCTGTACCTGGCGGACGCGGCCCCGCTGCTGCTGCCGCCGCCGCACCCGCTGGAGCAGACACCGCTGCACCAGGCGGTGCTGGACTGCCTGGCCGGTGGGTACGGCCTGTTCTTCCGCCAGATCGCGGAGTCGGTGCGGACCGGCTGGCCCGAGGCCACCGACGTACAGCTGTCGGAGATCCTGTGGGACCTCGCCTGGTCCGGCCGGCTGACGAACGACACCCTCGCCCCGCTCCGCTCCCTGCTGGGCTCCGGGCGGACGGCGGGCGCCACCGCGCACCGGGCCCGGCGTACGGTCCCCCGCGGCCGGTACGGCACCCTGAGCGCCTCGGTGTCCCGGCCCGGCCCGCCCACGGTCTCCGGCCGCTGGTCGCTGCTCCCGGCGCACGCCCCCGATCCGACGCACCGGGCGCACGCGCTGGCCCGCACCCTGCTGGACCGGCACGGGGTGGTGACCCGGGGTGCGGTGGGCGCGGAGGGCGTCGAGGGCGGCTTCAGCGCGGTGTACCGGGTGCTGTCCGCGTTCGAGGACAGCGGTCAGGCCCGGCGGGGCTATGTGGTGGAGGGGCTGGGGGCCGCCCAGTTCGCCATGGACGGTGCGGTGGACCGGCTGCGGGCGGCCGAGCGCACCCCGCCGCCGCTGGCCGCCGTGGTGCTGGCGGCCGCCGATCCGGCGAACGCGTACGGTGCGGCCCTGGGCTGGCCGGAGCCGCCGGACGGGGCCTCGCACAAGCCGGGCCGGAAGGCCGGCTCGCTGGTGGTGCTGGTGGACGGGGAGCTCGTCCTGTACCTGGAGCGCGGCGGCCGGACCCTGCTGGCCTGGCCGCCGGCCGAGGACCCCCGGCTGGAGGCGGCGGCCGCCGCGCTGGCGGCGGCCTCCCGGGCCGGCACCCTGCCGGACCTCACGGTGGAGCGGATCAACACCGCCCCGGCCCTGACCTCCGCGCTGGGGAAGGTCCTGGAGGCGGCGGGCTTCCACGCCACCCCCAGGGGGCTGCGCCTGCGCTCCTGATCCACGCACCAGCGCCACGACGCATCAACGCATCAGCGCATGACCTTGATGCCGAAGCGGGCGCCGCCGAGCGCGAACTGGATCGCGCTGTGCATGTGGGAGTACATCTCCATGCCCCGCGCGCTGACCAGCGGTCCGAGGTCGAGGACGTCCCGCCAGCCGTAGGACTGCAGCAGTCCGGTGACCTGCTCCTTGGCGTCGTCGTGGTCGCCCGCGATGAAGATCGTGTGGTCGCCGTCGGCCACGGCCTTGGGGTGGACCACGGTCTCCTGTTCCTGGGTGACACAGGCCTTGACGATCTTGGCTTCGGGCAGGGCGCGCTGGATCCGCTCGCCGAGGCTGTCGGAGTCCACCGGGTCCAGGGCCGGCATGACCCCCCAGGGGGTGGGCCAGGGGTGAGCCTGCGTGGGGTTGTAGATGAACGGGACGGCGTAGTCCATGACGGTCTTCCCGGCCAGGTGCTCACCGATGTCGGTGAGAACGCCCAGCGCGTTGGCACCGTCGATGCCGTTGATGACGAAGTCGGCGGTCTCGGCGGCGTCGCCGAAGTTCATGAGGTCGATGCCGGGGTAGTCGGCGAGCCACTGGCCGAAGGGCTCGATGCCCATGAAGTCGGGTTCGGTGCGGCCGAGGGTGACCTGCGAGTCGCGGGTGCCCATGACGACCTCGTGTCCGAGTTCCAGCAGTTTGGCGGCGTGCGCGCGGCCTCCGCCGCCGGTGCCGAGGACTGCGATCTTCATGCCGTCGCTCCGTTCTCGCCGGTGTTGCCGGTGTTGCCGGTGTTGCCGGCCGCGTTCTCGCAGAGGAACCACTCGTTCCCCCAGGGGTCCCGGAAGACCGCGACCTTCACCGGACCGGTCTGCCGCGCGGGAGCGGCGATCTCGCCGCCGTGCCGCTCGACCTCGGCCAGGGTGGCCTCGATGTCCTCGGTCCCGAGGGAGGGCATCGTCTTGCCCGTCTTCCAGAAGCCGGAGAGGTCCCCGGACTGCGGATTGCCCTCCCACATCAGGCCGACCTGGCTGCCGCCGCGGCCGGTGCCGAGGATCGGGTACCCCGGAAGGTCCAGGTCCACGGTCCAGCCGAAGGCCTCGGTGTAGAAGCGGCGGGCGTCCTCGTGCGCTTCGCGCGGGACGGTCACGTCCACCAGGTTCAGGGGGTGTGCGTTCGTCATGACTCTCTCTCCTGTCGATCCCGATCCCCCCGGCAACTCCTCCACCATAACATTGGTACGGACGTCCGTACCAATGATTCTGTGCGAGGCTGGCCGCATGCATGCAGAGACGCACGAGGAGGCCGCCCCGCGACGGCGGACACGCAGGCACGACCCGAACCGGCGCGAGCGGATCGCCGAGGTGGCGGAGGAGCTGATCGCCGAGCGCGGCCTGGAGGGCCTGACCCACCGGGCGATCGCCGAGCGCGCGAACGTCTCCCTGAGCTCGACCACCTACCACTTCGCCGACCGCGAGGCGCTGATCCACGCGGCCCTGGACCGCGCCGCCGACCGCTTCACGGCGTACGTCCGCCAGTGGGCCGAGGAGCACGCCGCCGACACCCCGGCCCAGCTCGCCCAGTCCCTGGCCGACGGGGTCCTCGCCTACGTCCACGAAGGCGCCGCCCGCTCCTCGGCCGTGGTCGAGTACGAACTCCAGCTCGCGGCCCTGCGCCGCCCCGGGCTCCGCGAGGCCGCGAGCCGGTCCGCCCGGGCGAGCGTCGAGGCGATGACCCCGGTCGTCGGGCCGGTGACCGCCGCCCTCATCCCCCCGCTGATGACGGGCCTATGCCTCCAGGCCATGACCTCCCCGGTCCCCCCGACCCGCGAGGAACTCCTCGCCCTCCTCACTCAGGCCCTCACCCCCTAGGCCGGGGTCCGGCGGACCAGGGCCCGGCCCGGCCCGCCCGGCACCCCCTGTAGCGCACCCAGGGGCGCACTCCGGGGCGCACAATGGGCGCATGCCCGAGGGAGACAGCGTCTGGCGGGCCGCCCGGCGGCTGCATGCCGCCCTGGCCGGGGAGACCCTGACCCGCAGCGATCTGCGGGTGCCCCGCTTCGCCACCGCCGACCTGACCGGCCGCCGGGTCCTGGAGGTCACCCCGCGCGGCAAGCACCTGCTGGCCCGGATCGAGGGCGGCCTCACCCTGCACAGCCACCTCCGCATGGACGGCGCCTGGCACGTCTTCGCCGCCGGCGAGCGCTGGCGCGGCGGCCCCGCCTACGAGATCAGGGCGATCCTCGGCACCGCCGACCGGACCGCCGTCGGCTACCGCCTCCCCGTCCTGGAACTGCTGCGCACCACCGACGAGGACCGGGCCGTCGGCCATCTCGGCCCCGACCTGCTGGGCCCCGACTGGGACCCCGCCCTCGCCGCCCGCAACCTGCTCGCCGACCCCGCCCGCCCGCTCGGCGAGGCCCTCCTCGACCAGCGCAACCTGGCCGGCATCGGCAACATCTACAAGTCGGAGCTCTGCTTCCTCGCCCAGGTCACCCCCTGGACCCCGGTCGCCGAGGCCCCCGACCCGCTGCGCCTGGCCGCCGCCGCCCACCGGCTGCTGGACGCCAACAAGGACCGCCCCCGCAGCACCACCGGACGGCCCGGCCCCGGCCTGTTCGTCTACGGACGCGAGCACCGCCCCTGCCTGCGCTGCGGCACCCCCGTGCGCCGCGCCGACCAGGACGGCCGCCCCACCTACTGGTGCCCCCGCTGCCAGTCCGGCCCGGCCGGCGACCCCGCCCCCAACCGTTGACGACCCGTCAGATCCGGTCGTACCGTCCCCGTCATGCCCCTCGCCTCGTACGACCTCACCGGCCGCACCGCGCTGATCACGGGCGCCGCCAGCGGCATCGGGCGGGCCTCCGCCCGGCTCCTCGCGGAGGCCGGCGCCACCGTCCACTGCGCCGACCGCGACGAACAGGGCCTGGCCGAGACCGTCGCCCTGATCACCGACAAGGGCGGAGCGGCCGTCTCCCACCCCCTCGACGTCACCGACCGGGCCGCGGTCAGGGCCGCCGTGGCCGCCGCCGGCCGGCTCGACATCACCGCCGCGATCGCCGGGATCATGCACACCAGCAGCGTGCTGGACACTCTCGACGAGGACCTCGACCGAGTGCTGGAAGTGAACTTCAAGGGCGTCCTGTACGCCTGCCAGGAGTCGGCCCGGGCGATGCTGGCCGCCGGCACCCCCGGCTCGATCATCACCATGGCCTCCGGCGCCGTGGACGCCGCCCAGCCCGGCCTGCTCTGCTACAGCGCCGCCAAGGCCGCCGTCGTCCAGCTGACCAAGACCCTGGCCGGCGAGGCGGGCCCGCACGGCATCCGCGTCAACGCGGTGGCCCCGGGCTGGATCCGCACCCCGATGACCGGCCGGCACAGCCCCGAGGTCCAGGAGCAGACCGAGGCCATGATGATCCGGATGTCCCCGCTCCGCCGGGTCGGCGAGCCCGAGGACATCGCCCAGGCCGTGCTCTACCTCGCCTCGGACGCCTCGTCCTTCATGACGGGCCAGATCCTGCGCCCGAACGGCGGAGTCGCGATGCCCTGGTGACCGCCCGGCGGGTGCAGTGCACGGGCAGCAGGCTCAGCCCCCAGCCGCCCACCGCGACCACCCCCTCCATCGGACCGGACGCCGATGGTGCCAGCGCGAGTCTGAGTACGGCCCACCACCACAGCGCCCCGGCCGCCAGGGCCAGGGGTATGAGCAAGCGCGGCACGGCTGCCTCCCGGAGGGCGTGACCCGGACCCGCCCATCCTCCCGTACCCCCTGCGGGGGCGCACCCAGAACGGCACGGAGCCCCGACCGGGGCGGACGGCGGTCCGCTCCCGGCCGGGGCTCCGGCCACACTTCAGACACTCACGCGGCTACGACGTTCACCGCTTCCGCAGGCGCCTTGATGGTCACCCGCTCGGTCGGTCCACCCGCGACCGAGGTCACGGAGACCGAGTTGAGCATCGGGCGTACCGGCGCAGGCACCGGTTCGCTTGCCGCGGCCGACTGTGCCAGCTCGGCGAGCGACAGTTCGTCGCTGACTTCGCGCATCAGCTCGGACATCCGTACGTCCAGCGCGTCGCAGATCGCGGAGAGCAGCTCGGAGGATGCCTCCTTCTGCCCCCGCTCCACCTCGGAGAGATAGCCGAGCGAAACTCGGGCGGACGAGGAGACTTCGCGCAGAGTACGGCCCTGGCGCTGGCGCTGCCGACGCAGCACGTCACCCAGCAGGCGACGGAGCAGAATCATCGGTGGCTCCCTCCTCTGACCGTGTAGCCGCATCCTTCACGCCCCACCGTACCGCCTCGCGCCGCGGCCGTGCGGGGAGCGATGTCGTGTTCACTCAGGGCTGCAAACATCAAATCCCCCCGTTCTGTTCCGTATCCTGCCTCCGCGCATTTTCGCGGAGTTCGCTCAAGAGAAGTTCGAGCACTGTCCGTACACTCTCCCTACGGATTTCCGCGCGGGAGCCGTTCAACCGCAGTCGGGCGGTTTTCCCGCACTCCGGACCCGCCACGGCCACGAAAACCGTGCCCACCGGCTGTCCGTCCTGCGGGTCCGGGCCGGCCACGCCGGTCGTCGCGATCCCCCAGTCCGCACCCAGCGCCTCCCGCACCCCGGCCGCCATCTCTGCTGCGACCTGCGGGTTCACCGCTCCGTGCGCCGCAAGCAACTCCGCGTCCACCCCGAGCAGGCTGTGCTTGAGCTCGGTGGCGTACGCGGTGACGGAGCCGCGGAAGGACCGGGAGGCACCCGGGACGGCGGTGAGTTCTGCCGCCACCATCCCTCCGGTCAACGACTCCGCCACCGCAATGGTTCCGTCACTCTCCGCGAGCATTCGGAGAACTTCCGCCGCGAGCGAGGCGGCGTCGGCCACCCCGCCGACACCGTCGACCGCCGCTCCGGCCACTTTCGAGTCCGCGGCCCGGTGTGTCACCTTGCGGCCCGCTCCGCAGCGATTCCCCGGCGGCGGAGTACGACGGCCTGCCGGACGTAGTCCAGGCCGGTGACCACGGTCAGCACCACGGCCACCGCCATCACCCAGAAGCGGAAGGTCGCCAGCGGCCCGGTCAGGGCCAGGACGTACATGCCGACGGCCGTGCCCTGGGCCAGGGTCTTCAGCTTTCCGCCACGGCTGGCCGGGATCACGCCGTAGCGGATCACCCAGAAGCGGAGGAGCGTGATTCCGAGCTCACGGCCCAGGATCACTCCGGTCACCCACCAGGGCAGGTCGCCGAGCCAGGAGAGGCATACCAGCGCCGACCCCATGATCGCTTTGTCGGCGATCGGGTCGGCGATCTTCCCGAAGTCGGTGACCAGGTTGTACGTGCGGGCCAGATGACCGTCGAAGATGTCCGTGATCATGGCGACGGCGAAGGCCGCCCAGGCCCAAGCCCGCCAGACCGGGTTGTAGCCCCCGTCGGCCAGCAGGAGCAGGACGAATCCCGGCACCAGCACCAGCCGGACCATCGTCAGGATGTTGGCGATGTTCCACAGGCTGGCCTGGTTGACGGCCGCGGCCCCCAGCTTTCCGCCGGGCGCTGCGCCCGGCCGTCGGCCGGCCCCGCCCGTCGCTGGTGCCGGGACTCCGGTCATCCGGCCGCCTCCTCAAGCTCCTCCAGGCCCAGCGGCTCGGCCACCAGGTCCACGCCCAGGGTGCCGACCACCTTCGCCACGACCATGCGACCGGGGACCAGGCCGGTGCTGTCCGTGAAGAGCACCTGCCCGTCGGTCTCGGGGGCCTGGTGCGCGGCGCGCCCGTAGGCGCCGGCCTCGTCCTCGTCCCCGTTCGCCGCGTCCCCGACGTTCTCGACGGTTTCGACGAGTACCTCCAGGGTCTCCCCGATCCGCTCCTCGGCGCGCTGCGAGGTGAGCTCCTCGGCGAGCCGCTGCATGTGGGCGAGGCGCTCGGCGATGACCTCCTCGTCGAGCTTGTTCTGGTAGGTGACGGCCTCGGTGCCGTCCTCGTCGGAGTAGCCGAAGACACCGATCGCGTCGAGCCGCGCGTGGGTGAGGAAACGCTCCAGCTCGGCGAAGTCGTGCTCGGTCTCGCCGGGGAAGCCCACGATGAAGTTGGACCGCACGCCGGCCTGCGGGGCCTTGGAGCGGATGGTGTCCAGCAGCTCCAGGAACCGGTCGGTGTCGCCGAAGCGGCGCATGGCGCGCAGGACGTCCGGCGCGGAGTGCTGGAAGGACAGGTCGAAGTACGGCACCACCTTGGGGGTGGAGGTCAGTACGTCGATCAGGCCGGGCCGCATCTCGGCCGGCTGGAGGTAGCTGACCCGCACCCGCTCGATGCCGTCGACCGCCGCCAGCTCCGGCAGCAGGGTCTCCAGCAGCCGGATGTCGCCCAGGTCCTTGCCGTACGAGGTGTTGTTCTCGGAGACCAGCATGATCTCCTTGACGCCCTGCTCGGCCAGCCAGCGCGTCTCGCCCAGCACGTCGCTGGGGCGGCGCGAGACGAAGGAGCCGCGGAAGGACGGGATGGCGCAGAAGGAGCAGCGGCGGTCGCAGCCGGAGGCCAGCTTCACCGAGGCGACCGGGCTCTTGTCGAGCCGGCGGCGCAGCGGGGCGCGCGGGCCGGAGGCCGGGGCGACCCCGTCGGGCAGGTCGGCCGGGGCCTCGGCGACAGGCTCTTGGGCGTGGCCGGGCAGGGCGACCGCGGTGTTCTGCCGGTCGGCGGGGCTGATCGGCAGCAGCTTGCGGCGGTCGCGCGGGGTGTGGGCCTCCACGCTGCCACCGTTGAGGATGGTCTGGAGGCGGTTCGAGATGTCGGCGTAGTCGTCGAAGCCGAGCACCCCGTCGGCCTCGGGGAGGGCTTCGGCGAGCTCCTTGCCGTAGCGCTCGGCCATGCAGCCGACGGCGACGACGGCCTGGGTCTTGCCGTGATCCTTCAGATCATTGGCTTCCAGCAGGGCGTCTACGGAGTCCTTCTTCGCGGCTTCGACGAAGCCGCAGGTGTTGACGACGGCGACGTCCGCATCGGCGGCGTCCTCGACGAGCTCCCAGCCATCCGCCGCCAAGCGGCCTGCGAGCTCCTCCGAGTCCACCTCGTTACGGGCGCAGCCAAGAGTGACAAGGGCGACGGTACGGCGTTCGGGCATGGACTCAAGACTACTTTGTCCAAACGCCGACCCCCGCCCCAAGTCCCGGTAAACCAAGATCCCCGGGGCGGGCAGCAGGTGTGGTGCCGCGCCCCGGGGATCCTCGATTGCCTGTTCAGCAGCTGGTCAGCAGCCGGTCAGAAGCCGGTCAGCCCGCCTGTGCCTGGCCCTGGCGCTGATCGTCCTTGGTGTAGGTGAGCCGTTCCACCTGGCCGGGCTGGAAATCGTCCTTGATCTCCTTGCCGTTCACGAACAGCTGGACGGCCCCGGCGTCGCCGAGCACGAGATCGATGGACTCCTTGTCCGTGAAGGTCTTGGAGTCGCCCTGTTCGACCATGCCGTCGAAGAGCGTCCGACCGGTGGAGTCCTTCGCGGAGATCCAGCTCTCCCCGTCGTTGGCCGTCAGGACCACGGTCACCAGGTCCTTGGGCGCGGCCGCGATGGCACTGTCCGAGGGGTCGGGCTTGGGAGCCTTCGGGGGCTTCGGCACCACCGGGGTCTGGGTGATCACCTTGCCGGTCTGCTTGGGGGCCGGCTTCGGCGAGACGGAACCTTCCGCCACCGGCCGCTTGCCGCCGTCCTCGCCGCCGGTGAAGGCGGTGAAACCGACGAACCCGATCACGGCGACGATGGCCGCGACCATCGCGGCGGTCCAGTTCGGCCGCTGCCGCTCGGGACGGATCCGCTCCGCATCGAACAGGGGTGCGGCCGGGGTCGGGGCTGGGCGGCCGCCGTGGGCGGCGTCGTAGCTGTCGACCAGCGGGGCCGGATCGATGCCGACCGCCCGGGCGATCGTACGGATGTGGCCGCGGGCGTAGACGTCGCCGCCGCAGCGGGTGAAGTCGTCCTGCTCGATCGCGTGCACGATCGGGGTGCGCACACGCGTGATGGAGCTGACCTCGTCGACGGTGAGCCCGGCGACGATCCGGGCCTGCTGAAGAGTCCGGCCGATGGACGGCCCGGCTTCCGGCCGCTCTTCGGCGGTCGAAGGCTGGTCGTCTTCGGGGGAGTTGGAGTTGCCGATGGACACGAGGGCGCCTTTCGAGCGTGTAGCCACCTGCTGGACGTCCAGTCTAGGGGGGTGACGAAAGGGTGGAGCAACCGGAGGGTGGACTTCCTACGCCATCCGTATGGCGGTCGGCGGTCCTCCCCCTTGCCTCAACTTGACGCGGCGCCAAGGGAAACGGTTGCCCGCCGATCCCTTACGGGTGAGACTCACCCGGCGGCGCCATCGGTGCTCCATCCGGCGGTGCCGGACCAGCACGTGGCCGGTCCGCACCGGAAGGCTAACCGGCCTCACCGCGGATGACGGCAAGCACCCCGTCCAGCTCGTCCGGCTTCACCAGCACGTCGCGCGCTTTCGAACCCTCACTCGGACCGACCACGCCCCGCGACTCCATGAGGTCCATGAGCCGGCCGGCCTTCGCGAAGCCCACCCGCAGCTTGCGCTGGAGCATCGAGGTGGACCCGAACTGGGTGGAGACCACCAGCTCCGCGGCCTGGCACAGCAGGTCGAGGTCGTCGCCGATCTCCTCGTCGATCTCCTTCTTCTGCTTCTGGCCGACGGTGACGTCCTCCCGGAAGACCGGCGCCATCTGCTCCTTGCAGTGCCGAACGATCCCGGAGATCTCCTCCTCGGTGACGAAGGCGCCCTGGAGCCGCACCGGCTTGTTCGCCCCCATCGGCAGGAACAGCCCGTCGCCCTTGCCGATGAGCTTCTCGGCGCCGGGCTGGTCGAGGATGACCCGGCTGTCGGCCAGCGAGGAGGTGGCGAAGGCCAGCCGCGAGGGCACGTTCGCCTTGATCAGACCGGTGACCACGTCCACCGACGGCCGCTGGGTGGCGAGCACCAGGTGGATGCCGGCCGCGCGGGCCAGCTGGGTGATCCGGACGATCGAGTCCTCGACGTCGCGCGGGGCCACCATCATCAGGTCGGCGAGCTCGTCGACGATCACCAGCAGATACGGGTACGGATTGAGCTCCCGCTCGCTGCCCTCGGGCAGTTTGATCTTGCCGTCCCGGATGGCCTGGTTGAAGTCGTCGATGTGCCGGTAGCCGAAGGCGGCCAGGTCGTCGTACCGGAGGTCCATCTCCTTGACCACCCACTGGAGCGCCTCGGCGGCCCGCTTGGGATTGGTGATGATCGGCGTGATCAGGTGCGGAATGCCCTCGTACGCCGTCAGCTCGACCCGCTTGGGGTCGACCAGCACCATCCGCACGTCCTCCGGGGTCGCCCGCACCATCACCGAGGTGATCAGGCAGTTGATACAGGAGGACTTGCCGGAACCGGTGGCTCCGGCCACCAGCACGTGCGGCATCTTCGCCAGGTTGGCCATCACATAGCCGCCCTCGACGTCCTTGCCCAGCGCCACCAGCATCGGGTGGTCGTCCTCGGCCGCGTCCGCCAGCCGCAGTACGTCGCCCAGGTTGACCATCTCGCGGTCGGTGTTCGGGATCTCGATGCCCACCGCCGACTTGCCCGGGATCGGGCTGATGATCCGGACGTCGGGGCTGGCCACCGCGTACGCGATGTTCTTGGTCAGCGCGGTGATCCGCTCGACCTTGACCGCCGCGCCCAGGGTGACCTCGTACCGGGTGACCGTCGGGCCGCGGGTGAAGCCGGTGACGTCCGCGTCGACCTTGAACTCGCTGAACACGTTCCGGAGCGAGTCGACGATCGCGTCGTTGGCGGCGCTGCGGGTCTTTCCGGGTCCGCCGCGCTCCAGCAGGTCGAGCGAGGGCAGGGCGTACGTGATGTCCCCGCGCAGCTGGAGCTGCTCGGCCCGGGGCGGCAGCGGCGAGGTCGACTCCGGCGGCGCCTTGGTGAGGTCGGGCACGGTGAAGGTGCCGGCCCCGTCGGCCGTGCCGGCGGTGGGCGGTGCAGCGGGGGCGGGCGGGACCACCGCTCCTGCCGAGCCCTTCGGGCCCGCGGGGCGTGCGGTGCCGGGGGCCTCCTCGCGGGCCGAGGGCACCGGCGCGGTGGGCTCCACTCCGGTCCGGCCGCCGGAGATCCCCTGGGTGAGGTCGGCGACCAGCGGCGACGGCGGCAGGCCGCCCAGCACCGCCCCGTCCAGGGCGGCGGCGGCCGCCGCGGCCACGTCCACCGCGTCCATCTCGCGGTCCAGCGACGGCTGCACCGGGGCACGGCGGGGGCGGCGCCGCCTGCTGAGCGCCGCCTCCTCGGCCGCGTCCGCCTCGTCTGCCGCATCGGGCCCGTCGCCCTGCCCGGCCGCGGCGGCCCGGCCGCGGCCGGTGCGGGCCCGCCACCGGTCGGCGTCATGGCGGTCGCCGTCGGCGGGGAGGGCCTCCGGCTCGTCGTACTCGTCGGGCTGGATGATGCCCAGCTTGATGCCGAGCCGGCGCAGCCGCTGCGGGATGGCGTTGACCGGGGTGGCGGTGACCACCAGCAGCCCGAAGACGGTCAGCAGCACCAGCATCGGCACGGCCAGGGGTGCGCCCATGGTGAAGATCAGCGGTTTGGACGCGGCCCAGCCGATCAGCCCGCCGGCGTCCTGCATCGCGTCCGTGCCCTCGCCCCGGCCGGGCGCCCCGCAGGCGATGTGGACCTGCCCGAGCACCCCGGTCACCAGGGCGGACAGCCCGATGCCGATCCGGCCGTTGGCATCGGACTGGTCGGGGTGCCGGATGAAACGTACCGCCATGACCCCCAGCAGGATCGGCACCAGCAGATCGAGCCGGCCGAAGGCCCCGGTGACCAGCATGGTGACCAGGTCGCCGACCGGACCCCTCAGGTTCGACCAGGTGCCGGCGGCCACGATCAGCGCGAGGCCGAGCAGGAGCAGCGCGAGGCCGTCCTTGCGGTGCGCGGGATCGAGGTTCCGGGCCCCGCGTCCCACCCCGCGGAACATGGCGCCGATCGCGTGTGCGACACCGAGCCACAGGGCGCGCACCAGGCGCACCACACCGCTCGTCGGGGAAGGCGCCGGCTTGGCGGCGGCCTTCTTCGCCGGGGCGCGCTTCGCGGGCGCGGCCTTCTTCGCGGGCGGTTTGCGTGCGGGGGCCGCCTTCTTGGCCGGCGCCGTCGTACGGCCGGTGCGGGCCTTCGCGGTGCCCGCCGTGCTCTGGGAACCCTTGCCGGACGTACTTGAGGCCATGGAGGCGAGGTTACCGGTGCGCACGCCGGTGGACACGCGTGCCCACCCCTTCACCCGTTCGTGTCGGCCGCCGGGTACACGATGTGACGTACGGACAGACCTGACGCGGCCTCAGAGAGGCCGCGCCGAAGGCCTGCCGAGCCCCGGAGGGCTCAGGTCTGGGCGGGCAGCACGGCCGCGCCGCCGCCGGCGCCGGGCTCCAGCGCGTCCAGCGCCCGGCGCAGTCCGGTCAGCTTGCGTTCCAGATGGGCCGCGGTGGCCACCACCGAAGCCTCCGCCGCCTCCTCGCCGAGCTGCTTGGTGAGCGCCTCGGCCTGCTCCTCGACCGCGGCCAGCCGCGCCGAGAGCTCGGCCAGCAGACCCGCGGCCTCCTTGCTCTCCACGCCGTTGGAGCTGCCGCCGTCGAGCTGGAGCCTCAGCAGCGCCGCCTGCTCGCGCAGTTGGCAGTTCTTCGTGTACAGGTCCACGAACACCGAGACCTTCGCCCGCAGCACCCACGGGTCGAAAGGCTTGGAGATGTAGTCCACGGCCCCCGCGGCATAGCCCCGGAAGGTGTGGTGCGGACCGTGGTTGATCGCGGTCAGGAAGATGATCGGGATGTCGCGGGTCCGCTCCCGCCGCTTGATGTGCGCGGCGGTCTCGAACCCGTCCATCCCGGGCATCTGCACGTCCAGCAGGATGACCGCGAAGTCATCAGTCAGCAGCGCCTTGAGCGCTTCCTCCCCCGACGACGCCCGGACCAGTGTCTGATCGAGCGCGGAGAGGATGGCCTCCAGCGCCAGCAGATTCTCCGGCCGGTCGTCGACCAGGAGGATCTTGGCTTTCTGCACCATGCCCTGTCCTCCTCGCCCCGGCATGGGGCCTCCCCGGCCCGTCCTTGTGCCGGTCATCGTAGCCCCAGTCCCGAGATCGCCACACCCTGTCACCAAGATGTCACTGTGCACGTAGCGGAAACGTGGTGGGAGAGCCGAAGGTTCCCCCCTGAGCCGTGGAATGTGCCACGGGAAAAGTCGATCACCTTGCCCGCATGTGCTGTTCCATGACCGACAACAGGAAGTCGGGGTCGACCGGCTTGGTGACGTAGTCGGTGGCGCCGGAGTCGATGGCCTTCTCCCGGTCCCCCTTCATGGCCTTCGCGGTCAGCGCGATGATCGGCAGCCCTTCGAACTGCGGCATCCGCCGGATCGCCGCCGTCGTCGCATATCCGTCCATCTCCGGCATCATGATGTCCATCAGGACGACCGTCACATCGTCGTGCTGCTCCAGCACCTCGATGCCCTCCCGCCCGTTCTCCGCGTACAGCACCGCCAGCCCGTGCTGTTCCAGCACGCTGGTCAGCGCGAAGACGTTGCGTACGTCGTCGTCGACGATCAGCACCTTCTCGCCGTGGAAGCCGTAGGCCCGGGGGGCCGCCGGCGGCTCCTCCGGCACCAGCCAGTCCTCCGAGACCGGCTGCCCCGGCACCTCCGCCCGCGGCTTCGCCTCGCTCAGCGCCTTCCGGCGCCGCCGGAACAGCGCCGCCGAGGACGAGGACCCCGCTCCCGCCGGGTCCGCGGCCGGCTGCTGCGCCTGCGGCACCGGTACGGGCGCCAGGGCCGCCGGCGCCGGGCCGGCGCTGCCGGCCGCGGACGGCAGCGCGGGCGCCGCCTGCCCCGGCCGCCGGTACGGGTCGTTGCGGCCGCCGGGGGCCGGCGGCGCGTACCCCTGGGGCGGCAGCTCGCTGGGGTGCAGCGGCAGGTACAGGGTGAAGGTGGAGCCGCGGCCGGGCTCGCTCGCCGCGTGGATCTCGCCGCCCAGCAGCCGGGCGATCTCCCGGCTGATCGACAGCCCCAGCCCGGTACCGCCGTACTTCCGGCTCGTGGTGCCGTCGGCCTGCTTGAACGCCTCGAAGATCACGAGCATCTTGCTCGCCGCGATCCCGATACCGGTGTCGGTGACCGAGAAGGCGATCAGGTCGCCGTCGGCCTCCCGCAGCGAACCGGCCTCCAGCAGCTGCTCCCGGATGGCCTGCGGAACATCGGACCCGGCCGGCCGGATGACCAGCTCCACGGCCCCGTTGTCGGTGAACTTCACCGCGTTCGACAACAGGTTCCGCAGCACCTGCAGCAGCCGCTGCTCATCGGTGTGCAGGGTGGCGGGCAGCTCCGGGGAGACCCGGACCGAGAAGTCCAGGCCCTTCTCCGCGGTCAGCGGCCGGAAGGTGGCCTCCACGTAGTCCACCAGCTGGACCAGGGCGATCCGGGTCGGCGAGACGTCCATCTTGCCCGCCTCGACCTTCGACAGGTCCAGGATGTCGTTGATCAGCTGGAGCAGGTCCGATCCCGCACCGTGAATGGTCTCGGCGAACTCCACCTGCTTCGGCGAGAGGTTGCCCTCCGCGTTGTCGGCCAGCAGCTTGGCCAGGATCAGCAGCGAGTTGAGCGGAGTGCGCAGCTCGTGCGACATGTTGGCCAGGAACTCGGACTTGTAGCGCATCGAGACGGCGAGCTGCTCGGCGCGCTCCTCCAGGACCTGCCGGGCCTCCTCGATCTCGGTGTTCTTCACCTCGATGTCCCGGTTCTGCTGGGCCAGCAGCTCGGCCTTCTCCTCCAGTTCGGCGTTGGCGGCCTGCAGGGCCTTCTGCCGGTTCTCCAGCTCGTCGGAGCGCTCGCGCAGCTGCTCGGTCATCTCCTGGGACTGCTTCAGCAGCATCTCCGTCTTGGAGTTGACGCTGATCGTGTTGACGCTCGTACCGATCATCTCGGCGATCTGGCTGAGGAAGTCCTTCTGGATCTGCGTGAACGGCTGGAAGGAGGCCAGCTCGATCACGCCGAGCACCTTCCCCTCGAAGAGCACCGGCAGCACGATCACGTGCGCGGGCGGCGCCTCCCCCAGACCCGAGGAGATCTTCAGATAGCCGGGCGGGGTGTTCTCGACCAGGATCGTCCGCTTCTCTTCGGCGACGGTCCCGATCAGCCCCTCCCCCGGCCGGAAGGAGGTCGGCATCCGGTCGCCCGCGTACGCGTAACTGCCGCGCACGTGCAGCTCGTACGAGCCGTCCGCCCCGCCGTCGGCAGCCAGGTCGGTGCTGATGCCGGCCGGTACCGCCAGGAAGAAGGCGCCGGCCTGCGCCGAGACCACCGGGGTGAGCTCGCTCATGATCAGCGAGGCCACGTCGTCGAGATCGCGGCGGCCCTGCATCAGGCCGGAGATCCGGGCCAGGTTGCCCTTGAGCCAGTCCTGCTCCTTGTTGGCCAGGGTGGTGTCGCGCAGGTTCGCGATCATCGTGTTGATGTTGTCCTGGAGGTCCTGGATCTCGCCCGACGCGTCCACGTCGATCTTCAGGTTCAGGTCGCCGCGGGTCACCGCGGTCGCCACGGCCGCGATCGCGCGCACCTGCCGGGTCAGGTTCCCGGCCATCTCGTTCACCGACTCGGTCAGATCCCGCCAGGTGCCGTCCACATCCCGCACCCGCGCCTGACCGCCCAGGATGCCCTCGGTACCCACCTCGCGGGCCACCCGGGTCACCTGGTCGGCGAACGACGACAGCTGGTCGACCATCGTGTTGATGGTGGTCTTGAGCTCCAGGATCTCGCCGCGCGCATCGATGTCGATCTTCTTGGTCATGTCGCCCTTGGCGATGGCGGTCGTGACCATGGCGATCTGCCGCACCTGGCCGGTGAGGTTGGAGGCCATGAAGTTCACCGAGTCGGTGAGGTCCTTCCAGGTCCCCGAGACACCCGGCACGTGCGCCTGCCCGCCCAGCCGGCCCTCGGTACCCACCTCGCGGGCCACCCGGGTCACCTCGTCGGCGAACGAGGACAGGGTCTTCACCATCGTGTTGACCGTGTCGGCGAGCTGGGCCACCTCGCCGCGCGCCTCGACCGTGACCTTCTTGGTCAGGTCGCCGTTGGCCACCGCCGCCGAGACCTGGGAGATGTTCCGCACCTGCGAGGTCAGGTTGTTCGCCATCAGGTTGACGTTGTCGGTGAGGTCCTTCCAGATGCCGGTGACCCCGCGCACCCGCGCCTGACCGCCGAGGATGCCCTCCGAACCCACCTCGCGGGCCACCCGGGTCACCTGTTCCGCGAACGAGGACAGCTGGTCCACCATCGTGTTCACGGTGGTGACCAGCTCCAGGATCTCGCCCTTCGCATCGACCGTGATCTTCTTCGACAGGTCGCCCGTGGCGACCGCCGTGGTCACCTCGGCGATGTTGCGCACCTGCGAGGTCAGGTTGTTGGCCATGAAGTTGACCGACTGGGTGAGGTCCTTCCAGGTGCCGGAGACCCCCTTCACCTCCGCCTGGCCGCCCAGGATGCCCTCGGTACCCACCTCGCGGGCCACCCGGGTCACCTGCTCCGCGAAGTTCGACAGCTGGTCGACCATCGTGTTCAGGGTGTTCTTCAGCTCCAGGATCTCGCCGCGCGCATCCACGTCGATCTTCTGCGAGAGGTCACCGCGCGCCACCGCGGTCGCCACCTGGGCGATGTTGCGCACCTGCGAGGTCAGGTTCCCGGCCATACCGTTCACCGAGTCGGTCAGATCACGCCATACGCCGGCCACACCGGGCACCTGCGCCTGACCGCCCAGCCGGCCCTCCGTACCCACGTCCCGGGCCACCCGGGTCACCTGCTCCGCGAACGCGGACAGCTGGTCCACCATCGTGTTGATGGTGTTCTTCAGCTCCAGGATCTCGCCGCGCGCATCCACGTCGATCTTCTGCGAGAGGTCACCGCGCGCCACCGCCGTGGTGACCTGGGCGATCTGCCGGACCTGGGAGGTCAGGTTGCCGGCCATGAAGTTCACCGAGTCCGTGAGCTCCTTCCAGGTCCCGGAAACCCCCTCCACCCGGGCCTGACCGCCCAGCCGGCCCTCCGTACCCACGTCCCGGGCCATCCGGGTCACCTGGTCGGCGAACGAGGACAGCTGGTCCACCATCGTGTTCACGGTGTTCTTCAGCTGCAGCATCTCGCCGGAGACGTCGACCGTGACCTTCTGCGACAGATCGCCGTTGGCCACCGCCGTGGTCACCTGGGCGATGTTGCGCACCTGCCCGGTCAGGTTCCGGAACGCCGTGTTCACCGAATCGGTGAGGTCCTTCCAGGTCCCCGCCGCACCCGGCACCTGCGCCTGACCGCCCAGCTCGCCCTCGACACCGACCTCCCGGGCCACCCGGGTCACCTCGGCACCGAACGCCTGCAGCTGGTCCACCATCGTGTTGACGGTGTTCTTCAGCTCCAGCATCTCGCCGGCCACGTCGACCGTGACCTTCTGCGACAGATCACCGTTGGCCACCGCGGTCGTGACCGTCGCGATGTCCCGCACCTGAGTGGTCAGATTCCGGAACACCGTGTTCACCGAATCGGTGAGGTCCTTCCAGGTCCCCGCCGCACCCGGCACCTGCGCCTGACCGCCCAGCAGACCCTCCGCACCGACCTCGCTCGCCACCCGGGTCACCTCGTCGGCGAAGGTCCGCAGGGTGTCCGTCATCTGATTGATCGTTTCGGCGAGCTGCGCCACCTCGCCGCGCGCGCTCACCGTGACCTTCTGGGTCAGGTCACCGTTCGCCACGGCCGTGGTGACCTGCGCGATCCCCCGCACCTGAGCGGTCAGATTGCCCGCCATCGTGTTGACGGAGTCGGTCAGGTCCTTCCACACACCGGCCACACCCGGCACCTGCGCCTGACCGCCGAGCTCACCCTCGGTACCCACCTCGCGGGCCACCCGGGTCACCTCGGAGGAGAACGAGGACAGCTGGTCCACCATCGTGTTCACGGTGTTCTTCAGCTGCAGCATCTCGCCGGCCACGTGCACCGTGACCTTGCGGGACAGATCGCCCTTGGCCACCGCCGTGGTCACCAGCGCGATGTCACGCACCTGAGCGGTGAGCCGGTACGCCATGGTGTTGACGGAGTCGGTCAGGTCCTTCCAAGAACCGGACATTCCGCGCACCTGGGCCTGACCGCCGAGCTTGCCCTCGGTACCCACCTCGAGTGCGACCCGGGTCACCTCGTCGGTGAACGCCGACAGCTGGTCCACCAGGTTGTTGACCGTACGCCCGACCTTCAGGAACTCCCCGCGCAGCGGGTGCCCCACCCCCTCCGGCGACTGGGTCCGCAGGTCCATCCGCTGCTCGAGATCGCCCTCGGCGACCGCCGACAGCACCCTGCCGACCTCCGAGACCGGCCGCGCCAGGTCCTCCACCAGCTGGTTCGACGCGTCGATCGCGGCCGCCCAGGCGCCCTCACAGGCCCCGGTCTCCAGCCGCTCGCTCAGCTTGCCCTCGCGGCCGACCATCCGCCGGACCCGGGACAGCTCCCCGCTCAGGTGGAGGTTGCGGTCCGCGACCTCGTTGTAGACGGCGGCGATCTCCGCCATCACCCCGTCGCCGGACACCGTCAACCGCTTGCGGAAGTTGCCGTCCCGCATCGACACCAGGGCCGAGAGCAGCCGGTTCAGTGCAGCGGTGTCGACTTCCGTCGTCCCCCCGCGCCGGGACCGTCCGCCCTTCGCGCGCGCACCCGTACGTCGCGCCGCCACGCCAGACTCCACCGTGTCCCTCCCGAAAGGGTCGACCGTCGTTCCACCGGGCTGCCGATTTTCCCGCAGCACGGTCCATCCAAGCCTTCCCAGTGTTTCACCATGGCCGAACCCGGCCATAACGCTTCGGTACCTTTGCACATCGCCCACACCCTGCGGGTGGAATCCGGGGCGACGGCACCCGCAGCGGGGGCGGGGTAAGTACCCTGGCGTCCGACTGTCCATCCGCTCGTAAGGAGTCCTGAGTCCTGTGATCACGGCCAGGGCGGCTGCCAGCTTCGATCCCGTCGGACGTTCGGTAGCGGCTGCCCGCGCCTTCGTCCGCGACACCCTGCAGGGCTGGGGCTTCGCGGACATCGTCGACGACGCCGTGGTGCTCACCAGCGAGCTGGTCACCAACGCGGTGATCCACGCCGGCACCCGAGCCGAGGTGCTGTGCCTGCGCGCCGAGGGCGGCGTACGGGTGGAGGTCGCCGACCGCTATCCGGACCGCGAGCTTCCACTGGCACCGCCGGACCGGCCCTACGCGGACCCGGACCGGGAGAGCGGCCGCGGCCTGATGCTGTGCGCAGCCCTCGCCACCCGCTGGGGAGTCGAATACACCGCCACCCGCAAACACGTGTGGTTCCGCCTCGACCTCCCGGACCGGCCGGTCGGTACCCGGTCCGCCGGGCCGGTCGTCCCCGACCAGCTGCTCCCGCTCGCCGAGTCCCGGGTCCGGGTGGCCGTCCTCCAGATCGATGCGGCGGGCGTCGTCTCCGCCTGGAACGGGGACGCCGAGCACGTCTTCGGCTACCCCGCCGAGAAGGCCATCGGCCGGCCCCTGGCCGAGCTCGCCGCCTGGCCGCACACCCCCGGCACGGGTACCGGCGTAGCCGAGGCCCTGGGCCTGTCCCGCTGGGAGGGCAGCTACGGCATCCGCGGCGCGGACGGCCGGGTCATCCCCGTCTACGCCTCCCACCTGCGGGTCCGCGATGCGTACGGCGAACCGTCCACCGTCTGTCTGCTGGTCCACGACGACGAGCGGGCCGTCCTGCAGAGCCCGACCCGGGTCCCCGCCGAGGACGGCCGGTTCTCCGAACCGCGCGCCGCGGACCCCTTCGAGGTGTTCATCGGCTCCCCCGCCCCCGACGATCTCGACGGGCTGCTCCAGCGGACCGTCGAGCGGGCCCGTGACATGCTCGACGCCGATGCCGCCTTCCTCCTGCTGGCCACCGACGACGAGACGGAGCTGGAGGTCCGCGCCACCACCGGCCTGCCCTCGACCCGGCAGCGGTTCGCCCGGGTCCCCGTGGAGGCCGGCACCAACCGCTTCGGCTCGGCCCGGATGCCCGCCGTCCACGACGACCTCACGGCGGTCCCCGGCGCGGTCCCGCTGCTGGACACCACGGGCATGCGCTCGGTGGTCACCGTCCCGCTGAAGGTCGAGGGCCGGCTCACGGGGTCCCTCGGGGTGGCCGCCGAAGCCCCCGGCCGCTATTCGAACGACGAGGCCCTGCGGCTGCAGTTCGCCGCGGACCGGATCGCCCTGGCCGTGGAGTCGGCCCGGCTCGGGGAGCTGGAACGGCTGCGCCGCGGCTCCCTGTCCTTCCTGGTGGAGGCCTCCGACCTGCTGGCCGGCACCCTCGACCGGGACCAGACGCTGGCCCTGATGGCCCAGATGACCGTCCCGACCCTGGCGACCTGGTGCGCGGTCTACACGATCACCGACCCGGCCTCCGACCCGTACCTGTCGTACGTCCTGCACGAGGACGAGGACCGGATCGACGCCCTGAAGGCCCTGCTGGCCCGCGTGGACCCCCCGGAGCCGGTGACCGAGACGGGCGCCCGCCCGTGGACGGCGGCTTCCGCAGCGGTCCACGCCGAGACGGTGGTCCTGCCGCTGCTGGCCCGCAACCGCGTCATCGGCATGCTCACCCTGGGCAAACCCCACGAGGAGCACTTCCGCCAGGAGATCCTCGAACTCGCCGAGGACCTCTCCCGCCGGGCCGCCCTCGCCCTCGACAACGCCCGCCTGTACTCGGAGCGCACGGCGATCAGCCGCTCCCTGCAGCGCAGCCTGCTGCCGCCCGGCTCCCCCGCCATTCCCGGCATGGAGGTCGAGGTGATCTACCGGGCGGCCGGCGAGGGCAACGAGGTGGGCGGCGACTTCTACGACGTCTTCCCGATCCGCGACGGCGCCTACGGGTTCGCCATCGGCGACGTCTGCGGTACGGGCCCGGAGGCGGCGGCGGTGACGGGCCTGGCCCGGCACGCCCTGCGGCTGCTGGCCCGCGAGGGCCTGGGCGGCCCCGCCGTCCTGGAGCGCCTGAACGCGGCGATCCTCGACGAGGGCGCCCGTAGCCGCTTCCTGACCCTCCTGTACGGGGAACTCCACCTGCAGCCGGACGGCGGCGCCCTGATGAAGGTGGTGTGCGCCGGCCACCCGCTGCCGCTGCGCCTCCGCCCGGACGGCCAGGTCCTCCCGGCGGCCGACCCGCAGCCCCTGTTGGGCGTGATCGACGACCTGGAGCTGTACGAGCAGACGGTGACCCTGGAACCGGGCGATGTGCTGCTCTGCGTCACGGACGGCGTGACGGAGCGCCGCGAGGGCACCCGCATGCTCGGCGACGACGGCTTGGCCGACGTCCTGACCACCTGCACCGGCCTCACGGCCGGCGCGGTGGCCTCCCGCGTCCTGCGGGCGGTGGAACGCTTCGCGGCGGAGCCGGCTTCCGACGACATGGCGATCCTGGCGTTCCGCGTGCCGGAACAGCGCGCGGGCGACTGAACCTCCGGTCGCCTCTGGCCGGTTGGAGGGGGCCTGTGGTCGACTCCCCGCATGAACACCATTCTGGCCAGTGCGGTCGCGGTTGTCGGCACCCTGATCGGCTCGTGGAGCACCTACCTGTTCCAACGGCGAACCGTCGAACGCACGGAAGCGGCGAACCGTGAAGAACGTCTGCGGCAGGAACGCCTGGCGGCCTACAGCGCCTATGCCGGCGCGGTCACGGACCTCAAACGCGCACTGATCACCCTGTGGTTCCGCCGCCGACGGACCCCTGGGGACGAGGAGCTCGCGGCTGCCCAGCTGGAGAGCGACCGCCTGGGGGCGGTCGCCGAATCCGCCGCTTTCCGCCTTCGCCTCGTCGCCGACGAACCCGTCCTCCGTCCACTGATGGAAGCCATATCCGCCGAACTCGGCGAGATCGTCCACGCCGAAGACCGCCAGGCCGTCATCGCGATCGAGGCCCGGTTCGAGCAGGCCGTCACCGCCTTCATCGACGCGGCCGCCGCCCAGGTGAGGTGAAAACAAAAAAGGCCCCCGCCAGATGGCGGGGGCCTTATTTTGTCAGAGCCCTTTAACGGAATCGAACCGTTGACCTTCTCCTTACCATGGAGACGCTCTACCGACTGAGCTAAAAGGGCGGGTTGTTCGGCGGCGTCCTACTCTCCCACAGGGTCCCCCCTGCAGTACCATCGGCGCTGAAAGGCTTAGCTTCCGGGTTCGGAATGTAACCGGGCGT
>NZ_JBFBAV010000033.1:0-80518 GCF_040689505.1 Streptomyces sp. NPDC051211
CTGTTGTTTGTGCTCCTCCCCCATCCGCCCTCTACCTAGCTACCGGCCCCCGCTTTCCCTCGTCCACCATCTTCCGTTCTCCCAGCTTAAGGGGGGGGCGGGCGACCGATCGGTCGCCCGCCCCCCTTTTTCGTGCCTTAGACCTCGCGGTGCCCGGCCGCCCCGGCGGCCCCGGCCTTGCGCTGCCGTTCGGCTTCCTCCTCCGCCTCCATCTCCGCGAACACGTCGATCGGCGGCGGCGCCTTCGCCAGGAAGAGCCAGGTGAAGTACACGGCCAGCACCATCGGCGGGAGTTTCAGGGCCACCAGCAGCCAGCCCAGCTGGGTGGCGTCGCCCCACCAGTACAGCGGGAAGAGGATCGCGTACTTGGCGAGGAAGATCAGGCCCCAGGCCAGGCTCGCCTTGGTGTAGGCCTTCTTGCGTCCCGGGTTGCGGGTGCGCCAGGAGAGGTTCTCCTTGAACACCGGGCCCAGCACGACCCCGAGCAGCGGGAAGCCCACCAGCGCGGAGAGGGTGAAGGCGACGCCGAGGCCGGCGCCGTAGATCATGCCCGGCAGGTAGAAGCCCTTGGCGCTGCCGGTGAACAGGGCGAAGGCGACACCGACGCCGACCCCGAAGACCCCGCTGAAGGCGTGCTTGACGGTGTCCTTTCGCACGAGCCGCACGATCACCAGCAGGACGGCGACCGCGCCCGCCGCGATCGCGGACATCTTCACGTCCTTGTTGACCGTGTAGATCATCACGAAGAGCAGCCCGGGGAGCATCGTCTCCAGGGTCCCGCGGATCCCGCCGAAGGCATCGAAGAGCGCTGCCTGCGTGACGGCCTTCTGGTCCGCCTCGGCCTGTGCCCCCGCCTGGGGGGTCGGCTTGTCCACTGACGTCACCGGCTACTGCTCCTGTCCGACGGGGCGGAGTTCGTACTTCGGGTTGAAGAGGACCCTGCGGCCGTGGCTCATCGAGATCCGTCCGGAGGCGATCATGCGCCGGCCCGGTTCGATTCCCGCGATCGAGCGACGGCCCAGCCAGACCACGTCCAGCGCGGCCGAGCCGTCGAACAGCTCCGCCTCCAGTGCCGGGACGCCCGCGCGCGGCCGCAGGGTGACGGTGCGCAGCGTACCGGTCACCTTCACTATCTGGCGGTCGTGACAGTCGCAGATCCGCGTGCATCCCGCGGCTTCTGCGTCCTCCTGCAGCTCCGCCGAATGCAGCTCCTCCTGGGTGGAGGACAGCCTCTCGATCATCCGGCGGAACCGGCCCGCCGGCCGGGCCGGTTTCGCGGGCTTCTCGGGACGCGGTTCAGCACTCATAACAGGAAGCGTACCGGCGGGCCCCTACCTCTCGAAGCGGTAGCCCATCCCGGGTTCGGTGATGAAGTGCACGGGGTGCGAGGGGTCCGCCTCCAGTTTGCGGCGCAGCTGCGCCATGTACACCCGCAGATAGTTCGTCTCGGTCCCGTAGGAGGGGCCCCAGACCTCCTGGAGCAGCTGCTTCTGGCTGACCAGCTTGCCGCCGTTGCGGACCAGTACCTCCAGCAGGTGCCATTCGGTCGGGGTTAGCCGTACGTCGCGTCCCTCGCGGACCGCCTTCTTGGCGGCCAGGTCCACGGTGAAGCCGGCGGTCTCGACGACCACCTCGCCCTCGCCGGAGCCGACGGCCGGCTCGGCGCGGCGGACTGCGGCGCGCAGCCGGGCCAGCAGCTCGTCCATGCCGAAGGGCTTGGTGACGTAGTCGTCGGCGCCCGCGTCCAGCGCCTCGACCTTCTCGTCGGAGCTGTGGCGGGCGGAGAGCACCAGGATGGGGACCCGGGTCCAGCCGCGCAGCCCCTTGATCACCTCGACGCCGTCCATGTCGGGGAGGCCGAGGTCGAGGACCACCACGTCGGGGTGGCGGGCGGCGGCCAGTTCCAGGGCGGTCGCGCCGTCGGGGGCCGCGTCGACCTCGTACTTGCGGGCCTTCAGGTTGATCACGAGGGCGCGGACGATCTGCGGCTCGTCCTCGACCACGAGCACCCGGGTCATTGAGGTCCTGCTTTCTCTCGTATGCGTACGCCGTCCTGCGGGGCGGCGTGATGCGGCCCGGCGCCGTGCGTCGCGTGCCCGGCGTCCCCCGCGGCCGCGGCGCGCAGCGTGAGCACCATGGTCATGCCGCCGCCGGGGGTGTCCTCCGCGGTCAGGGTGCCGCCGATGGCCTCGGCGAATCCGCGGGCCACGGCCAGGCCGAGGCCCACCCCGGCGCCGCGCGGGGAGTCGCCGTGCCGCTGGAAGGGCGCGAAGATCCGCTCCTTGGCCTCGTCGGGGACGCCGGGTCCGCGGTCGACGACCCGGACCTCCACCCGGTCCCCCAACGCGCTGGCGGCCACGGTGACGACCTGCCCGGCGGGGCTGTACTTGACGGCGTTCTCGACCACGTTGGCGACCGTACGCTCCAGCAGCCCGGGGTCCACCGCCACCATCGGCAGTGTCTCCGGAATGTCCAGCTGCACGCTGTCCTCCGGTACGCCGAGCAGCGCCATCGGGACCACCTCGTCGAGGTCGGCGGCGCGGATCAGCGGGGTGACGGTGCCGGTCTGCAGCCGGGACATGTCGAGCAGGTTGCCCACCACGTGGTCGAGCCGGTCGGCGCCCTCCTCGATGCCGGCGAGGAGCTCGGCCCGGTCCTCCTCGGACCACTCCACGTCACCGGAGCGGAGCGAGGTGACGGAGGCCTTGATGGAGGCGAGGGGGGTGCGCAGGTCGTGACTGACGGCAGCCAGCAGGGCGGTGCGGATCTTGTTGCCCTCGGCCAGCCGGCGGGCCTCCTCGGCCTCGCCGACGAGCCGCTGCCGGTCCAGGACCACGGCGGCCTGGGCGGCGAAGGCGCCGAGCACCCGCCGGTCCTCGGCGGGCAGCACCCGGCCCGACAGGGCCAGCGCCATGTGGTCGCCGACCGGCATGTCCACATCGGCGTCCTCCGGCCGGGTGACCGGCCCCGGGCCGATGCTGCCGGCCGAGGTCCAGGGGTCGGTCTCGCTCCGCCGCTCCAGCAGGGTCACCGACTCCATGGCGAAGGTCTCGCGGACCCGTTCCAGCAGGGCGGACAGGGTGGTCTCCCCGCGCAGCACGCTGCCGGCGAGGAAGGAGAGGATCTCCGACTCGGCCCGCAGCCGGGCGGCCTGCTGGGTGCGGCGGGCGGCCAGGTCCACCACCGAGGCCACCGCGACGGCCACGGAGAAGAACACCACGATGGCGACGATGTTCTTCGGGTCGGCGATGGTCAGCCGGTGCACCGGCGGGGCGAAGAAGTAGTTCAGCAGCAGGGAGCCGAAGGCCGCCGAGGCGAGGGCGGGCAGCAGCCCGCCGAGCATCGCGGCCGCCACGGTCAGCGCCAGGAACAGCAGCATCTCGTTGGCCAGGCCGGGATCTGCGTCGATGTGCGTGAGCAGCAGGGCCAGCAGGGCCGGCAAGACCACGCCGACCACCCAGCCGGCCAGGATCCGGGTCCGGCCCAGCCGGGCTCCGGGGTAGACGGCCGGCAGCCCCCGCGCGCGCCCCTTGGCGGCTTCCTCGTGGGTGACGATGTGCACGTCGAGGTCGGGGCCGGATTCGCGGGCGACGGTCGCCCCGACACCCGGCCCGAACAGGTACTGCCAGGGCTTGCGGCGGCTGGAGCCGAGCACGATCTGGGAGGCGTTCACGCCCCGGGCGAACTCCAGCAGGGCGTCGGGGATGTTGTCGCCGACCACATGGTGAAACGTTCCACCCAGGTCCTCGACCAGGGTCCGCTGGACCGCGAGCTCCTTCGGGGAGGCCGCGGTCAGTCCGTCGCTGCGCGCGATGTAGACGGCGAGCACCTCCCCGCCCGCGCCCTTCTCCGCCAGCCGCGCGGCCCGGCGGATGAGCGTACGGCCTTCGGGGCCGCCGGTGAGGCCGACGACGATTCGCTCCCGGGCCTGCCAGGTGGAGCGGATGCCGTGTTCGCCGCGGTACTGCTGGAGGTATTCGTCGACCCGGTCCGCGGTCCACAGCAGCGCGAGCTCGCGCAGCGCGGTCAGGTTCCCCGGCCGGAAGTAGTGGGAGAGGGCCGCGTCGACCTTGTCGGGCTGGTAGACGTTGCCGTGGGCCATGCGCCGGCGCAGCGCCTGCGGGGACATGTCGACCAGTTCGATCTGGTCGGCCCGCCGCACCACCTCGTCGGGCACCGTCTCGCGCTGCCGCACCCCGGTGATGGTCTCGACCACGTCACCGAGCGATTCCAGGTGCTGGATGTTGACGGTGGAGACGACGTCGATGCCGGCCTGCAGCAGCTCCTCGACGTCCTGCCAGCGCTTGGCGTTGCGCGAGCCCGGCACATTGGTGTGGGCGAGCTCGTCCACCAGCGCGACGGCGGGGCTGCGGGCCAGCAACGCGTCCACGTCCACCTCGGTGAACGAGGAGCCCCGGTACTCCAGCTCGCGGCGCGGCACCAGCTCCAGGCCGTGCAGCAGCACCTCGGTGCGCGTCCGCCCGTGGTGCTCCACGAACCCGACCACGCAGTCGGTGCCCCGCTCCACCCGCCGGTGCCCCTCGGCCAGCATCGCGTACGTCTTGCCCACGCCCGGAGCCGCACCGAGGTAGATCCGAAGCTTGCCGCGTCCCATGTGTCCCATTCTCACGTACGACGATCACGCACGGCGATCACGTACGACGATCACGTACGACGACGGGCCGTGCTCCCGGGCAGGGGAGCACGGCCCGTCGGGACGACCGGCTGTGGTCAACGGTCAACGGCCGAGCGTCAGCGGACCTCGGTGATCTCCGGGCCGCGCTCCAGCTGGCCCATGCCGCCGGAGAAGCGGGAGCCCTCCTGGTCCTCCGTCTGCACGCCGTCCGGCACCATCTGGGCGTCGTTCGGCAGCTTCAGGACGATCGGGTCGCGCGGGGCCATCGGGCCCTCGCCCCGCACCACGACGGTGTCACGGAAGATCTGCTCCAGCAGACCGGCCGACTCGGGCTGCACCGCACCCTGGCCGGAGATCACCCCGCGGAGGAACCAGCGGGGGCCGTCGACGCCCACGAAGCGCACCAGCTGGGCGCCCCGGGTGCCGTCCGGCAGCGGGACCGGGACCTGCGCGCGCAGCTCCCAGCCCAGCGGACCCTGGACCTCGTCGATGATTCCGCCCTGCTGGGTGATGCCCGAGGCGATCTCCTCTCGGACCTCGCCCCAGATCCCTTCCTTCTTGGGCGCCGCGAAGGCCTGCAGCTGCACGGCGCTGTCGCGCAGCACCACGGTCGCGGCGACGATCGCGTCCCCGGCGACCTCGACGCGCAGCTCCATGCCCTCGACACCCGGTACGAAGATGCCGCCGAGGTCGACCCGGCCCTCGGCCGGATCGCCGGGCACCTCGGAGACGTCCCAGGGGCCGTCCGGCCGCGGGGCCGGCGGCAGGTTCACCCGGCGCTGCTCGCCGGTGGCAAACTCGGCGCGCTCGTCGGCGTATTCGCTCTCCTCCGCCTCGACGCCGTCGACGACCTGCTCGGCCGCGCCACCGTCCTTGACGGAGCTGTTCTTCTTGCGACGTCCGAACACGTCACTGTCCTTCCCGGTCGGATACGACCGAAGCGTAGCCATTCCCACCCTGCTGACCAGCGCCGTTTCCGGCCACAGCCGCATGACCGCCGGTGGAGCCGAAACCCCCCTCGGCCCGGGCCGAGCCGGGAAGTTCCGCCACCTCATGGAAGCGCACCTTCTCGACCCGCTGGACAACCAGCTGGGCAATGCGGTCGAAGCGCTCGAACCGGACGCTCTCGCGCGGGTCGAGATTGACCACGATCACCTTGATCTCCCCACGGTACCCGGCATCCACCGTCCCCGGGGCATTCACGAGCGCGAGCCCGCAGCGGGCGGCCAGGCCGGACCGCGGGTGCACGAAGGCCGCGTACCCGTCGGGCAGGGCGATGGACACCCCGGTGGGGAGTACGGTCCGCTCGCCGGGGGCGAGCTCGGCGGCCTGGGTGGTCACCAGGTCGCAGCCGGCGTCGCCGGGGTGGCCGTACGCCGGAATGGGCACCTCCGGGTCGACCAGCTTGATCAGCACGTCGACGGGGGCGTGATTGCTCAGGGCCATCAGGGGTTCACCTCGAAGGCGCGGGCGCGCCTGACCTGGTCCGGGTCGGCCATCGCCGCCCGGATCTCCTCGGGCCGGCCGTTCTCGATGAAGTGGTCGACCTTGACTTCTATGAACAGGGCCTCGGCGCGCACCGCGACGGGCCCCTCGGGGCCGCCTATGCGGCCGACGGCACTGGAGTAGATCTTCCGCCCGGCGACCGCGGTGACCTCGGCCTCCAGGTACAGCACCGTGTCCACGGGCACCGGCCGTACGAAGTCGGTCTCCAGCCGGCCGGTGACCGCGATGACCCGCAGCAGCCAGTTCAGCGAGCCGAGGGTCTCGTCGAGCGCGGTGGCCAGGACCCCGCCGTGGGCGAGGCCGGGTGCTCCCTGGTGCGCGGGCTTGACGGTGAACTCGGCGGTGACGCGGACACCCTCGCCGGCCCGGGCGGCCAGGTGCAGACCGTGCGGCTGACCGTTGCCGCAGCCGAAACAGTGCTCGTAGTGCGCACCGAGGAGCTCGCCGGGCGCCGGGGCGTCGGGGTGCCTGACCGGCGCCGTGGCGTCGGCCGGGGGCGTCAGGCTTGGGTTTCGTCCACTCACAGCCGCAGACCTTACCCGCGCGGCTACCCGCCGGTCGCCTCGTGCCAAGCTTGGAGTCATGCAGCTCTCCCCCGCGCACCATGACGAACGCCTGACCGCCCCCCGCGCCTGGTGGGGCATCACCGTGCTGATGGGCCTGGCGTGTGCGCTGATGATGGTGCCGCTGGGGACGATGGCGCTGCTGGCCGGGCTGGTCGGCGGGACGGCCCTGACGGGGCTGCTGGTGAGCTCGTACGGGAGCGCTCGCGTGCGGGTGGTGAACGGCGCGCTGGCGGCCGGGGACGCGCGGATCCCGGTGGCGGCCCTGGGCGAGCCGGAGGTCCTGGACGCGGAGCAGGCGCGCGCCTGGCGCACGTACAAGGCGGACCCCCGGGCCTTCATGCTGATGCGCAGCTACGTGCCGACGGCGGTGCGCGTCGAGGTCACCGATCCGTCGGACCCGACCCCGTACGTGTACGTCTCGACGCGCGAGCCGGAGGCCCTGGCGGCCGCCCTGCGCTCGGCGCGGTCCCGGTCCGCCGCCGAGTAGCCGGTCCCGTTCGTCAGGGGTGGCCGGCCCGTCAGGGTTCGGCCGGGCCCTGGAGGGATTTGGGGCTGCCCGGCTCGAGGGGCGGCTGGTCGAGCGGCGGCTGCGCCGGCAGCGCGTGCCACGGCACGGCTCGGCTGCGCAGGTCCCCGCGGACCTTCTCGGCCAGCTTCTTGGTGTCGCGGCGGTTCATGACCGCGCCGACGGCCGCCCCCACCATGAACGGCATCACGTTCGGCAGGTTGCGGAGCAGCCGCTTCGTGATCTGCTGGCGCAGTTCGCGTTTCATCTGCCCGCCGAGGGCCGCGTTGAGGGTGGTCGGTTTGGTCAGGTCGACGCCCCGCTCCTCCGTCCACGCGGTCAGGTAGGCGAAGCTGCGTTCCTTGAGGTTGCCGGGCGGGCGCTGCCCGTACACCTCGTGGAGTTCGGCGATGAGCTTGAGCTCGATCGCCGCGACGCCGGTGATCTCGGCGGCCAGCTCGGCCGGCAGCGCCGGCGGCACGGGCAGCATCGCCACCGCGCCGATGCCCGCGCCCACGGTCGAGGCGCCGTTGGCGGCACCGGCGATCAGCTTGTCGGCCAGCTGATCGGGACCGAGGCCCGGGAACTGGGCGCGCAGCGTCGCCAGGTCCCGTACGGGAACGCGCGGGGCGTTCTCGATGATCCGGTCGCTGATGTACAGGACGACCGCCCGTGCGCCTTCGCTGCTCTTGCGCACGCCGTTCTTGACGGCTTCCATCCGGCGCCCGGCGGGTTTCCGCCGGGCTTCTCCGCCGGTGTCCACGACCGCCGGCACCGGCCCTCCGCCCGCCTCGGGCACGGCGGGGACAGTGGGCACGCCGGAGCCACCGCGGCCCGTTGCCGGGCCCTTCGCTTCGGCGTACGCCTCCACCGCGTCACCACCCTGCCTGCGGAAGAAACGCCTGCGGGACGGTGTCGACCCTGTCACGGCCGGCTGCCTCAGTCGCAGTCGCGGCAGATGGGCTGGCCGTTCTTCTCGCGGGCCAGCTGGCTGCGGTGGTGCACCAGGAAGCAGCTCATGCAGGTGAACTCGTCCGCCTGCTTGGGCAGCACCCGGACGGCCAGTTCCTCGTTGGACAGGTCCGCGCCGGGCAGCTCCAGGCCTTCGACCGCGTCGAAGTCGTCGACGTCCACGGCCGAGGTGGACTTGTCGTTGCGCCGGGCCTTCAGCTCTTCAATGCTGTCGCTGTCGACGTCGTCGTCAGTCTTGCGTGGGGTGTCGTAGTCCGTTGCCATTGTTCGCTCTCCCCCTCTGGGTATTTAGCGGTGTCTCAGCGCACGTAACGCGCGAGAGGCCGGACTTGTGCCCGACCTGAGGCGGAGATTTTGCCTCACATCAAGGTCTGTTACTCAATCGACACCCAGCTGCACGCCTGAAGGGCGATGGGCCGGTATGTCGAGCGGGACCGTACACGGTCGGGAGGCCGTCGTGCACGAGCGCCACCCCGTGTATTTTCCGCCGTTCGGGGTGCCGGAAACCCGGACTTTCCCGGGCTTTCCGGGACCCCAGGGGTCACGGACCGTACAGGGGCGGGCACTCGGCACTGTGATCGATCACACAGCCCGTGCCCACGCCCGCCGCCCACGGGTTCAGCCGAGAGCGAACAGGCAGGGTGTTCGTCAGATGGGCAGGGTGACGCGCATCACCAGGCCACCCCCCTCGCGGGGCTCCGCGTGGATCCGGCCGCCGTGTGCGCGCGCCACAGAGCGCGCGATGGACAGGCCGAGGCCCACACCCTTGTCGCTGCCCGTTCGCTCCGTACGGAGGCGTCTGAAGGGCTCGAAGAGGTTGTCGATCTCGTACGCGGGAACCACGGGACCTGTGTTCGAGACCACGAGCACCGCCTGGCCGTGGCTGAGCTCGGTGACGACCTCCACCCAGCCGCCGTTCGGCACGTTGTACCGGACGGCGTTCTGCACCAGGTTGAGGGCGATCCGCTCCAGCAGCACGCCGTTGCCCTGGACCACGGCCAGCGCGCGCTCGCCGCGGATCTCCACGCCCTTCGCCTCGGCCTCGCCGCGCGCCTGGTCGATGGCGCGCGAGGCGACCTCGGCCAGGTCCACGGGTTTGCGCTCGACGATCTGGTTCTCGCTGCGGGCGAGCAGCAGCAGGCCCTCGACGAGCTGTTCGCTGCGCTCGTTGGTGGCCAGCAGCGTCTTGCCCAGCTGCTGGAGCTCCACCGGGGCTCCGGGGTCGGACAGGTGGACTTCGAGCAGGGTCCGGTTGATGGCCAGCGGGGTCCGCAGCTCGTGCGAGGCGTTGGCCACGAACCGCTGCTGGGCCGTGAAGGCCCGCTCCAGCCGGTCCAGCATCTCGTCGAAGGTGTCGGCGAGCTCCTTGAGCTCGTCGTCCGGGCCGTCCAGCTCGATCCGCCGGGTCAGGTCGGAGCCGACCACCCGGCGGGCGGTCCGGGTGATCTTGCCCAACGGCGAGAGCACCCGGCCGGCCATCGCGTAGCCGAAGGCGAAGGCGATGATCGACAGGCCCAGCAGGGCCATCAGGGAGCGGCTGAGCAGGTCGTCCAGGGCGTGCTTGCGCTGGATGTCCATGCAGGCGACGACGGCGTTGTTGAGCTCCCCGGCGTTCTTGACCAGGCTCACCGCCGGGCAGGTCTCGCTGGTGACCTGGACGTCCTGACCGCCGACGATCTTGAACGGCGGCGGCAGGCCGGCCCGCATGGTCTGCGCGGCCAGCAGGTAGATGATCGACAGCAGCAGGATCCCGGCGATCAGGAACATGCCGCCGTACAGCAGCGTGAGCCGTATCCGGATGGTCGGCCGCAGCCAAGGGAAGGGACCCTCGGGCGGGCCGGGGTCCCAGGTCTGCTGCTTCGGTGGTGCCGCGGAGGGCACCGGGGTAGCGGCCATCCGCGTCAGATCCGGTATCCGGAGCCGGGCACCGTCACGATGACCGGGGGCTCGCCGAGCTTGCGGCGCAGGGTCATCACGGTCACCCGGACCACATTGGTGAACGGGTCGGTGTTCTCGTCCCACGCCTTCTCCAGCAGCTGCTCGGCGGAGACGACCGTGCCCTCGCTGCGCATGAGGACCTCCAGCACCGCGAACTCCTTCGGCGCCAGCTGGACCTCCTTGCCGTCCCGGAACACCTCGCGCCGGTTCGGGTCCAGCTTGATGCCGGCCCGCTCCAGTACGGGCGGCAGGGCGACGGTGGTCCGCCGGCCGAGGGCGCGCACCCGGGCGGTCAGCTCGCTGAAGGCGAAGGGCTTGGGCAGGTAGTCGTCGGCCCCGAGCTCCAGGCCCTCGACCCGGTCGCTCACATCACCGGAGGCGGTCAGCATCAGCACCCGGGTCGGCATGCCCAGCTCGACGATCTTGCGGCAGACGTCGTCTCCGTGCACGAGGGGGAGGTCCCGGTCGAGCACGACCACGTCGTAGTCGTTGACGCCCACCCGTTCCAGGGCGGCCGCGCCGTCGTACACGACGTCGACGGCCATGGCCTCCCGGCGCAGTCCGGTGGCCACCGCATCGGCGAGCAGCTGCTCGTCCTCGACGACGAGTACGCGCACGTCGATTTCCTTCCTCTGGGCCCAGGGCGGGCACGGTCCATTGCGCCAACCATCCTGCCGCTTTCGGCCGTAAACCGGCTGTAAGGCGCCACAGCAGGGCCTCCCGGGAGGCCCCGGGCAAGGCGGAAGTGAGGATTCCCTCGCCTTCCGAGGTTTCTGGGCCCAGGGGGCCGGGGAGGACGACACCACACCCCGATCACCGATCACCTACCTCCCGGACACCTCCGTGCCACGAAGAGGGGGCGCAACCGCCATGGACGCATTCACCGCAGGACTCCTGCAGCGCATTCGCACCACCGAGTCGGACCTCAACCGGGCCCAGCAAACGGGCGACGACTTCCTCGCGGAGGTCGAGCAGGCGGAACTGGAGGACCTCCACCGCCTGGCCGCGGAACACGGCGTACGGGTGCGGGCGGCGTAGGCCGCCCTTCCTGACGCTGCGAGGCCGGGACCGCCCTCGGGGGCGGGTCCCGGCCTCGTCGGCGTTCTCAGGCCCGTGCAGGCCCCAGACGGCCCGGGCCCGCAGCGGGCCGCAGAAGGCCCGCAGGCAGTCAGTCGTGCCAGGCCCCGGCGTCCTCCAGCAGGGGCTGCAGGGCGCCGAAGACCGCCGGGGTCGCGGCGATCGCCAGCTCACCGGAGGCGGGCTCGCCCGGCCGGCCGCCCGTCAGGGCACCGGCCTCGCGGGCGATCAGCTCGCCGGCCGCCAGGTCCCACGGGTTGAGCCCGCGCTCGTAGTACCCGTCCAGCCGGCCGCAGGCCACATCGCACAGGTCGATGGCCGCCGAGCCGCCCCGCCGGATGTCCCGCACCCGCGGGATGATCGCCTGGGCCACGTCCGCCTGGTGGGCCCGCCGCTCCTGGAGGTATCCGAAGCCGGTCGCCAGCAGCGCCTGGTCCAGCGGCGCCGCCGGCCGGCAGGCCAGCCGTACGCCGTCCAGCCAGGCCCCGCGCCCCGCCACCGCGTGGTACGTCTCCCCGCGCAGCGGCGCCGCCACCACCCCGGCCACCGTCTCGCCCCGGTACTCGGCCGCGATCGACACCGACCAGGCGGGCAGCCCGTACAGGTAGTTCACGGTGCCGTCCAGCGGGTCCACGACCCACCGCACACCGCTCGTGCCCTCGGTGTCGGAGCCCTCCTCGCCGAGCAGCCCGTCCTGCGGGCGGTGCTCCGCCAGGAAGCCGGTGATCAGCTTCTCCGCGGCGATGTCCATCTCGGTCACCACGTCGATCGAGCTGGTCTTGGTGGCGGCCACCCCCAGATCGGCCGGCCGGCCGTCGCGCAGCAGCTCCCCGGCCCGCCGGGCCGCCTCCAGGGCCAGCTCCAGCAGTTCGGTCTTCAGGTCCTCCGTGGGCACGGCTGCGCTCCTCATGAGTACGGGCTGTCCGCGCCGGCGGCGGCCGGGCGGGCCTGGCGGGCGGGGCAGCAGCCCACCGCGCACAGGTCGTGGCTGGGCCCGAGCAGGCCGAGCGCGCACCGCTCCACCGGTTCCCCGCGCTCCGCCGCGGCCCGCTCCAGCACCAGCTCGCGCACCGCCTCGGCGAACCGGGAGTCGGCGCCCACGGTGGCGGACCGCCGGATCGGCAGGCCGAGCTCGGCGGCCTTGGCGGTGGCCTCGGTGTCGAGGTCGTACAGGACCTCCATGTGGTCCGAGACGAAGCCGATGGGCACCATCACCACCGCGGGCGTCCCGGCCCCGTGCAGGGCCTCCAGGTGGTCGCAGATGTCCGGTTCCAGCCACGGGATGTGCGGGGCGCCGCTGCGGGACTGGTAGACGAGCTGCCAGGGGCGCTCGGTCCCGGTCCGCTCGGCCACCTCGTCCGCGATCACCCGGGCCACGTCGAGGTGCTGCCTGACGTACGCGCCGCCCTCCCCGCCCTCGGTGTGGTCCTCCACCGGACCGGAGGCGTCCGCGGCGGCCGTGGGGATCGAGTGGGTGGTGAAGACCAGGTTGGCGCCCGCCCGGACCGCCTCGGGCAGCTCCCCGAGCGAGGCGATCACCCCGTCGACCATCGGCTCGATGAAGCCGGGGTGGTTGAAGTAGTGCCGCAGCTTGTCCACCCGCGGGAGCTCGAAACCCTCCTCGGCGAGCGTGGCCAGGGCGTCCGCGAGGTTCTCGCGGTACTGGCGGCAGCCCGAGTACGAGGCGTAGGCGCTGGTCGCCAGCACGGCGATGCGGCGCCGCCCGTCCGCGGCCATCTCCCGCATGACGTCGGTCAGGTACGGCGCCCAGTTCCGGTTGCCCCAGTACACCGGGAGGTCCAGGCCGTGCTCGGCGAAGTCCTTCCGCAGGGCGGCCAGCAGCTCCCGGTTCTGGGCGTTGATCGGGCTGACGCCGCCGAAGCCGAAGTAGTGCTGCCCGACCTCCTTGAGGCGTTCGCGCGGGATGCCCCGGCCGCGGGTGACGTTCTCCAGGAAGGGCACGACGTCGTCGGGTCCCTCCGGGCCGCCGAAGGACAGCAGCAGGAGGGCGTCATAAGGGCGGGCCGGGCCGCCTGCGGGATTCGGGAGCTGGTCAGACATGTCTCGAATCCTGCCACCCGCCGCCGACCGCCGGTAATCCGGCCGAACACAAAGTCACACTCGCCGCGGCCCACCCTTTTTCCCCGTGCGGCCCGCTCGCTCCCGGCCGTAACCTGTACGGGCCAATGACGTCCCTTACGGAGGGCTCCCCTTGCCCAGTCCCTACCGCGCGATATTCGCCGCTCCCGGCACCAAGGGGTTCGCCGCCGCCGGGCTCATCGGGCGCATGCCGCTGTCCATGGCCGGCGTGGGCATCCTGACGATGATCTCCGAGCTGACCGGCCGGTACTCGCTGGCGGGAGCGCTCACCGCCGCCCTGGCCCTCTCCGCGGCCGCGCAGGGCCCGCTGGTCTCCCGGCTGGTCGACCAGTACGGGCAGCGGCGGGTGCTGCGCCCGGTGACCCTGGTCGCGGTGGCCGCCATCGCCGGGCTGCTGGCCGCCGCCGCCAACGGCTGGCCGGACTGGACGCTGTTCGCCTTCGCGGTCGTCGCCGGCTGCGTGCCCAGCGTCGGCTCGATGGTCCGGGCCCGCTGGACCGTGATCTACCGGGACACCCCGCAGCTGCACACCGCGTACTCCCTCGAATCCGTCCTGGACGAGGTCTGCTTCATCTTCGGCCCGCCCGTGGCCATCACGCTGTCGGCCGGCTGGTTCCCGGAGGCCGGCCCGCTGGTCGCGATCGTCTTCCTGCTGGTGGGCGTGTGGTGGCTGACCGCGCTGCGCTCCACCGAGCCGCAGCCGCACCCGCGCGGCGAACACCACGACCGCTCCTCGGCGCTGCGCTCGCCCGGCCTGCAGGTCCTGGTCGCGACCTTCGTGGCCACCGGCGCGATCTTCGGCTCCATCGACGTGTCCACCCTGGCCTTCGCCGAGGAGCAGGGGCACAAGTCCGCCACCGGCTTCGTCCTGGCCATTTGGGCGCTCGGCTCCTGCCTGGCCGGCCTCGTCTTCGGCCTGCTCCATCTCAAGGGACGGACCGAACGCCGTTGGGTACTGGGCGTGGTGGCCATGGCCGTGAGTATGATCCCCCTCCTACTGGCCGGGAACCTTCCGTTTCTGGCTGTGGCGCTCTTCGTCTCGGGCCTGGCCATCGCTCCCACGATGGTGACCACGATGGCCCTGATCGAGACGCACGTACCACGCGAAAAGCTGACCGAAGGCATGACCTGGACCAGCACCGGGCTCGCGGTCGGCGTCGCGCTCGGATCGTCGGTGACCGGCTGGGTCATCGACGCCTCCGGGGCGAGGACGGGGTACGTCGTCTCCATCTCGGCGGGGATCGCCGCGGCGGCGGTCGCGTTCGCGGGTTACCGCCGGCTGACGAGGCCGGCGCAAGGGGAGGAGCCCTCAAGCGATGGGGACGGCGACAGCAGGGAAGTCCGGGAGCACGTGGCGTAACTGGGCGGGCAACGTGTCCGCCACGCCGGCCCGCGTGGTGGCACCGGCGTCGGTCGGGGAACTGCAGGAGGCGGTCCGGCGGGCCGCCGAGGACGGGCTGAGGGTGAAGGCGGTCGGCACCGGCCACTCCTTCACCGCGGCGGCCGCCACCGACGGCGTACTGATCAGGCCCCAGGCGCTCGCCGGGATCCAGGAGATCGACCGGGCCGCGGGCACCGTCACGGTGGCGGCCGGCACCATCCTGAAGGATCTCAACCGGGCACTGGCCCTGGAGGGCCTGTCACTCACCAACATGGGCGACATCATGGAGCAGACGGTCTCCGGCGCCGTCGGCACGGGCACGCACGGGACCGGCCGCGACTCCGGCTCCATAGCCGCCCAGATACGCGGCCTGGAGCTGGTCACCGCGGACGGGCGGCTGCTGAGCTGCTCGGAGAAGGAGAATCCGGAGGTCTACGCGGCCGCCCGGATCGGCATCGGCGCACTGGGCGTGGTCACTTCCCTCACCTTTGCCGTGGAGCCGCTGTTCTTCCTCACCGCCCGCGAGGAGCCGATGGGCTTCGACCGGGTGACGGCCGAGTTCGAGCAGCACCACGCGGAGAACGAGCACTTCGAGTTCTACTGGTTCCCGCACACCGGCAACTGCAACACCAAGCGGAACAACCGCAGCGCGGGCCCGGCCGCCCCGCCCGGCGCGGTCAGCGCCTGGGTGGAGGACGAGCTGCTGTCGAACGGCCTCTTCCAGGCCGTCAACTCGGTGGGCCGGGCGGTCCCCGCGGCCATCCCGGGGATCGCCCGGGTCGCCAGCCGGGCGCTCTCCGCGCGCACCTACACGGACATCCCGTACAAGGTGTTCACCAGCCCGCGCCGGGTCCGGTTCGTGGAGATGGAGTACGCCCTGCCGCGCGAGCGGGTGGTCGGGGCGCTGCGCGAGCTGAAGGCCGTGGTGGACCGCTCGGACCTGCGGATCAGCTTCCCGGTGGAGGTGCGGACCGCTCCGGCGGACGACATCGCGCTGTCCACCGCCTCCGGCCGGGACACCGCGTACATCGCCGTGCACATGTACAAGGGGACGCCCTACCAGGCGTACTTCACCGCTGCCGAGCGGATCTTCACCGAGCACGGCGGGCGTCCGCACTGGGGCAAGGTGCACACCCGGGACGCGGAGTACCTGGCCGGGGTCTACCCGCGGTTCGGGGAGTTCATCTCGCTCCGCGACCGGCTGGACCCGGAGCGGGTGTTCGGCAACGACTACCTGCGGCGGGTGCTCGGGGACTGATCCGGCCGGCCGAGTGCCCCGGGGTCAGGAGGCGCTCTCCCGGCCCCGGCCGGTGCCGGGGGTGCTGTCGGTGCTGTCGGTGCCCGGCGTCGACCGGTCGGGGGTCGGCGTGGGGGTGGGCGCCGGCGGTGTCGGGGTGGGCGTCGGCGGGGGAGTCGGCGCCGGCTTCCGGGACGGGTCCGGGTCCGGGTCCGGCGGGGCGGAGTCCGTGGAGCGGCCGGGCGTGGGGGACGTGCCGGTCCGCCCGCCGGTCCCGTCCTTCTCGCCGGTCCCGTCCTTGTCGTCGGTCCCGCTCTCCGGCGTACGGGGCCGCTCCTGCTTCGCCTTGCCGGGGCCACCGGGCAGCAGGGCGCGCCCGTCGCTGCTGACCGGGGAGCCGGCGAGGGCCTCGTACGCGCCTATGCCGCCCATGGAGAGGGCGAAGGCAGCGCCCGCGGCCACCGTGGTGCGCTTCCAGCCGCGCCCCCGGGAGCCGTAGGTGGTGGCCCGGCCGAACTCGCCGGCGGGAGGCGCCGCGGCCGGGGCGCCTCCGGCGGGCAGCACCGCCAACTCCTCGGCGGGGGTCGGCACCCGGCGGCCCTTCGGGGCCGCCGCCTCGCGCAGCCGGCCGCCGGTACGGCGGAAGAAGTGCTGGATGACGGGCCCGCCGGCGGTGGCCACCACGCTGACCACGCCGGCGCCGAGGATCGTCCCGTAGACGCCGAGCTTCGAGGCGAGCAGAGCGGCCGCGACCGTGGCCAGGGAGGAGCCCGCGACCTGAGCCACGCTCAGATCGAGCTTCTTCTTCCCGTCCTCCTCCGCCTCCTCTATCAGCCTGGTGCCCTGCGTCGCCTTCTGACCCATCCTCAACCTCTGCTTCACCGGCTACAGCAGTTACTGACAGCCGAGCGAAACGGATAGTTCCATTTCTGCGGATTCTGTGAAGCAAGACACCCCAAACCGACCCGGGGCGCAGGCAGGCCAGGCCGGCCGGGCCGCCAACTCCCCTCGGGCGGGACAAGTTCGGCGGCGCGGCGGTCCACCCAGGTGGCCCGAATGGAGTACTGTGGCGAGCCCTGGGGCCGTCCGTCCTTACGGATGTCCGGACCCGGGAGAGGGGGCCGGTTGATGGAGAAACGGCGCTCGAAACCGGCGAGGACGCGCTATCGCACGGGTTTCTGCTGCACAGAGTGACCGGTCGGTCACTGTCTGTCGCCAACAGGTAACCGTGCCATAACGGCGATCAAGGGCGCATGCCCGACACGCCGGTTGAACTCGGCAAGGTTGTGGCAGGCTGCACCCGGGCAGGCCACACTCGACTAGCGGAAGCAGCGACGCACGTGACGTCGGCAGGCACCACCCGGGAGGTCCCCATGCCCGAACTGCGTGTCGTGGCCGTCTCCAATGACGGCACACGACTGGTGCTCAAGGCTGCGGACAGCACGGAGTACACGCTTCCGATCGACGAACGGCTGCGGGCTGCCGTGCGCAACGACCGCGCACGCCTGAACCAGATCGAGATCGAGGTGGAGAGCCACCTCCGCCCGCGGGACATCCAGGCCCGGATACGTGCCGGTGCCTCCGCGGAGGAGGTCGCGCAGCTCGCCGGCATCCCCGTCGACCGGGTACGCCGCTTCGAGGGCCCGGTGCTCGCGGAGCGCGCGTTCATGGCGGAGCGGGCCCGGAAGACCCCCGTGCGCCGTCCCGGCGAGAACACCGGACCCCAGCTCGGCGAGGCCGTGCAGGAGCGGCTCACGCTGCGCGGGGCCGAGAAGGAGACCGTGCAGTGGGACTCGTGGCGCCGCGACGACGGCACCTGGGAGGTCCTGCTGGTCTACCGGGTGGCCGGTGAACCACACTCGGCGAGCTGGACGTACGATCCGCCGCGGCGGCTGGTCGTGGCCGTGGACGACGAGGCCCGCTCGCTGATCGGCGAGTCGGACGACATCCCGGCCGCCCCGGAGCCGACCTTCCCGTTCGTACCGCGGATCGCCAGGCTGCCGCGCGACCGGCCGCTCGACCGCGCGCTGGACCGCCAGCTCCCGGCCATCGCCTCCGCGGCGCCCCCGCCGGAACCGGAGGAGGAACGGGACACGCTGACCAGCCTGCTGGAGGCGGTACCGAGCTTCCGGGGCGACCTGGTGGTTCCGGAACGGCCCGCCACCGCGCCGGAGTCCGAGCCGGAAGAGGCCGAGGAGGCCCCGCCGGCCGCCTCGGCAGGAGCCGGATCGGCATACGCGGACGTCCTGATGCCGCGGACGGTGGCCGGCCACCGCGACCGGCTGACCGGCACCACGGACCGTCAGGCCGAGGCGGACGGCGTCCGTCCGGGCCGCCGCGCGGCGGTACCCAGCTGGGACGAGATCGTCTTCGGCACCCGCCGCAAGAAGCAGGAGTAACTCCGAACAGCAGCAACCCCGCCCGGTACGCGCACCGGGGCACGACGCACGCACCGGGGCCACGGTGCGCGCGGCACGACGCGGCGGAGCGGCCGCACCGGAACTCCGGTGCGGCCGCTCCGTGTTGCACGGCGCTTCCCGCGCGCCCGGCTGCCGGGCTCTACTGCGGGTCCGGTCCGGTGGCCACCGGGCGGGCCGGGTCCGAGGACCACTCCGACCAGCTGCCCGCGTAGAGGGCCGCCGGGATGCCCGCGACCTCGAGGGCCAGCACCTGGTGCGCTCCCGAAACACCGGAGCCGCAGTACACGCCCACCGGGGTCTCGCCGGAGGCTCCCAGCCCCTCGAAACGGGCCCGGAGCTCCGCCGCCGGGAGCAGCCCGCCGTCGGATCGAACGTTTTCGGCCGTCGGGGCCGAAACCGCGCCCGGAATGTGGCCTCCGACCCGGTCGATCGGCTCGATTTCGCCCCGGTACCGCTCCCCCGCCCGCGCATCCAGCAACAAGCCGGTCCGGGCCAGCGCGGCCGCGCCGTCCGCGTCGATCAGCTCCACGGCCCCTGGACTTGGCTTGAAATCGCCCTCCGTGGGCGAGGGCTCCTCGACCGTCAGTCCACCCCCCGCCGAGATCCATGCGGCCAGGCCCCCGTCGAGGACCCGCACCCCGGTGTGCCCCGTCCAGCGCAACAGCCACCAGGCGCGGGCCGCGGCCCAGCCCAGCCCGCCGTCGTACACGACCACGGGGTGCTCGGCGGAGACGCCGGCCCGGCGCATCACCGCCCCGAACGCCTCCGGGTCCGGCAGCGGATGGCGGCCGCCGGACCCCGGCGGACCTGCGAGTTCGCGGTCGAGGTCGACGTACACCGCACCGGGGAGATGCCCGGCCTCGTACTCGGGCCGCAGATCGGGGCCGCCCAGCTGCCAGCGGATGTCGAGCAGCACCGGCGGCCGCGGACCCGCCAGCTCGGTCATCAGTTCGGATGCGGAGAGGATCGCAGTCATGACTCCATCCTCTCCCCCTTCCGACACCCCGCGTAACACGACCGACATCGACGTGCCGCAGGGATTCGGTCATCTCTGCGAGCCCACCGGAAATGCGGCGGGCCGGGGCGCGCCCGGGCCCGCGGAGTGGAAGCATCAGCAGCGGCAAGCGGACACGCGAGACGGCGGAGGAGATTCGGCGATGACCGAGGCAGCAATGCGGCGCATCCCCGGCACACCGTGCTGGGTGAGCCTGATGGTGCACAGCCTCGGGACCACCGAGGACTTCTACAGCGCACTGTTCGGCTGGGAGTACGCCCCGGGCCCCGATTCGCTCGGCCCGTACGTCCGGGCCCTGCTGGACGGCAAGGAGGTGGCGGGCATCGGCCAGATGCCGCCGGACCGCCACCTGCCGGTCGCCTGGACCACCTACCTGGCCACCGACGACGCGGACGAGACGGCGGAGGCCATCCGCTGCTGCGGCGGCACGGTGGCGGTGGGCCCGCTGGATGCGGGCCAGGCCGGGCGGATGGCCATCTGCTCCGACCCGGCCGGCGCGGTCTTCGGGATCTGGCAGGCCTCGGCCCACATCGGCACCCGGCTGAGCGGGACGCCGGGCACCCCTGTCTGGAACGAGCTGGTCACCCAGGACACCACGATGGTCGGCAAGTTCTACCAGTCGGTGTTCGGCCACGAGGCCCAGGCCGTGGACTCCGCCGAGCTCGACTACCTGACCCTGCACCTGGGCGGCCTGCCGGTCGCCTCGGTCCACGGCGTGGGCCGCGCGCTGCCGCACGACCGGGGCGCGCACTGGATGACGTACTTCGAGGTGGCGGACACCGACCGGGCCGCCGACCAGGTCCTCGACCTCGGCGGGCGCGTCGTCAAGGCGCCCCGCGAGGGCGCCCTCGGCCGCCTGGCCACGGTCGCCGACCCGGAGGGCGCGGTCTTCACGATCGTCCAGTCCATGCCCTGACCGGGACGGAACGGCACGGCCTCGGAACCGGACCGGTGACCGTCAGCGCGTCTGCTCCAGACAGCGCCGCAGGTCCGCCGGGCCGATCCGGTCGAGGCCGTCGGCGAAGACGCGCCGCGGCGACGGCGGTACGGGCAGCAGGGACGGCACCACGAGGACCGCGCAGCCCGCCGCGTCGGCCGAGGCGGCCCCGTCCGGGGAGTCCTCGACGGCGACGCAGCCGCCCGCCGGCACCCCGAGGCGTTCGGCCGCGGCCCGGTACGGGTCGGGGTGGGGCTTGGTCCGTGCGGTGTCGTCGGCGGAGAGGGTGAAGGCGAACGGCACGCGGGCCAGCGCTCCCCGGGTGACCGAGTCGACCACGGCCCTCGGGGAGGCGCTCACCAGGGCGAACGGGACGCCCTCCCGCTCGAGTTCGGAGAGCAGCCGCGCGGCGCCCGGCCGCATGGGCGCACCGGCCTCCACCCGGCGGAAGAACTCCGCGCCGAGTTCCGCCGCGACGCGCTCCGCCCCGCCGCGGCCGGTGATCCGTACGAGGTGGGCGGCGGTGTCCTCGACGGCGCGGCCGACGACCTCCGGGGCGTCGGTCGGGCCGAGCCGGTGGCCGAGTCCGGCCGCCACCTCGGAGGTCACGTCCCACCACAGCCCTTCGGTGTCCACCAGCGTGCCGTCCATGTCGAACAGGACGGCGGCCAGGGCGGTCACGCAGTCGCCCGCGGTACGACGAGCACCGGCCGGTCGGCGAGCGCGATGGCCGCACGGACGCCGGGCAGCAGGTCGTCCGCGTCCCGCGAGGGGAGGTCGGCCTTGACGGTGCCGCCTTCCGGGAGGTCGAGCAGCACCCGGGTGACGGCACCGAAGAAGGAGGTGGAGACCACGGTGGCGGTGCCGTCCGAGTCGGCGGTCACCGCCACGTTCTCCGGGCGGACCAGGACGTCGACCTCGGGCCCGTCCGGGGCCGGGCCGTCCACCGGAAGCGTGCGCCCGGCGACCTCGACCAGAGCGCTGCCCCCGTTGCCGCCGCTGTCGCCGCCGGCGCCGCGGTCGGCCAGCCGGCCCGCCAGCCGGTTCATGGTGCCGACGAACTCGGCGACGAAGGTGGTGGCGGGGCGCGCGTACAGCTCGGCCGGCGGCGCGCACTGCTCCAGCCGGCCCGCGTTGAGGACCGCGACCCGGTCGGCCATCGACAGGGCTTCCTCCTGGTCGTGCGTGACGAAGACGGTGGTGACGCCCAGGGAGAGCTGGAGCCTCCGGATCTCCTCGCGCAGGCTCAGCCGTACCTTCGCGTCGAGCGCCGACAGCGGCTCGTCCAGCAGCAGGACCCGCGGTTCCAGGGCCAGGGCGCGGGCGAGGGCCACGCGCTGCTGCTGCCCGCCGGAGAGCTGGTGGGGGTAGCGGTCGCCGTGCCGGGGCAGCCCGACGAGCTCGAGGAGTTCGGCGGCCCGCGCCTGCCGGCGGGCGGCGGGCACCTTGCGCACGCGCAGGCCGAAGGCGACGTTGTCGCGGGCGGTGAGGTGGGGGAAGAGGCTGTACGACTGGAAGACCATGCCGGCGTCGCGCCGGTTGGCCGGTACGCCGGTGATGTCCCGGCCGTCGACGAGGACTTCGCCCGAGTCGGGCTGTTCGAAGCCGGCAACCATGCGCAGGGCGGTGGTCTTGCCGCAGCCCGAGGGGCCGAGCAGGGCGAGCAGTTCGCCGGGCTCGACGGTCAGGTCGAGGCCGTCGAGGGCGACGGTGGAGCCGAAGGTCCGTCGCAGGGAGCGGAATTCGACCCGGGCTCCGGTGGTGGCGGCCGGCCGGGGCCGTTCCGCGGTGGCTGAGGACATGGGTCAGGACTCCTTGGGGGAGGGCGCCGAAGCGGATGAGGCCGTTCCAGTGCGGGAAAGGACCAGCAGCAGCACCCAGGTGAGGACGAGGCTGAGGATGGAGACGGCCACGGACATCCGGGCCTGGGCGCCGGAGATCGACACGATCCACACGGCGAACGGCTGGAAGCCGAGCAGGGAGGCGATGGTGAACTCGCCCAGGACCAGCGCCAGCGTGAGGAAGGCGGCGCCCGCCAGCGAGGACCGGAGGTTCGGCAGCAGCACCCGGACGACCGTGTACGGCCAGGACGCACCGCAGCTGCGGGCGGCCTCCACCAGGGTCGGCACGTCGACGGCCCGCAGTCCGGCGTCCAGTGAGCGGTACACGAAGGGCAGGGCCAGGACGGTGTAGGCCAGGACCAGCACGAGCGGGAACGACTCGTTCTGCACGGCGATGAAGGTCTGGTAGAGGGGGGTGTGCGACAGGTGTTCCGGCCCCCAGCGCAGCACCGTGCTGATGCCGGTGACCAGGGCGATCGGCGGCACGACCAGCGGCAGCATGCACATCACCTCGATCACCGGACGCAGCCGGGGCGAGCCGAGCCGTACGGCGATCAGGGCGGGCACGGTGAGCACCAGGGAGAGCGCGATGGTGGCGGCGGCGAGGCCCAGGGAGAGCAGCAGGCTCTCGGTGAACCCGTCGGCGGCCAGCAGCTCCGTGTAGGCGTCGAAGGAGAGGCCCCGGCCCGGGATGTGCACGGTGAAGACGAACGAGGCGACGAGCGGGACGAGGAAGTACGCACCGGCGAGGGCGAGGACGAGCCCGCGCCAGATCCGCGGGCGCCGCCGGGCGGGTGCCCGGCCGGGGCGGACGCGCGGCGCCGGGGCTTCCGCCTCGACCGGCGCGCTCTCCGGGACGCTCTCCGGCGCAGGCTCCGGCGCGCTCTCCGGCGCAGGCTCCGGCGCGGGCTCCGGGGACGCGTCCGGGGCGGTGGGGGTCATCGCAGCCATCGGGCGCTCCGTCGCGTCAGGGGCAGGTAGACCGCCATGACCAGGCCGGCGATCAGGATCATGTCGAGCCCGAGGGCGAGTGCCACGTTCTCCTGGCCGACCAGGACGTTCCCGGAGAGCGCGTCCGCGATCTTCAGGGTGACCAGCGGCACCGAGCCGCCGACCAGGGCGGCGGCCGTGGCGTGCGCGGCGAAGGCCGTACCGAAGAGGAGTACGAAACCGCCGAGCAGGGAGGGGGCGAGCACGGGCAGGCCGACGTGGCGCCAGAACTGCCAGGGGGTGGCGCCCGCGTTGCGGGCCGCCTCCCGCCACTGGGGTCGCAGCCCGTCCAGCGCGGGCACGGTGACCAGGACCATGAGCGGGATCAGGAAGAAGAGGTAGACCACGGCCAGGCCGGTGAAGGAGTACAGGTCCCAGCCCAGACTGCCGAGGTCGGCGAGCTGGGTGACCACTCCGGAGATGCCGAGGGTGGCGATGAACGCGAAGGCCAGGGGGACGCCGCCGAAGTTGGCCAGCACGCCCGAGGCGGTCAGCGTCGCGTTGCGCAGGGCGCGGGAGCGGGAGGTGACGACGGCCTGCCCGATCAGGATCCCGAGGACGGCGCCGATGAGCGCGGTGAGCGCGGACAGTTCGACGCTGCCGATGAGGGAGCCGAGGTAGGGGCCTTGCAGGGAGCGGGCCAGGTGCTCACCGGTCAGGGAGGTGGTGCCCGTTCCGGGGGCGGTGCGGGTGACCGCGCCGAAGACCAGGGCACCGAGCGGGATGCCGAAGCACAGGCCGGCGAAGACGAGGAGCGGGAGCGCCGCGAGCCAGGTGCGGGGGCCGCGCCGCCGGCGGCGGGCGCCGCCGGCGGGTGTGGAAACGGAGGGGCCCGTTTGAGGGGTGGGGGCAGACATCAGGAGAGGGCCTTGTCCCACTTCTCGGCGAGGGTGGCCTTGGCCTTGTCGAGCTCGGCGGAGGCGGGGAAGTTCGGCGTGCCCTCCACCTTGGGGAGCTTGGCGACGGAGCCCTGGTCGGCGGTGCCCGCGGTGGTCATGGCGGGCAGCAGCACGGGGCGGGCGTAGCCCTTGAGCCACAGGTTCTGGCCCTCGGTGCTGTAGAGGAACTCCATCCACAGGCGGGCGGCGGCCGGGTGCGGGGCCTCCTTGTTGATGGCCTGGGAGTAGAACTGGGCGTAGACGCCGTCGGTGGGGACGGCGACCTTCCAGTCGACGCCCTTGCCCTTGAACTGGTCGGCGTAGCCGGCGTTCAGGTAGTCCCAGTCGATGCTGATGGGCGTCTCGCCCTTCTCGACGGTGGCCGGGGTGGACTCGACCGGGATGAAGTTCCCGCTCTTCTTCAGCTTCCCGAAGAAGTCGATGCCCGGCTGGATGTCGGCGAAGGAGCCCTTGTTGGCGAGCGCGGCCGCGTAGACGCCGCCGAAGGCCGAACCGGACTTGGTGGGGTTGCCGTTGAGGGCGACCTTGCCCTTGTACTCGGGCTTGAGGAGGTCGGCGAAGGTCTGCGGGCAGACCGTGATGCGCTCGGCGTCGCAGCCGATGGAGACGTAGCCGCCGTAGTCGTTGTACCAGCGGCCGTCCGCGTCCTTCTGGCCTGCCGGGATCTTGTCCCACGCCTCGACCTTGTACGGGGCGAACAGGCCCTCGGCGGCGCCGCTGCGGGCGAAGGCGATGCCCAGGTCGAGGACGTCGGGGGCGCGGTCCTGGCCCTTGCGGGACTTCACCGCGGCGATCTCGTCGGCGCTGGAGGCGTCCGGGTTCTCGCTCTTGACCTTGATCTTGTACTTGGCCTCGAAGGCCTTGATGATCTCGCCGTAGTTCGCCCAGTCCGGCGGCAGGGCGATCACGTTGAGCTCGCCCTCCTTCTCGGCGGCCGCGACGAGGTTCTTCATGCCGCCGAACGCGGTGGCCGAGGCGGCGGTCTTCGCATCCGCCGTGGCGCCGGCGGCACCGGTGGCTCCCGCGGCCGGGGCGTCGGGCTTGGCCCCGCACGCGGCGCTGAGGGCGGTGAGCGCGGCGGCGCCGAGCAGGACGGCCACGCGGCGGCCGGAAGGTCTTGGCACAGGAGACTCCTGAAGCGAGAGGGGGTTACTTGTCTGAACAAGTCGAGCCCTACTTCGCCCGTGCCGACCGACGCCGAGATGAACGGGGCATGGCCGGTCCGGGAGCGCCGAACGAAGACACGGCGCGCATGAAGTCCAGGTGAACGCAGTCGTGTTGAAGATCTCAGGACGGGTACGGATCGATTGCGGTCAGGGTTAGAGTGGGCGTCAGGTCGGCACCCAGGGTGACCGGCTGCACACAACCGCGCAGCAGCGAAGGGGGGCCGGCAGGTGGGGACGGCGCGCTATCTGGAGATCGCGGACGGCATCCGCCGGGCGATACTCGAAGGCGACCACCCCGTCGGGGCCCGGCTCCCGTCCGAGAGCGAGCTGGTGGCCCGCTGGTCGGCATCGCGCGGGACCGTCCGCCAGGCCGTCGCCCTGCTGACCTCCGAGGGGCTGATCGGCTCCCGCCAGGGTGCGCGCCGCATCGTGCTCCGCCAGGAGCGGCGCCACAGCTTCGCCGAGCTGAACAGCTTCGCCCAATGGGCCCGGGGCATGGGCCTGAGCGCCGGCAGCCGGATCCTCGTACGGTCGAGGCGGCCGGCCACGGCCGAGGAGGCCCGCAGGCTGGCCCTGCCCGCGGACGGCGAGGTCCTGCACGTCCTGCGCCTGCGCTCGCTGGACGGCGAGCCGGCGATGGTGGAGCGCACCGCCTACGCGGACTGGGCCGCGCCGGCGGTCGAGGCGCTGCCCGAGGACTGCGTGTCGATCATGGACAGCATCGCGCGGGACGCGGGCATCGTCGCCCAGTACGGCGAGCACCTCATCGACGCCGTGCCGGCGGGCACCGAGGACGCCGGCCTGCTGCAGGTCCGCCGGGGCAGCCCGCTGCTGCGCCAGCGCCACGTCACCTGCGACCAGTCGGGCCGCCCCATCGAATGGAGCGACGACCGCTACCGGCCCGGCAGCGTCACCTTCAGCGTGACCAACTCCGCCACCGCGACCCCCTTGGAACGCCACCGCGGGGCACCGCCCGCCTGAGGCCAGTACGCCTGAGGTCGGTACGCACTGAAGTCGGTACGCCTGAGGTCAGTACGGTCGGGGCGACATCACCTGGGGCTCCGCCCCGGCCACCTCCAGGAAGCACCGCGGCACACCGGGCCCGGGTACGGCGCGGACGGACACGGGCATGGGCGGCTCGGCGGGCAGCTCGACGGGCACGGTGACCGGGTGGTCGTCGTGCGTCGTGCCGTGACCGGTCTCCTTGCCGTCGACGAGCACCTCCACGATGACGGTGTGGCCCGTCTGCACGGTGGCGCTGACCGAGTGCCCGGCGTGATCGATGTGGAAGTGATGGCGTCGTCTCATGGTCCGCCTCCCGTGCCGACCACGACCGGACCGGCCACTTTCCAGGGTAGCCGCGCGACCGGCCCCGGGCCCGGTCGGCCGGAGCGGCCCGCGCACCGCTCGGCCGCGGGCGGGCCGGGGATGGTTCCGGCCCGCCCGCGGTGCCCGTCGCGTCAGGGGTACCCGTCGCGTCGGACGTGCCCGTCGCGTCAGACGCCGAAGTCGGCGGTGATGCCGGCCAGGCCGGAGGCGTACCCCTGGCCGACGGCGCGGAACTTCCACTCTTCGCCGCTGCGGTAGAGCTCACCGAAGATCATCGCGGTTTCGGTCGCGGCGTCCTCGGAGAGGTCGTAGCGGGCGAGTTCGGCGCCGCCCGCCTGGTTGACGACCCGGATGAAGGCGTTGCGGACCTGGCCGAAGCTGTGGCCGCGGCTGTCGGCCTCGTGGATCGAGACGGGAAAGACGATCTTCGCGACATCGGCGGGCACCGCGGCCAGGTCGACCTTGATGACCTCGTCGTCGCCCTCGCCCTCACCGGTGAGGTTGTCACCGGTGTGCTCGACCGAACCGTCCGGGCTCTTCAGGTTGTTGTAGAAGACGAAGTTGCCGCTGGAGGCGACCTTGCCGGACTCCCCCACCAGCAGCGCGCTGGCATCGAGGTCGTAATCGGTGCCGGTGGTCGTGCGGACGTCCCAGCCCAGGCCGACCAGTACGGCGGTCAGGCCGGGGGCCTCCTTGCTCAGCGAGACGTTGCCGCCCTTGGAAAGGCTCACACCCATGTCGCATCCCTCTCGTGTTGTCGGACTTGTGCCGTCGAGCCCGAAATCTACTGCCGGACACCGCCTCCACCCGGGTGCGCCACCCCGCTCCGCTCAGGACGGAGAGTCCCTGGACGGCCAGGGGCTTTACTTACCCATTACCATTGTCCAGCGGATAATGTCCCGCCACAGGCAGCAACCGGACCGGCCCACCCGAGTCCGCCGAGTGAAGAAGGAGCAGCAGACCCGCAATGGGTGAACCTCCCAGTCCCAGCCGTGCCACGCCCTGCCCGCAGATTCCGAGCCGGGGAGCGGGGGTGGCACGGTGACCGAAGTCCTGCTGCTGCTTCTCGCGCTGGCTCTGACGCTGGCGTGTGCGGTGTTCGTCGCCGCCGAGTTCTCCCTCACCACGGTCGAGCGCAGTGAGCTCGAGCGCGCCGTCACCGCGGGTGAGCGGGGTGCCGAAAGCGCCCTGAAGGCCGCCAAGCGGCTCACCTTCCAGCTGTCCGGCGCCCAGCTCGGCATCACCGTGACCTCACTGGTGATCGGCATGCTCGCCGAGCCGTCCGTGGCCGCCCTGCTGCGGGGGCCGCTGGAAGCCGCCGGGCTCCCGGCCGGCGCGGTCTCGACCACCGCGACCCTGCTGGGCGTGGCCCTGTCGACGGTCGTCCTGATGGTGGTCGGGGAGCTGGTCCCGAAGAACTGGGCGATCTCGCACCCGCTGGGCGTGGCGAAGGTCGTCGCGGGCCCGCAGCGCGGCTTCACCGCCGCGTTCGCCCCGCTGATCCGGCACCTGAACAACACGGCGAACCGCCTGGTGCGCCGCTTCGGGCTGGAGCCCGCCGAGGAGCTGGCCTCCGCCCGCACCCCGGAGGAACTGGTCGCACTCGTCCAGCACTCCGCCCGTGAGGGCGCGATCGAGGCGGACTCGGCCGAGCTGTTCGTGAAGACCCTGCACCTGGCGGAGCTGACCGCGGAGAACGTGATGACCCCGCGCGTCGACGTCCAGGCCCTGGCGGCCCACGCCACCGCCGCCGACGCCGCGAACCTGACCCTGGCCACCGGCATCTCCCGCTTCCCGGTCTACCGCGACACCCTGGACGAGGTGATCGGCACCCTCCACATCCGGGACGTCCTCGCCCTGGACGAGGACGAGCGCGCCGCCACCCCGGTCGCGGACCTGATGACCTCGGCGCTGCTGGTGCCGCACTCCCTTCCCGTGGACCGGCTGCTGGGCCGGCTGCGCAAGGCCCGCACCATGGCCGTGATCATCGACGAATACGGCGGCACCGCCGGCGTGGCGACCGTCGAGGACATCGTGGAAGAGGTCGTCGGCGAGGTCCGCGACGAGCACGACCCGATGGAGGTCCCCGACCTCGTCGAAGCGCCCGAGGAGGACGGACGCCGCGTGTGGGAGGCGGACGGCAGCGTCCGCGTCGACGAGCTCGCGGAGATCGGCCTGGCCGCGCCCGAAGGCCCGTACGAGACCCTCGCCGGCCTGATCGCGACCCGCCTGGCGCGCATCCCCGTCGAGGGCGACACGGTGGTCGTGGACGGCTGGGAGCTGTCCGTACTCGACATAGAGCACCACCGCGCCGACCGGGTGTCGATCACCGCACCGGCCGGTCCCACCACCACCGAGGAGCAGGGCCGATGACCGCGATCCAGCTGCTGATCGGTGCGTTCACGCTGATCACCAACGCCTTCTTCGTCGGCGCCGAGTTCGCGCTGATCTCCGTACGGCGCAGCCAGGTCGAACCGGCGGCCCTCAAGGGCGACCGGCGGGCGAAGGCCACCCTGTGGGGGCTGGAGCACCTCTCGGCGATGATGGCCACCGCCCAGCTCGGCATCACCGTCTCCTCCCTGGTCCTGGGCGCGGTCGCCGAGCCCGCCATCGCCCACCTGCTGGAACCCCCGTTCCACAGCATCGGCGTCCCCGAGGCGCTGATCCACCCGATCGCGTTCGTCATCGCGCTCGCCCTGGCGACGTACCTGCACATGCTGGTCGGCGAGATGGTGCCCAAGAACATCGCGCTCGCCGCCCCGGCACCCACCGCCCTGCTCCTGGGCCCGCCCCTGGTGGCGCTCACCCGCACCCTGCGTCCCTTCGTCTTCGGCATCAACGCCTTCGCCAACGCCCTGCTGCGGCTGATGAAGGTCGAGCCCAAGGACGAGGTCGGGTCCGTCTTCACCGACGACGAACTCGCCCGCCTGGTCAAGGACTCCAGCGCCGCCGGCCTCCTCGCGCCCGAGGACGGCGAACGCCTCCAGGACGCCCTGGAGCTCGGCACCCGCCCCGTCGGCGACGTCATGGTCTCCCTCGACCGGGTGGTCACCGTCGCCCACGACATCACCCCCCGCGGCCTGGAACGGACCGCCGCCAGCCACGGCTACTCCCGTCTGCCGGTCACCGGCCCCGGCGACGAGATCCTCGGCTACCTCCACATCAAGGACGCCCTGGCCGCCCCCGACCGCACCGCGCCCTTCCCCCGCGCGTCCCTGCACCCGATCACCAAGGTGGCCCTCGACACCCCCCTGGACGACACCATGACCGCCATGCGCGCGGCCGGCACGCACCTCGCCGCCGTCACCGGCAACAAGGGCACCGTCCTCGGCTTCGTCACCATGGAAGACGTCCTGGAAGAACTGGTCGGCGCCGCCCACGACCCCGACGCCTGACCCGAGCAGCGGGTCGTCGAGCAGCGGCGGGACCTCGGTGCCCCGGGGTGCGGTGTCGGGCAGGTCGTCATACCGATGTCCCCGGCACCGCGCCGCCCGTTGGGGTCAGGCCCGCCTCCTGCCGATGGCGTAGGCGAGGCCCCAGGCTGCTGCCGCGGCGACCACGAGGCCCGACAGGGAGAGCCATTCCGTATCGCTCTGGCTGCCCCACCACGCCTTGGCCGGGAAGAAGGGGTCGATCTCCATCATGTCGCCGACGGCTGCGGGCGTTTCGCGTGCGGCGATGACGAGCGGTATCGCGTTGGTGTAGCCGAAGAAGGCGCCGAGCGGGGCCACGACGGCCGCGCCGATCCGGGCGCCGTTGCTGCGGCGGCCCACCAGGCCGACCAGGGCGCCGACGGCAACTCCGTTGAGCAGGGCGTGGAGTACGTAGAGGGTGTGCGCCTGGTGTTCCGTCTGGTCTTCGTAGGTGGCCAGGATGATGCCGCTGTAGAGCATCGCGACGATCACCGAGGCGAGCAGCCCGAGGAAGAACGCCCCTACCGGGTGGCCGGTGTTCGGCCGCCGACCGGGGGGCGCGGGGTGGGGGTACGGGTGGCCGGGCGGCTGCATCGGCCAACCCGGCTGCACCGGTGCCTGCCCCGGCATGGGCGGCGGGGCACCGTACCCCAAGGGCTGCTGGGATACGGCAGGTTGGGTGTACGGGTTGTGCTGCGGCGGCTGGTGCTGGCTCATGATCCCCCGTTGAACGAAGACAGGTAGGGGAGCAAGCTATCAACGAGGCCGGCAGGGCCCGCGGGGTGTCTTGCCGAGCAGGACGGTCAGGCGTGGTTGACCGGGAGGACGTCCGGGGAGAGGGCGCCGGCGTGGGCCGAGGCCGAGGTCATGCGGCGGCGGTGGTGGCGGCGGCAGAGGACCTCGTAGCCGATCTCCTCGGCGGGGCGGTTCACGTCGCCGACGACGACCTGGGCGCCCTCCACGACCATCCGGCCGCCCACCGTGCGGGCGTTGTGGGTGGCGCGGGCCCCGCACCAGCACAGGGCCTCGACCTGGAGCTGCTCGATCCGGTCGGCCAGCTCGATCAGCCGCTGCGAGCCCGGGAAGAGCTTGGTGCGGAAGTCGGTGGTGATGCCGAAGGCGAAGACGTCCATGTCGAGGTCGTCGACGATGCGGGCGAGCTGGTCGATCTGCTCGGGGGCGAGGAACTGCGCCTCGTCGACGATCACGTAGTCGGCCTTGCCGCCCTTGGAGAGCTGCGCGACCAGGTAGGCGTACAGGTCCATGCCCTCGCCCGCCTCGACCGCCTCCGTCACCAGGCCGAGGCGGGAGGAGATCTTGCCCTCGCCCGCCCGGTCGTCGCGGGTGAAGATCACACCCTGGAGTCCGCGGGCAGAGCGGTTGTGGCCGATCTGGAGCGCCAGAGTGCTCTTTCCGCAGTCCATCGTTCCGGAGAAGAACACCAGCTCGGGCATGGGAAGTACGGGACCTTTCGGCGGAGTGGGGGGACGGACGGCCGGGGGCGGGCGGGCGTCAGGAGGAGCGGATTTCGAGCAGCGGGACCAGCTGCTCGGCCGGGGTCATCGAGCCGTGCATGCCGGTGAGGCCGGACTCGTTCGGCTCGTTGACGGAGGCGGTGATCGCAACGTCGGCGTGGGCGGCGGCGACCACGTCGCCGATCCGGCCGAGCACCCGCTCGTCGCACTCCCCGGGCGGCCCGAACCAGCCGCGGTCCAGGGCCTCTTCGCGGCTCGCGATCCAGAAGCGGTCGCCCAGGACCTCCCGCCAGACGGCCAGGACGTCGGACTCCGCGCCGGGTACGGCGTACACGTGCCGGGCCCGGCCCTCGCCGCCCAGCAGGGCGACGCCCGCGCCGAGTTCCCAGTCCTCGTCGAAGTCGATCCGGGAGTCCTCGTCGAACGGGATGTCCACCATGCCGTGGTCGGCGGTGACGTACAGCGCGGTGCGCGGCGGGAGTTGCTCGGCGAGCCGCTGCACGAGGCGGTCCACGTGCATCAGCTGGCCGCGCCAGGCGTCGGAGTCCACCCCGTGCCGGTGGCCGGCGCCGTCGAGCTCGCTGTAGTACGTGTACACGAGCGAGCGGTCCCCGGCGGCCAGCCGGTCGGCGGCCAGGTCCATCCGCTCCTCGCCGGTCATCCGGCCGAGGAAGGTGCCGCCGCTGAGCGCGATCTTGGTGAGCGGAGTGGTCTGGAAGGCCGGGGAGGACACCTGGGCCGTGGCGATGCCGGCCGCGTCGGCGAGCTGGAAGACCGTCGGGTACGGCTGCCAGACCTGCGGCGAGGTCCACGGCTGCCAGCGGAGCTGGTTCATCAGCTCGCCGCTCGCCGGGTTGCGGACGGCGTAGCCGGGCAGGCCGTGCCGGGCCGGAGGCAGGCCGGTGCCGACCGAGGCCAGCGAGGTGGCGGTGGTCGCCGGGAAGCCGGAGGTGATCGGCCGTCCGGTGCCGCCGCGCGAGGTGGGCAGCAGGGAGGTCAGGTACGGCGCCCACTCCGGGTGCGCGACGATCTGCTCCCAGCCGAGCCCGTCGATCAGGAACACGCAGTTCCGGTCGGCCGGGGTGAGCTCCGCGAGAGTGGCGGAGAGGCCCGGCACGCCCTGGCCGGCCGCGAGCGTGGGCAGCAGATCGGCGAGCGAGCCGGTGCCGTACTCCGGGACGGGGGCGCTGCCGAGGTCCAGCAGCTCCGGGTCGTGCCAGTCCTGCGCGGGCGAGTACGTCATCAGCGGGCGGAACCCGATGCGGTCGCGGTGGCCGCGGTGGCTTCGCTGAGCGCCTGGGCGAAGACCAGGGTCTGGCGGACCGCCTCCGGGCCGTCACCGGCTTCGCTGACCCGCAGGCTCAGGTCGTCGGCGGTGGAGTTGCCGGTGTAGCCGTGGTCGGAGTCGCAGTTCGGGTCGCCGCAGGCGGCGGGCTCCAGGTCGATGCGGGAGACGGCTCCCCAGCCGATGGTGAGGACGACCTCACGGGGCAGGGTGCCGGGGGTGTACGACTCCGGGTTGGCGACGACCCGGCTGAGCACCACCGAGGAGATGCTGGCGAGCTTGACCGACTCGGTCGAGGTGGTCGCGTACGGGGAGGGGGATCCGGCGTCCGCGGCCTGCTCGTCGGTGTGGCTGACGATGAACCGGTTGCCGGTCAGGACCAGCACGGTGACGTGCCGGCGCACCTCGTTGGAGTCGAAGGTGGTCTCCTGGTGGACCAGGTACGACGAGATCGGCTCGCCGCCCACCGCGGCCTCCACGGCCTCGGCCACGAGGGCCGGGTAGTAGCCGCTGCGCTCGATCGCCGCGCGCAGCCCCTGGGTCGTCGTACCGGATTTCGCCATGAGGTCCATCCTAAGGCCCGTGCGGGGTGCCTCCCCCGCCCTCGCACCGCCCTCTAGTAACTCGGCAGGGTCCGCGGGCCCAGGTCGGTGCGGGCGGGCGGATGGGCGATGCGGACGGTGGCGCTCAGCACGGAGAGGCCCTCGGTGGCGACGACGACCGGTTCCAGGGTGACTCCGACCACCTCCGGGTGGTCGTCGACCAGCCGGGACAGCCGCAGCAGGAGTTCTTCCAGGGCCGGTGTGTCGACCGGGTCGCTGCCCCGCCAGCCGAACAGCAGCGGCGCGGTCCGGATGGAGCGGATCAGCTCGGCCGCGTCCCGGGCGGTGGCGGGGACGAGCCGGTGGGCGGTGTCGCCGAGGAGTTCGGAGGCGACCCCGGCGAGGCCGAACGAGAGGACGGCGCCGGCGGCCGGGTCGATCACGGAGCGGATGACGGTGTCCACGCCGCGCGGGACCATGGCCTGGACCACGGGCAGCAGCTCGGCCGGCTTCCCGAGGGAGTCGGTGAGCTCCTCGTACGAGCGGCGCAGCTCGGCTTCGGTGGTCAGGTCCAGGCGTACGCCGCCCAGGTCGGCGCGGTGTCGCAGGTGCGGGGCGGTGGTCTTCAGGGCGACCGGGTAGCCGAGCCGCCGGGCCCCTTCCACGGCCGCGTCGGAGGTCGGTGCGGGCAGGGTGGGCAGCACGCGGATCCCGTAGCGGGCCAGCAGCTCGCGGGCGTCGGTGTCGCCCAGGGTGACGGTTTCGGTCTCGGCGACGGGGGCGAGCAGGGCCGCCAGCTGGGCGGCCGCCCCGCTCTCGTCGATGTCCTCGTACTCGGGCACGTTGCCGGCCTCTGCGTTGGCGCGGCGCCAGTCGGCGTACCGGACGGCCTGGGCGAGGGCCCGGACGGCCCGCTCGGCGGCGGGGTAGGCGGGGATCCTCGCCGGCTTCCCGGGGGCGGGCCGCTCCCCCGCCTCGTCCGCCCCGTCCGCCCCGTCCGCGCCGTCCGCTCCGGACCCCGGGAGCTGCGCCGCGGGAGCGGGGCGCTCCGGGGGCGGGACCGCCGCCGGCGGGGTCCGGGGTGCGGCGGGGGCCGGGTTCCGCGCGGCGGACAGGGCGTCCGCCAGCTCGCCCAGCTCCACGTGGACCACGAGCACCGGCTTGGCCGGCCCCGCCTCGACGGCCGCGCGCAGGGCGTCCGCGAGCTCGTCGGCCAGCTCCGGCTCCCCCACCGAGGGAATCGCGGTGACGACGACCGCGTCGTTGGCCTCGTCGGCGAGTGCCCGCGCGAGCGCGTCGTGGAAGTCGGCGGGGGTGGCGTCGGTGGTCAGGTCGAGCGGGGCGTGCGGGCGCAGCCGCTCCCACAGGCAGGCGTCGTACGTGAGCACGCCGAGGGATTCGGAGTTGCCGAGGATGCCGACGCGGGGGCCGGCGGGCAGTGGCTGGGAGGCCAGCAGCAGGCCCGCGTCGACCAGTTCGGTGACCGTGTCCACGCGGATCACGCCGGCCTGGCGGAGCAGGGCGGAGACGGTGGCGTCGGGCAGCCGGGTGCCGGGGACCGCGTGGCCGGCGGGGGTGGCCCCGCTGTGGCGGCCGCCCTTGGCGACGACCACCGGCTTCACGGCGGAGGTGCGGCGGGCGAGGCGGGTGAACTTCCGCGGGTTGCCGAGGGTTTCGAGGTACAGCAGGGCCACGTCCGTGTCCGGGTCCTCGTACCAGTACTGGAGGATGTCGTTGCCCGAGACGTCGGCCCGGTTGCCGGCCGAGACGAACGAGGACAGGCCTTCGCCGCGCCGCAGCAGGCCGGACAGCAGGGCGATCCCGATGGCCCCGGACTGGGTGAACAGGCCGATGCGGCCGCGGGCGGGCGCGGGGGCGGGCGTCAGAGAGGCGTTGAGGCTCACCTCCGGCGAGGTGTTGATCACTCCGTACGCGTTGGGGCCGATGATCCGCATCCCGTACGAGCGGGCCTGGCGGACGAGTTCGCGCTGCCGGTCCTGCCCCTCGGGTCCGCTCTCGCCGTATCCGGCGGAGAGGACCACCAGGCCCTGGACGCCGTGCTCGCCGCAGGCGGCGACCGCCTCCGGGACCCGCTCGGCGGGGACCGCGACGACGGCGAGGTCGACCGGGGCGCCGATGTCGGCGAGGGTGCGGTAGGCGCGGACCCCTTCGAGGAGGTCACCGGCTATGCCGGGGGCGAGCGCGTCGTTCACGGCGTAGAGGTGGCCGCGGAAGCCGCTGTCGCGCAGGTTGCGCAGGGTGGCGGCGCCGACGCCGGAACCGGACCGGCTGACTCCGATCACCGCGACCGAGCCGGGGGCGAGCAGCCGCTGCACGGAGCGGGCCTCGGCGCGCAGCTCGCGGGCGCGCTGGACGGCGAGGGATTCGGCGGTGGGTTCGAGGTCGAGGGTGAGGTGGACGGAGCCGTCCTCGAAGCTGCGCCGCTGCTGGTAGCCGACGTCCTTGAACACCTTGATCATCTTGTTGTTGGCGGGCAGCACCTCGGCGACGAAGCGGCGGATGCCGCGTTCCCGGGCCACCGCGCCGATGTGTTCCAGGAGCGCGGAGGCGACTCCGCGGCCCTGGTGCGCGTCCTGGACCAGGAAGGCGACCTCGGCCCGGTCGGCGGTGCCGGAGGCGGGGCGGCCGTCGGGGCCGATGCGGTCGTAGCGGACGGTGGCGATGAACTCCCCGCCGACGGTGGCGGCGAGGCCGACCCGGTCCACGTAGTCGTGGTGCGTGAAGCGGTGCACGTCGCGGTCGGAGAGCCGGGGGTAGGGCGCGAAGAACCGGTAGTACTTCGACTCGTCCGACACCTGCTCGTAGAAGCTGACCAGGCGGCCGGCGTCCTCGGTGGTGATGGGCCTGATCCGGGCGGTGCCGCCGTCGCGCAGCACGACGTCCGCTTCCCAGTGGGCCGGGTACGAAGGGTCCGACGCGGTGGTCATGGCCTGATCCTAAGGCCGGAAAGGGCCGGAACGGGCCGGGAAGCGCTCGCGCGGCGCATTAGGCAACTCGGGGCAAACCAGTGCAAGCTGGGGAAGGTCCAACGGCTCGGGAGACGGGCCGAGGCCGGTAGGAGCATTCCGGACGTCATGAGAGACTGGTCTAGACAACCGTAAGAACCTGAAGGGCATCACCATGGCAGAGCGCCGCGTCAACGTCGGCTGGGCCGAGGGCCTGCACGCTCGTCCCGCCTCGATCTTCGTCCGTGCGGCGACCGCTTCCGGCGTCCCGGTGACCATCGCGAAGGCCGGCGGCAACCCGGTCAACGCCGGGTCCATGCTCGCGGTGCTGGGCCTGGGCGCCCAGGGCGGCGAGGAGATCGTGCTCGCGTCGGACGCGGAGGGTGCGGACGCCGCCCTCGACCGCCTGGCGAAGCTGGTCGCGGAGGGCCTCGAGGAGCTCCCCGAGACCGTCTGATCCTTCGGGTTCACCCCTTGCATCCGCGGCGGAGCCGCGGCCCCCGGCCACCGGGAGCCGCGGCTCCGCCGTTTTGCACCCCGGCCGTTCCGCGACCCCTGCTGTTCCCGCGGTCCGGCTGTTCCCGCGCCCCGGCCGTTTCGCGCCACCGGCCGTTCCGAACCCGGCCGATTTACGCCACGGCCTTTTCAAGGGACCGGCGATTCTTTTCCCACGCAGCAATGAATTCCGCACGGCAGTGAATTCAGGCCGCTCGGCGATATACCCACCCTTTGTATACGGCTCCTGTTAATGCAGGCCGCTCGACATGTTTACGGCAGGTTGCGAAGTCCTCACCGGCCCCCCGCTCCGCAGCCGCATCCGGTGCGCCTCGCCGGCCCGCTCCGCATGCGCGGCCGTCAGCGCCCGCGCCCGTTCCGCGTCGCCCCGGGCCACCGCGTCCACGATCGCCCCGTGTTCCGCCCAGGACTCCGCCGGCCGGGCCGGTGCCTGGACCGCGTACATCCAGGCGACCTTGTGGCGCAGCTGGGTGAGCAGGGAGATCAGGCCGGGGCTGCCGGAGGCCTGGGACAGGGTCTCGTGGAACCAGCCGCCCAGGGCCCGCAGGTCCTCGCCCTGGCCCTGGCGGGCCCGCTCCTGGCCCAGCCGGACCAGGCCGCGCAGCACCTTGAGGTGTGCGTCGGTGCGGCGGCGGGCCGCCCGGGCGGCCGCGAGGGGTTCCACCAGCATCCGCAGCTCCAGCAGGTCGGCCGCCTCCTGCTGGGTCGGCTCGGCCACGCACGCGCCCGCGTGCCGCCGCGTGGTGACGAAGCCCTCGGACTCCAGGGTGCGCAGCGCCTCGCGGACCGGGACCCGGGACACCCCGTACCGGCGGGCGAGGAGTTCCTCGGTGAGCCTGGCTCCGGGCTGGAAAACTCCGGTGACGATGTCGTCGCGGATTGCCGTACACACCGCGTGCGCAGGAATACGCAAGACCGGACCTCCGCTTAATGCTGTCGTCATTGGCGTCAATGCCTCGACTCTATTGCAGCACGCGGTGATTTCCGAGCGCGGACGGGAAACAAATGAAGAAGACCCCGGCTCGGTGAGCCGGGGTCTTCTTCGATGCTGCGGGCAGCCGCACTCAGAGGCTGACGCCGTGCGAGCGCAGGTAGGTGATCGGGTTGATGTCCGAGCCGTAGTCCGAGCCGGTCCGGGCCTCGAAGTGGAGGTGCGGGCCGCTGGAGTTGCCGGTGGAGCCGGACAGGCCGATCTGCTGGCCGGGGGTGACCTGCTGGCCCTTGGAGACGCTCAGCGAAGCCAGGTGGCCGTACTGGGTGTAGGTGCCGTCGGCGTGCTTGATGACGACGTTGTTGCCGTACGCGCCGCCCCAGCCGGCCTCGACGACGGTGCCGAGGCCCACCGCGCGGACCACGGTGCCGGAGGCCGCGTGGAAGTCGATGCCGGTGTGGCTGCCGGAGGACCACATGCCGCCGCCGGCCTTGTACTGGGTGGAGACGTACGAGTCGGCGAGCGGGGAGACGAAGGTGTTCAGGCGCTTGCGCTCGGCCTCGCGGGCGGCGCGCTCCTTGGCCTCGCGCTCGGCCTTCGCCTTGACCTCGGCGATGCGCTTGGCCTCGGCGGCCTTCTGCTTCGCCTCGGCCTCGGCCTGCGCCTTGGCGGCGGCGGCCTCGGCGGCGTGCTGCTGGGCCGCGGCCTGGGCCTCGATGTCGCCGGCCAGGTCGTCGCCGACCACGACGGCGTTGAGGCCGGTGTCCTGGATCGCGTTGTCGTTGTCCGCGGCGAAGGCCGGAGCTGCGAAGGAGCCGATGACACCGGTGGTGGCAAGGGCGGCGATCCCGGCGATGCCGGCGGTCTTCTTGCTCAGACGGCTGGAACCACGGTGCTTACCGGCGGCACGAGTGCCCATGAAAAGGCTGGTCCTTTCCTTCCCTCTCGCCTACCGGGTTAGCTGACGGGTTCGGAGCAGGAAGGTCTCCTACGGTCCCCCTCCTGGCGGAGGCGGCCCGATTCACCCCAGGGACTGATGTGGGTCCCCGGCTCCCCAGGCTCGCGCCTGACGGGGACTCGGCGATCGCTGTCCGGTGCCGCGGGTGCGGCAGTTACAGCTGACGGACAGCGGGACCGACGCTAGGCGGATCATCAGTCAATCGCCAAACAGACACGCCTTTTTGTTGCGTACGCCACACGGCATACAGGCAGGCACTCCCCTTAACCGGACATACGGCACGCAAAGAGGACCTTGGCGGGCAATCCACCAAGGTCCTCTGTTCCTGCAGTCCCCGGAGGTCAGTTGGCGACCACGGTCACTTCACCGATGCCCAGCGCCCGCACCGGCTCCTCGATCTGCGCCGCATCGCCCACCAGGATCGTGACGAGACGGTCCGCCGGGAAGGCGCTGACCACCGCCGAAGTCGCCTCCACGGTGCCGGTTTCGGCCAGCCGCGCGTACAACTGCGCCTGGTAGTCGTCCGGAAGCTGCTGCTCGACCTGGTCGGCGAGGGTGCCTGCGACGGACGCGGCCGTCTCGAACTTCAGCGGGGCGACCCCCACCAAGTTCTGTACCGCCACGTCCCGTTCGGCGTCGGTCAGGCCGCCCTCCGCCAGCGTGCGGAGCACCTTCCACAGGTCGTCCAGCGCCGGTCCGGTGTTGGGGGTGTCGACCGAGCCGCTGATGGCGAGCATGCACGCGCCGGTGGCACCCTCCGGGGCCGTCGGGGCGGTGGAGCGCAGCACCTGGCCGAAGGCGCGCACGCCGTAGGTGTAGCCCTTCTCCTCGCGCAGCACCCGGTCCAGCCGGGAGGTGAGGGTGCCGCCCAGGCAGTACGTGCCCAGCACCTGGGCCGCCCAGACGCGGTCGTGCCGGTCCGGGCCGATCCGGCCGATCAGCAGCTGCGTCTGGACCGCGTCGGGACGGTCCACGATGACGACCCGGCCGGTGTCGTCGGCGGTCACCGGGGTCGCCTTGAGCGCGGGGGCGGTGCCGCCGGTCCACGCGCCCAGGGTGTCCGCCAGGACGGCGTCCAGGTCGGTGCCGGTGTAGTCGCCGACGATCACCGCGGTGGCGGCGGAGGGGCGTACGTGGGCCTCGTAGAAGGCGCGTACGGCCGCGGAGTCGATCCGGGCGACGGTCTCCGCGGTGCCCTGGCGCGGCCGGGACATTCGCAGGCCGGCCGGGAAGAGCTCCTTGGACAGCTGCATGGCGGCCCGGCGCTGCGGGTTGGCCAGCTCGTGCGGGATCTCGTCGAGCCGGTTGCGGACCAGCCGGTCCACCTCGGCATCGGCGAACGCGGGGGCGCGCAGCGCCTCGGCGAGCAGGGCGAGGCCCTTGGGTAGCCGGGAGGCGGGGACCTCCAGGGAGACCCGGACGCCGGGGTGGTCGGCATGCGCGTCGAGGGTGGCGCCGCAGCGCTCCAGGGCAGCCGCGAACTCCTCGGCCGAGTGCTTGTCGGTGCCCTCGGACAGCGCCCGGGCCATGATCGTGGCCACTCCGTCGAGGCCGGCCGGCTCGGCGTCCAGCGGGGCCTCGAGGATGATCTCGACGGCCACCACCTGCTGTCCGGGCCGGTGGCAGCGGAGCACGGTCAGGCCGTTGTCCAGGGCGCTGCGCGCGGGGGCCGGGAAGGCCCACGGGCGGGCCTCGCCGGCCTGCGGCTGCGGGTGGAAGGTCATCGTGACGGCTGCGGTGTCGCTCACTGCTCCGCCCCCTTGCTCTCGTCGTTCTCGCCGTTCTGGGCGGCGGATTCGGTTCCGGCGTCACGGGCTTCGGCGCGGGCGGCCCGGGCGTCGGTGTCGATCTCCGCCTCGACCTCCTCCTCGGTCCCGGGCTCCGCGGCGTCCTCGGGCAGCGGCTCGTAGACCAGCACCGCGCGGTTGTCGGGGCGCAGTCGGGCGGCGGCCACGGCCTGCACCTCCTCGGCGGTGATGTCGAGCACCCGCCCGACGGCGGTCAGCGCCAGCTGCGGGTCGCCGAACAGCACCGCGAAGCGGCACAGTTCGTCGGCGCGGCCGGCCACCGTGCCCAGCCGGTCCAGCCATTCGCGCTCCAGCTGGGCCTGGGCGCGCTCCATCTCCTCGGCCGTGGGGCCCTCGGCGGCGAACCGGGCGAGCTCCTCGTCCACGGCGGTCTCGATGTCCGGCACGTCCACGCCGCCGGAGGTCTTCACGTCCAGCCAGCCCATGGAGGGCGCGCCGGCCAGCCGCAGCATGCCGAAGCCGGCCGCGACGGCCGTCTGGTCGCGGCGTACCAGGCGGTTGTGCAGGCGGGAGGACTCGCCGCCGCCCAGGATGGTCAGGGCCACGTCGGCGGCGTCGCACTCGCGGGTGCCGTCGTGCGGCAGCCGGTAGGCCGCCATCAGGGCGCGCGCCGGGACCTTCTCCACGATCTCCTCGCGGAGCTCCTCGCCGATGGTGTCGGGCAGGGTGCCGTCGCGCGGCGGCTGCTTGCCGTCGTGGCCGGGGATGCTGCCGAAGTACTTCTCGATCCAGGTGAGGGTCTGCTGGGAGTCGATGTCGCCGACCACCGAGATCACCGCGTTGTTGGGCGCGTAGTACGTACGGAAGAAGGCACGCGCGTCCTCCAGGGAGGCGGCGTCCAGGTCGGCCATGGAGCCGATCGGCGTGTGGTGGTACGGGTGGCCCTCCGGGTAGACCAGGGCGGTCAGCCGCTCGAAGGCAGTGCCGTACGGGACGTTGTCGTACCGCTGGCGGCGCTCGTTCTTGACGACGTCGCGCTGGTTCTCCATGGACTCGTCGTCCAGGGCGGCCAGCAGCGAGCCCATCCGGTCCGCCTCCAGCCACAGCGCGAGCTCCACCTGGTGGGCGGGCATCGTCTCGAAGTAGTTGGTGCGCTCGAAGCTTGTGGTGCCGTTGAGGGAGCCGCCGGCGCCCTGGACCAGCTCGAAGTGCCCGTTGCCCGGCACGCTCGCGGAGCCCTGGAACATCAGGTGCTCGAAGAGGTGAGCCAGGCCGGTACGCCCCTTGACTTCGTGGCGCGAGCCGACGTCGTACCAGAGGCAGACAGCGGCGACCGGGGTGAGGTGGTCCTCGGAAAGCACCACGCGCAGGCCGTTGGCCAGCCGGTGCTCGGTCGCTGTCAGGCCGCCGGAGGCGGTCTGCTCGGTGGCCGTGTGACCCATGGGCATGTGGTCCCTTCGATCGCGATGCAGAGATTTCTGTCAGACCTGTCACTGTATGCAAGCGCGTCGGTCCCCGGAGAAGTTCCCGGGTCACTCCTGGGTCGGAGTCGGCGTTGTCAGAGCGTCGGGCCACAATGGTCCGCGTCAGACCCAGCCCGATCCGCCCGATCACTTGCCCGATCACTTGGTTAAGGAGCGCCGCAGCGATGGCCCGCCGCAGCACGAAGACCCCGCCGCCGGAGGATTTCGAGGAGAAGATCCTCGACATCGACGTCGTCGACGAAATGCAGGGCTCCTTCCTCGAGTACGCGTACTCGGTGATCTACTCCCGGGCCCTGCCGGACGCCCGGGACGGCATGAAGCCGGTGCACCGCCGGATCGTGTACCAGATGAACGAGATGGGCCTGCGGCCCGACCGCGGCTATGTCAAGTGCGCCCGCGTCGTGGGCGAGGTCATGGGCAAGCTGCACCCGCACGGCGACGCCTCGATCTACGACGCCCTGGTGCGCATGGCGCAGCCCTTCTCCATGCGGCTGCCGCTGGTCGACGGCCACGGCAACTTCGGTTCCCTCGGCAATGACGACCCGCCGGCCGCCATGCGTTACACCGAGTGCAAGATGGCCGACGCCACGTCACTGATGACGGAATCGATCGACGAGGACACCGTCGACTTCACCGCCAACTACGACGGCCAGGAGCGGGAGCCGGTCGCGCTGCCGGCGGCGTACCCGAACCTTCTGGTCAACGGGGCTTCCGGAATCGCGGTGGGCATGGCCACCAACATGCCCCCGCACAACCTGGGCGAGGTCATCGCCGCGGCCCGGCACCTGATCCGCCATCCGCAGGCCGACCTGGAGGCGCTGATGCGCTTCGTACCGGGTCCGGACCTGCCCACGGGCGGCCGGATCGTCGGACTCTCCGGCATCAAGGACGCCTACGAGAACGGCCGGGGCACGTTCCGGATCCGCGCCACGGTGGCCGTGGAGAACGTGACCGCCCGCCGCAAGGGCCTGGTCGTCACGGAACTGCCCTTCACGGTGGGCCCCGAGAAGGTCATCGCGAAGATCAAGGACCTGGTCGGCTCGAAGAAGCTGCAGGGCATCGCGGACGTCAAGGACCTCACCGACCGTACGCACGGCCTGCAGCTGGTCATCGAGATCAAGAACGGCTTCCACCCGGAGGCCGTGCTGGAGCAGCTCTACAAGCTGACGCCGATGGAGGAGTCCTTCGGCATCAACAACGTGGCGCTGGTGGACGGGCAGCCGCTGACGCTGGGCCTGAAGGAGCTGCTGGAGGTCTACCTCGACCACCGCTTCGAGGTCGTGCGGCGGCGCAGCGAGTTCCGCCGGGGCAAGCGGCGGGACCGGCTGCACCTGGTCGAGGGCCTGCTGGTGGCGCTGCTCGACATCGACGAGGTCATCGCGCTGATCCGGGAGAGCGAGAACTCGGCGCAGGCGAAGGAGCGCCTGATGGAGCGCTTCTCGCTGAGCGAGGTCCAGACCCAGTACATCCTGGACACCCCGCTGCGCCGGCTCACCAAGTTCGACCGGCTGGAGCTGGAGTCGGAGCGCGACCGCCTCACCGGCGAGATCGACGAGCTGACCGGCATCCTGGAGTCCGACAACGAGCTGCGCAAGCTGGTCTCCACGGAACTGGCGGCGGTGGCGAAGAAGTTCGGCACCGCGCGGCGCACGGTGCTGCTGGAGTCGGCGGGCGCGCCGGTGGCGGCGGTCCCGCTGGAGGTGGCGGACGACCCGTGCCGGGTGCTGATGTCCTCCACCGGCCTGCTGGCCCGTACGGTCACGGCCGAGCCGCTGGCCGAGGCCGACGGCCGTCGGGCCCGGCACGACCTGATCGTCTCGCAGGTCCTGTCGACCGCCCGCGGCGAGGTCGGCGCGGTCACCTCGGCCGGCCGGCTGCTGCGGTTGTCGGTCATCGACCTCCCGCAGCTCCCGGACACGGCGGCCGCGCCGAACCTGGCGGGCGGCGCCCCGGTCACGGAGTTCCTGTCGGCGCTGGAGCCGGACGAGAAGGTGGTCTGCCTGACCTCGCTGGACGAGGACAACTCGCAGGGCCTGGCGCTGGGCACCGAGCAGGGCGTGGTGAAGCGGGTGGTGCCGGACTATCCGGCGAACAAGGACGAGCTGGAGGTCATCACCCTCAAGGACGGCGACCGGATCGTCGGCGCGGTGGAGCTGCGCACGGGCGAGGAGGACCTGGTCTTCATCACCGACGACGCCCAGCTGCTGCGCTTCCCCGCCGGACAGGTCCGGCCGCAGGGCCGGCCGGCCGGCGGTATGGCGGGCATCAAGCTCGCCGAGAACGCCAAGGTGATCCACTTCTCGGCGGTGGACCCGGCCGCCGAGGCGTACGTGTTCAGCGTGGCCGGCTCGCACGGCACCCTGGACGACTCGGTGGCCACCGCCAAGCTCACCCCGTTCGACCAGTACCCGCGCAAGGGCCGGGCCACCGGCGGTGTCCGCTGCCAGCGCTTCCTCAAGGGCGAGGACGTCCTGACCCTGGCCTGGGCGGGCCACGCCCCGGCCCGCGCCGCCACCGCCAACGGCACCCCGGCGGACCTCCCGTCCCCGGACCCCCGCCGTGACGGCTCGGGCACGGCCCTGCCGCACCCGGTGTCGGTGGTGTCGGGGGGCCCGCTGTAGGACGTACCGGCGCAGGGGTCCCCGTCCGGGCGGACGGGGGCCCCTGCGTACGGTGTCGTCCATGCCGGCACCCCTCGACGACTCACAGCTCAGGATCTGGGCCACCACCGAACCGGACCGCCTGTACGGGCTGGCCGACGATCCGGCGCTGAGCGACGGCGACCTGCTGCGGGTGGCCCGCCACCTGGTCGGGCGGGAAAGCACGCCGGCCACCGCATGGACCTTCCGGCTGGCCGAGCGCCTGACGGTGCCGGACGCCCCGGAGGATCCGGAGGAACCGGACGGCCGCCGCATACTGATCCGGCAGCTGGCCTGGCACGCCGCCCAGCGGACGACGAGGTTCCACATCAAGCCGCACTACGACCGGCCACCCGCCGCCCCGGACGAGCCGGGGACCGAGTTCCGGGCCTGCCTGCTCCAGGAGATGGCGCTGCGCTGGGGGTTCACCGACCCGGAGCAGGACGCGCCGTACTTCGCGTACGCGGAACGGCTGCGCGAACTCGGCCATCCCCTGGGCGGTCTCCCGCTCGGCTCACTGCGGTTCGAGCACGGGATGCAGCGGGGAGTGGTGAGCCCGGGCTCCATCCTCGGCCGGCTCAGCCCCGGCCAACTCCGGGCCGCCTATCCGGAGGTCCCGGCGACCGGGGCGGGGGCGCGGGCCGGCCGAACCGCCGTGCCGGTCCCCAACCCGGTCCGCATCGAGGCGGCGGGCGCGCCGTACGCCGAACACGGGGCGTGGGACGCCGCCTTCTACACGCTGCCCCGGCCGCTGGACCCGGACGACTTCAACGGGGCGCTGCTGGCCGAACTGCCGGCCGACTGCCTGGCCGGTCTCACCGCCGAGACCGTCCTCACCGCCTTCACCACGGCCGACGACGTCCTCGGCGACCTCTTCACCAGTGCGTTCACGGGCGGGGTCTGGGGTCAGGGGTACATGGGCGCGTACGCGAGGCTGCGGGCCTGGCAGGGGCTGTACGCCCTGATGGACCTCGACCCCGGCGTCCCGCACACCGAGGCCGTACGGGCCGCGGCCGCATACCACTGGCTGCGCTTCGTCCCGCCGCCCGCCCACGGCGACTGGTTCTGCGGCGACTTCACGGACATCGGTTTCGCGGTCCTCGATCCGGGGCGCACCCGGATCGCCGTGCTGGCGCTGACGGACACGGACTAAGCGGCCTCGGGGAAGTGGGGCGCGTCCCCGAGGCCGCTTAGCCGGCCGGCGGGGCCGGTTCCGGGTCGCGTGCCAAGTAGCGCAGGACGCCCCACATGGCGGAGGGGTCGGTGTGCTGCGGGGCGGGTTCGCGGCAGGCCTGCAGGGCGGTGGTGAGGGCTGCGCCGTCGGTGCCGGAGCCGATCAGGACCAGCTGGGTGAGGCGGGGTTCGGTGCGGGCCCAGGGCTGGGGGGCGAAGCGGAGGAAGCGGCCGACGGCGTGAAGTTCGTACTTCTCCTCGTGGCCGGGGACGCCGAAGTACACCCAGCCTTTGATGCGGTAGAGGCCGGCCGGGCGGCGGTCGAGGAAGTCGATGAGGTGGCGCGGGCTGAGGGCCTGGTCGGAGACGAACTCGGTGCTCTCGTACGCGGTGTGGGCGTGGCCGGTGTGGGCGTGGCCGGTGTGGTCCGCGTCGTCTGCACGGTCCGTGTGGTCGTCCTGCTCCTCGGCGAGGAGGTCTTCGAAGGACAGCTGGCCCCGGGTCTGTGTCCAGGGCCTGCGGTCGAAGAGCAGCTCGGGGTCGATCCGGCCGTGGTCGGCCGTGACGAGCGGGATGCCCGGTGCGAGCTCCGCGATCACGCCCTGGATGCGGGCCAGCCCGGCGGCGTCGACCCGGTCGGCCTTGTTCAGTACGACCAGGTCGGCGACGCCGAGGTGGCGGTCGGTCTCCGGATGCTTCTGCCGCGTCGCGTCGAACTCCGCCGCGTCGACGACCTCGACCATGCCGCCGTAGCGGATGGCGGGGTTCTCGCTGGCCATCAGCATCCTGATGAGTTCCTGCGGCTCGGCCAGTCCGCTCGCCTCGATGACGATGACGTCGATCCGGTGTGCCGGACGCGAGAGCTTCTCCAGGTAGACGTCGAGCTCGCTGCCGTCGACCGCGCAGCACAGGCAGCCGCTGCCGAGCGACACCATCGAGTCCCCGACCTGGCCCGCGACCTTCATGGCGTCGATCTCGATCGAGCCGAAGTCGTTGACCACCACCCCGATCCGGGTCCCCCGGCTGCTCTTGAGCAGGTGGTTGAGGAGGGTGGTCTTGCCGGATCCGAGGAATCCGGCGAGGACGACGACGGGGATGGGCTGCCTGCTGTTCACCCGGCCGATCGTAGCCAGACCGCCGGGGCGGCCGGGTAGCCGGAGCGGTCAGGCCGCCGGCGCAGTCAGGGCCCCGGAGCGGTCAGGCCGCCGGGGCGGCCGGATTGCCGGAGCGGTCAGGCCGCCGGCGGGACGGGCTGGGGCGGGATGGGGCCGACATACCGGGCGGCAGGACGGATGATCTTGGTGTCCGCTGCCTGCTCCAGGACGTTCGCGCTCCAGCCGACCACGCGCGCCGCGCAGAAGGTCGGGGTGAACATCTCGCGGGGCAGCCCGCACCGCTCCATGACCACGCCCGCGTAGAACTCGACGTTGGTGTGTAGCTCGCGGCCCGGCTTGAGCTCGGCCAGGATCGCCTCGACCTGCGCCTCGACCTGCACGGCGAAGTCCACCAGCGGCCCGCCGAGCTGCTGCGCGATCTCGCGGAGCATGCGGGAGCGGGGGTCCTCGGTCCGGTACACCGGGTGGCCGAAGCCCATGATCCGCTCTCCGGCCAGCACCCGCTGCCGGATCCACGGGTCGATCCGGTCGGCGGAGCCGATCGCGTCGAGGGTGTCCAGCGCCCGGCTGGGCGCGCCGCCGTGCAGCGGCCCGGAGAGCGCGCCGACCGCACCGGTCAGGCAGGCGGCCACATCGGCGCCGGTGGAGGCGATGACGCGGGCGGTGAAGGTGGAGGCGTTGAAGCCGTGGTCGACGGTCGAGATCAGGTAGCGCTCGACGGCCCGGGCCCGGACCGGGTCGGGCTCCTCGCCGCTGAGCATGTAGAGGTAGTTGGCGGCGTAGGGCAGGTCGTCGCGCGGCGCCACGGGGTCGAGCCCCTGCCCGAGCCGGTACAGCGCGGTGAGCAGGGTCGGCACGGCCGCGCAGGCCGCCAGCGCATCGGCGGCCCGGCGCGCGGGGTCGAGGTCGTAGACGGGGCGGAAGCCGGCCGAGGCGCCGAGCAGGGAGAGCGCGGTGCGCAGGCCGGCGAGGGGGCCGGAGAGGGAGGTGGCCCTGGCCAGGGCGGGCAGCGCGTCGGCGACGTCCGCGGGCAGCCGGCGCAGCGGGGCCAGTTCGGCGGCGAACGCGTCCCGTTCGGCGGGGCCGGGCAGGGTGCCGCGGAACATCAGGTGCCAGACGTCCTCGAAGGAGCGGTGGGCCGCAAGGTCGACGGCGGAGTACTGGCGGTAGTGGTAGAAGCCCTCGCGGCCTCGGACGTCGCCGAGCTCGGTCTCGGTGACCACGACACCCGCGAGTCCGCGGGGCACTTCGACGGTTGTGTTCATGCACCGACCATCCATCCATGACTCAGTCACTGTCAATATTGATTGAATCAATATATGTAGGGTGGGTGCATGAACGACCGGCTCACCACCCGCGAGGCCGCCGAACTGCTCGGCGTCAAGCCCTCGACGGTGTACGCGTACGTCAGCCGCGGACAGCTGAGCAGCCGCCGCGACCCGGTGGGCCGGGGCAGCACCTTCGATGCCGCCGAGGTCGCCGCCCTGGCCCGGCGCAACCGCCGGGAGGCGGCCGCCCCGTCCGGGGAGCTCTCCGTACGCACCGCGCTGACGCTCATCGAGCCCGACCGGTACTGGTTCCGCGGCGTGGATGCCGTCGAGCTGGCCGGACGGTACGCGTACGAGGAGGTCGCCGAGTGGCTCTGGACCGGGCGGCTGCCGCACGGGGCGCGTTTCACCGCGCCGCCGGAGCTGCTGGCCGCCGCCCGGCGGGCGGTGGCCGCACTGCCGGAGCACAGCGGCCCGGTGGACCGGCTGCGGGTGGCTGCGGCCGCCGCGGCGGTGGCGGATCCCCTGCGCTACGACCTGTCGGAGGAGGCCGTACTGGGCTCGGCGCGGTCCCTGATCCCGACGCTGGTGGGCGCGCTGCCGCCGGTGCACGGGCCGGGCACCGGCGGCAGACCGGAGGGCGACGGCGGGTCGGTCGACGGCCCGGCCACCGGCGACGGGCCGGACACCGGCGGCGGGGACACCGGCGGCGGCCCCGACACCGGCGGCGGGGACACCGGCGGCGGCGCGGGCCCGCTGGCCGGGCAGTTGTGGCCGCGACTGACGGCCCGCCCCGCCGACCCCGCCGCGGTCGCCGTACTCGACCTCGCACTCGGCCTGCTGGTCGACCACGACCTGGCCGCCTCCACCCTCGCCGTACGGGTCGCCGCCTCGGCCCGCGCCCACCCGTACGCAGCCGTCTCGGCCGGGCTCGGCGCGCTCGAAGGGCCGCTGCACGGCGCGGCCGGGCGGCTGGCCCACCGCATGCTGCAGGAGGTGCTGGAGCAGGGCGGGGCAGCGCCGGTGGTAGCGGATCATCTGCGCGCGGGCCGCCGGGTGCCGGGCCTGGGGCACCGGCTGTACGCGGGTGAGGACCCGCGCGCCACGGCGCTGTTCGCCCGGCTGGCAGAGCTGGAGGCGGCCGCTCCGGCGCTGGCCGCGGCACGGGACGTGGTCGCGGTGACGGCCCGCCAGGGCCGCGGGCTGCACGCCAATGTCGACCTGGCGCTGGCCGTGCTGACGGTGTCCTGCGGGATGCCGGCGGAGGCCGGCGAGACGGTGTTCGCGGTGGCCCGTACGGCGGGCTGGATCGCGCACGCCTTGGAGGAGTACGGGGAGCGGCCGCTGCGCATGCGCCCCAGCGGGCAGTACACGGGCCCCCGCCCGCCGCAGCCGATGCCGTGACGGCCGGGGGCGGCCCCGGCCGGGTCCGGCCGGGGGCGGCCGAGGCCGGCAGGCAACAGGGCCAGGGAACACTGAATGCCGGAAGCTCAGATTCCGCCGCGGATTCCCTCAGGGCCGAGGTCGTTCTACGGTTGCTGGTCATGAGCACCCGGCGCGCCTTCCGACTCCCCCGGCGGGCGGTCTCCCAGATCCTGCTGACCCAGCTGGCCATCGCCGCCGGGGTCGCAGTGCTGGCCACCGGGCTGTTCCTGGCCCCGCTCGGCTCCCAGCTCGACGACCAGGCGATGCGGCGGGCCCTCGCCATCGCCCAGAGCACGGCCGCCGACCCGGCCATCCCAGCCGCCCTGCTGACCACCCCCGCCACCGAGGACAGCCCAGTGCAGGCCGCCGCCGAGCGCGTCCGCCGCGCCACCGGGGCCGAATACGTGGTCGTCCTCGACCGGAACGGCCTCCGCCGCTCCCACCCCAGCCCCGAGCGCATCGGCCTGCCGGTCTCCACCGACCCCCGGGACGTACTGGCCGGACACGAGGTGATGGAGATCGACGAGGGCACCCTGGGCCGCTCCGCCCGCGGCAAGGTCCCACTGCTCGCCGCCGACGGCGAGCTCGTCGGCGCCGTCTCCGTCGGCATCGAGTACGACAGCGTCCGCGACCGGCTGCTCGGCGCCATCCCCGGCCTGCTCGCCTACGCCGGCGGGGCCCTCGCCGTCGGCGCACTCGCCGCCTTTCTGATTTCGCGCAGGATCCAGCGCCAGACCCGCGACCTGGCCTTCTCCGATATCGCGGGCCTGCTCGCCGAGCGCGAGGCGATGCTGCACTCCATCCGCGAGGGCGTCGTCGCCCTCGACCGCCACGGCCGCATCCGGCTCGTCAACGACGAGGCCGCCCGGCTGCTCGGCGTCGCCACCGGCGACGCTGCCACCCTCACCGGCCGCCCGCTGGACGAGGTCCTGGGCGCCGGACGCACCACCGACGTCCTCACCGGCCGGGTCTCCGGCCGCGACCTGCTCACCGTCCAGGGCCCACGGGTCCTGGTCGCGAACCGGATGCCCACCGAGGACGGCGGCGCCGTCGCCACCCTGCGCGACCGCACCGAGCTGGAGCGCCTGGGCCGCGAGCTCGACTCCACCCGGGGCCTCATCGACGCCCTCCGGGCCCAGGACCACGAACACGCCAACCGGCTGCACACCCTCCTCGGCCTGATGGAGCTCGGCCTGCACGAGGAGGCGGTGGATTTCGTCACCGAGGTCGTGGGCGTGCACCGCACCACCGCGGAACAGATCACCGAGAAGGTGCACGACCCGCTCCTCGCCGCCCTGCTCGTCGGCAAGGCCACGGTGGCCGCCGAGCGCGGCGTATCGCTCCGGCTGGCCCCCTCCACCCTCCTGCCCGACCGACTGGTGGACCCCGGCGGCCTGGTCACGATCCTCGGCAACCTCGTGGACAACGCGCTCGACGCCTCCGCGGGCTCGGCCGACGCCCGCGTCGAGGTGGAACTGCACGCCGAGGGGCACACCGCCGTGCTGCGGGTGCGCGACAGCGGCCCCGGAGTCCCCGCCACCCGCCGCGAGGAGATCTTCACCGAGGGCTGGTCCACCAAGCAGCCCAGGGCTCATCGCGAGCGCGGGCTGGGGCTCGCGCTGGTCCGCCGCCTGGCGGAGCGGCAGGGAGGCAGCGCCCGAGCCGGCGAAGCAGCGGACGGAGGGGCGGAGTTCTCCGTCGTACTTCCGGAGGCCCTGCGGTGAACGAGCCGATGCAGGGACCGGTGCACCAGCCGTCCGGCGGGGTGATCCACGTATTGGTCGTCGACGACGACATGCGTGTTGCCAGGATCAACGCGGCGTACGTGGCGAAGGTTCCCGGCTTCACCGTCGTCGCCCAGGCCCATTCCGCCGCCGAGGCAATGGAGTTCCTCCGCACCCACCCGGTGGACCTGGTCCTGCTCGACCACTACCTCCCCGACGAGAACGGCCTCGACCTGGTCCGCCGGCTCCGTCAACTCGGCAGGCACACCGACGTGATCATGGTGACGGCTGCCCGGGACCTGGCCACCGTCCAGTCGGCCATGCGGCTCGGCGCCCTTCAGTACCTGGTGAAGCCGTTCACCTTCACGGGCCTGCGCGCCAAGCTGGAGGCGTACGGCGCCCTCCGCCGCACCCTCGACCTGGGGGGCGAGGCCGAACAGGCCGAAGTGGACCGGATCTTCGGCGCTCTTGCCAGCGCAACCGCCCCGGTGGAACTGCCCAAGGGCCACTCCCCCACCACCGCCGACCTGGTCCGGCAGGTGCTGCGCGCGGCCGACGGCCCGCTCTCCACCCAGCAGATCGCCGACCGCGGCGGCATCAGCCGGCAGACCGCCCAGCGGTACCTGAAGCTCCTGGAGCGCGGCGGCCGGGTCCGGCTCAGCCTGCGCTACGGGGAGACGGGCCGTCCGGAACACCGCTACACCTGGGTCCCGGCGGCCGGCGCCGAGCCGGAGCCACCGGCCCCCTGAAACCGCACGCCCGCGCCGTCCTCGGGCGCCCGCGCCGCCGCAGGGTCAGACCGCCCCGGCCCCCGTCAGCGAGCGGACCTCCGTCTCGGCGTGCTTCGCTGCGTCCGGCAGCTCCCCCGAGGTGACGGTGCCCAGCCAACCGGCCAGGAACCCGAGCGGGATCGACACGATCCCCGGGTTCTGCAACGGGAAGAGGTGGAAGTCCACGCCGGGGAACAGCGCGTCCGGGCTGCCGGAGACCACCGGCGAAAACACCACCAGCAGGACGGCCGGAACCAGTCCGCCGTACACCGACCAGACGGCGCCCCGGGTGGTGAACCCGCGCCAGAACAGCGAGTACAGCAGCACCGGAAGGTTGGCCGAGGCGGCCACCGCGAAGGCCAGACCCACCAGGAAGGCCACATTGAGGTCCTGGGCGAGCAACCCCAGCGCGATCGCCACCGCACCGATGCCCACGGCCGCCACCCGGGCCACCGCCACCTCACTGCGCTGCCTGGCGTGCTTGCGCCGGAAGGAGGCGTACAGGTCGTGGGCCACCGAGGCCGAGGAGGCCAGGGTGATCCCGGCGACCACCGCCAGGATCGTGGCGAACGCGATTGCGGCCACGATCGCGAACAGCACCGCACCCCCGGTGCTGCCCGCACCGCCGCCGAGGAAGGCCGCGAGCAGTGGGACCGCGGTGTTCCCCGAGGCGTTGGAGGCTCGTACGGCCTCCGGCCCCACCAGCGCGGCCGCCCCGAAGCCCAGCACGATGGTCATCAGGTAGAAGCCGCCGATGAGCGCGATGGCCCACACCACCGAGCGGCGGGCCGCCCGCGCCGTCGGCACGGTGTAGAAGCGGGACAGGATGTGCGGCAGGCCGGCGGTGCCGAGCACCAGCGCGAGACCGAGGCTGATGAAGTCGAAGCGCGAAGTCCAGTCGCCGCCGTAGCGGAGGCCGGGGCCGAGGAAGTCGGAGCCGTGGCCGCTGCGTTCGGCGGCGCTGGTCAGCAGCTGGTTGAAGTCGCCGTGGAAGCGGATCAGGACCAGTGCGGTGAGCGTGATCGCGCCGCCCATCAGCAGGACGGCCTTGACGATCTGGATCCAGGTGGTGGCCCGCATCCCGCCGAAGGACACGTAGATCACCATCAGCGCCCCGACTCCGATCACGGTCCAGGTCCGGGCTGCGGTACTGCTGCTGCCCAGCAGCAGGCCGACCAGACTGCCCGCGCCGACCATCTGGGCGACCAGGTAGAGCACGGAGACGGTGACCGAGGAGGTTCCGGCGGCGATCCGCACCGGGCGCTCGCTCATCCGCGCCGCGACCACGTCGGCGAGGGTGAACCGGCCGCAGTTGCGGACCAGTTCGGCGACCAGGAAGAGCACCACCAGCCAGGCGACGAGGAATCCGACCGAGTAGAGCATGCCGTCGTAGCCGAAGAGGGCGATCAGGCCGGAGATGCCGAGGAAGGAGGCGGCGGACATGTAGTCGCCCGCGATGGCGAAACCGTTCTCCAGTGGGGAGAACAGCCTTCCGCCGGCGTAGAACTCCTCGGCCGAACCGTGCCGGTTGCGGCTGACCCAGGTGGTGATGCCGAGGGTGACCGCGATGAAGGCGCTGAACAGGACGAGGGCGAGCGTCTGGTGTTCGGTGGTCACCGGCCGGCCCCCCGGGTGCGTTCCTGGTCGAAGACCGTCCAGCGCAGCTCCAGCGCCGCCCGGTCCCGGCGCAGCCGGGCGTGCCGGGCGTAGGCCCAGGTCAGCAGGAAGGTGCTGAGGAACTGGGCGATACCGGCCAGCAGCGCCACGTTGACGGCCCCCAGCACGGGGCGGGCCATCAGGCCGGGGGCTACGGTGGCGGTGACCACGTAGGCGAGGTACCAGAGCAGGAAGGCCAGGGTCGCGGGGACGACGAAGCGGCGGTAGCGGCGGCGCACTTCCTGGAAGGCGGCGCTGCGCTGCACTTCCAGATAGATCGCGGCCGCGTCGGGAGCCCGGCCCGGGCAGGCCGGGTCGGCCTCGGACCGTTCGCTTTCGGCCGCGCTGCCCCCGCCTTCGCCCCAGCCGGCGGCGAGCGCGTCGTACCAGGGGTCGTCGAGCCGGATCGTTCCGGCTTCGCGACCATCGTGCTTGTCCACCGAACTCTCCTTGTCCGCAGCCGCAGTGGCCGCGTGTCCCCAAGGATGTGCGGAGGGACGGTTTCCGGACTGGTGTACCGGTGTGCTTCACCCCATCAGGTGATGGGGTGAAGCACACCGGCAGACGTCACCGGGTGCCGCCGGTCAGGCGTCGATGCGCGAGCGGTCCAGGGTGGCCGCGGAACCGGTGATGAACTCCTTGCGGGGCGCCACCTCGTTGCCCATGAGCAGGTCGAACACCTGCTCCGCGGAGTCCAGATCGCCGATGTTGATCCGGCGCAGGGTCCGGAAGCGGGGGTCCATGGTGGTCTCCGCCAGCTGGTCCGCGTCCATCTCGCCGAGACCCTTGTAGCGCTGGATCGAGTCCTTGTAGCGGATGCCCTTGCGCTGGTACTCGAGCAGGGTCTGCCGCAGCTCGTTGTCCGAGTACGTGTACACGTACTTGTCCTGGCCCTTCTTGGGCTGGACCAGCTCGATCCGGTGCAGCGGCGGTACGGCGGCGAACACCCGGCCGGCCTCGACCATCGGACGCATGTAGCGCTGGAAGAGGGTCAGCAGCAGGCAGCGGATGTGGGCGCCGTCGACGTCGGCGTCGACCAGCAGGACGATCTTCCCGTACCGCGCCGCGTCGATGTCGAAGGTCCGGCCCGAGCCGGCTCCTATGACCTGGATGATCGCTCCGCATTCGGCGTTCTTGAGCATGTCCGAAACGGAGGACTTCTGGACGTTGAGGATCTTGCCGCGAATCGGCAGCAGCGCCTGGAATTCCGAGTTCCGGGCGAGCTTGGCGGTGCCGAGGGCGGAGTCGCCCTCGACGATGAAGAGCTCGCTCCGCTCCACGTCGTCGCTGCGGCAGTCGGCGAGCTTGGCGGGCAGGGAGGAGGACTCCAGCGCGGTCTTCCGGCGCTGGGCCTCCTTGTGCTGGCGGGCCGCGATCCGGGTGCGGGCGGCCGCGACGATCTTCTCCATGACGGCGCGGGCCTGCTGCTTGTCGTCCCGCTTGGTGGAGGTCAGGAAGGCCTTGAGCTCCTTGGCGACCACGGCCGCGACGATCCTGGTGGCCGCCGAGGTGCCGAGCACCTCCTTGGTCTGACCTTCGAACTGCGGTTCGGCCAGCCGGACGGTCACCACCGCCGTCAGGCCCTCCATCGCGTCGTCCTTGACCACGTCGTCCTCGGCGACCCGGAGCAGCTTCGCGGAGCGGAGCACCTCGTTCACCGTCTTGGTGACCGAGCGCTCGAATCCGGACACGTGGGTGCCGCCCTTGGGGGTGGCGATGATGTTCACGAAGGACTTCAGCTGGGCGTCGTACCCGGTGCCCCAGCGCAGGGCGATGTCCACGCCGAGCTCGCGGGTGACCTCGGTGGGGGTCATGTGGCCGCGCTCGTCGAGGACCGGGACGGTCTCCTTGAAGGTGCCCTGGCCGGTCAGCCGCAGCACGTCGCAGACGGCCTTGTCCTGAGCCAGGTACTCGCAGAACTCGCTGATGCCCCCGTCGAAGCGGAAGAGCTCCTCGGTCTTGCCGGCCCCGTCGATGCCGCGCTCGTCACGGACCAGGATGCTCAGGCCGGGGACGAGGAAGGCGGTCTGCCGGGCGCGCTGGTAGAGGTTCTCCAGCGAGAGCCGGGCGTCCTTGAGGAAGATCTGCCGGTCCGCCCAGTACCGCACCCGGGTGCCGGTGCGGCCCTTGGGGACCCGCTTGCCCTTGTGCAGTCCGTTGGCCGGATCGAAGGGGCTGTCGGGGCCCTGCTCGGTGAAGATGCCGGGGACGCCGCGGCGGAAGCTGATCGAGTGGGTGGCGCTGTTCCGGTCGACCTCGACGTCGAGTCGGGCGGAGAGCGCGTTCACCACGGAGGCGCCGACGCCGTGCAGGCCGCCGGAGGCCGCGTACGACCCGCCGCCGAACTTGCCGCCGGCGTGCAGCTTGGTCATGACGACCTCGATGCCGGACAGGCCGGTCTTGGGCTCCACGTCGACCGGAATGCCGCGGCCGTTGTCACGGACCTCGACCGAGCCGTCGTCGTGCAGGATGACCTCGATGTGGTCGCAGTACCCGCCCAGGGCCTCGTCGACGGAATTGTCGATGATCTCCCAGAGGCAGTGCATGAGACCACGGCTGTCGGTGGAGCCGATATACATGCCGGGGCGCTTGCGGACGGCCTCAAGACCTTCGAGGACGAGCAGGTGCCGCGCGGTGTAGTTGGAGCCGTCCCGGTCTGCTCCGGTCAGCAGCGCGCTGGAAGGCACGGACGTGTCGGCGGTCACGCAGTTCGCTCCTCGCTGAATTTCTCTTCTGGCCCGGTTGGGCGCAGGGGTGGCTCGGTTGCCCGTCAGAGGGTACCGAGGCCTGGTAGAGCCGATGCAACGCCACCCTCGTCCTTCATCAGCCTAATGCAGATACGCACGGGTGTTCGATCCCTCGTTGGAGTGAAGCAAACATCACGTTCCCTTCCGCGCATGAACCATTTAGGGTTCGGGCACGTCCTCATGCACAACCGGCACTCACGCCGGGGAGGATCGAACCTGCTACACGCACTGACAAGCAACGCGAAACCGTAAAGCAACGCAATACGGCTCCTTCGCCGCCAACCGGCAGCAGCCGGCCAGCTTCGGAAGGAAGTTTCGAGGAAAAGCCGCGAGCGGGAACGTTTTCGGCCTGGTTGGATGTTGACCCTGGTACGACAGCTCGTCGAGCTAGAGAAGAGGCGACGTGACTACTGTTCTGACCCCCGCGACCCCGCTGACGGCCGCTGACCGATGCGACCGTTGCGGCGCCCAGGCATATCTGCGCGTCGTCCTGATGAGCGGCGGTGAACTGCTCTTCTGCGCCCACCACGGACGCAAGTTCGAGCCGGAACTCAAGAAGATCGCCGCGGAAATACAGGATGAGACTGAGCGGCTCACGGCCGCTCCGGCCAGCGCCGCCGACACCGAGGACCGCTGACACTCGCATCCCGACGAGCCAGGACCGGCCAGGCCGGTCGACGGGCGGTACCCCTGTGACCCAGGGGTACCGCCCGTCCTCGTTCCGTCCCGGCCCGCTCCGGCCGGGTTTCCCCGGCCGCGGCAGGCTCAGTCCGCCGCCAGGCCGGTGAGCGGGGCGATTTTCGTATAGACGCCCGGGCTGTCCGCCCGCCCGCAGCCGCGTCCCCAGGACACCAGTCCGATGAGCCGGCCCCCGGCCACCAGCGGCCCGCCGCTGTCCCCCTGGCAGGCGTCCTTGCCGCCCTTGTCGGCGCCGGCGCACACCATGGCCTCCGGCAGGTACCGCCCGTCCGCGTCCCCCGGATACGCTTCCCGGCAGACCTCGTCCGACAGCACCGTCACCCCGGCGGCACGCAGCCCGTAGGCGTAGTCGCCGAACCCGCTGGTATCGCCCCAGCCGTATACGAGCGCCTCGGTGCCGGCTGTGTAGGCCGGATCCCCCGGCCCGGCCATCGGGACCACGTAGCGTGCCGGTACGGCTTCACCGAGTTCCAGTACGGCGAGATCCCCGGCGTTGGTCACCGGGTCGTACTCCGGATTCACCCGGGACCCGCGCACCGCGATCTCCCGGCCGTCCTCCGCCAGCAACTCGGTGCGGCCGATGATCACGCGCAGGTCGCGTACGGATTCGACCGGGCCGCCGAGCACCTGGCGGCCGAGGCAGTGCGCCGCGGTCAGCACCTTGGTCGGGGCGACGATCACACCCCCGCAGAACTGGCCCGCCCGCGTACCCCCGAACCGGTCACGGCTGGAGAGTGCCACCACCCACGGGCTGTCGGCGGCCTTGACCGGTTTTCCACCGATCACCACGCCGTCCGCGGGGGCCTGCCGCGCTTGGGCAAGGGGTATGACGGCCGCTGCTGCTGCCAGGGTCATTGCGCCCGCCAGGACACGGGCGAGGGGACGACGCATTGGGCCTCCTGACTCCGAGTGTGTATGACTCCACTCAGAGTGGGATGCCCGGTGGCCGCGCGCACCCGCGCGGCCACCCGCGTACGCTCTCCCGCCGCTCCCGCGCGGCCGGTCCGCCGACTGCTAGTCGAGGTAGTCGCGCAGCACCTGGGACCGGGACGGGTGGCGCAGCTTCGACATGGTCTTGGACTCGATCTGGCGGATCCGCTCCCGGGTGACCCCGTAGACCTTTCCGATCTCGTCCAGGGTCTTGGGCTGGCCGTCGGTGAGCCCGAAGCGCATGGAGACCACGCCGGCCTCGCGCTCGCTGAGGGTGTCCAGCACCGAGTGCAGCTGTTCCTGCAGGAGCGTGAAGGAGACGGCGTCGGCCGGGACGACCGCCTCGGAGTCCTCGATGAGGTCGCCGAACTCGCTGTCGCCGTCCTCGCCCAGCGGGGTGTGCAGGGAGATCGGCTCGCGGCCGTACTTCTGGACCTCGATGACCTTCTCCGGGGTCATGTCGAGTTCCTTGGCCAGCTCCTCCGGGGTGGGCTCGCGGCCCAGGTCCTGGAGCATCTGGCGCTGCACCCGGGCCAGCTTGTTGATCACTTCGACCATGTGCACCGGGATGCGGATGGTGCGGGCCTGGTCGGCCATGGCGCGCGTGATCGCCTGCCGGATCCACCAGGTCGCATAGGTCGAGAACTTGTAACCCTTGGTGTAGTCGAACTTCTCGACGGCGCGGATCAGACCCAGGTTGCCCTCCTGGATCAGGTCCAGGAACAGCATGCCGCGGCCGGTGTAGCGCTTCGCCAGGGAGACCACCAGGCGGAGGTTGGCCTCCAGCAGGTGGTTCTTGGCCCGGCGGCCGTCCTCGGCGATGATCTCGAGCTCGCGCTTGAGCTTGGGGGCCAGCTTGTCGGAGTTGGCCAGCTTGTCCTCGGCGAACAGGCCCGCCTCGATCCGCTTGGCCAGCTCGACCTCCTGCTCGGCGTTGAGGAGGGGGACCTTGCCGATCTGCTTGAGGTAGTCCTTGACCGGGTCGGCGGTGGCACCGGCAACCGCCACCTGCTGGGCCGGGGCGTCGTCCTCGTCGTCGTCGGAGAGCACGAAGCCCTTGGTCTCGCCGGTTTCTTCCTCTTCGCCCTCGCCCGCCTTGACCGCGCCGGGCACCTCGTCGGGGGTTTCCTCGTCGCCGGGCTCGTCGGTGGTCTTCGAGGCCGCCGTCTTCTTCGCCGCGGTCTTCTTCACGGCGGTCTTCTTGGCGGGCGCGGCCTTCTTGGCCGCCGTCTTCTTGGCCGCTGCCTTCTTGGCGGGCGCGGTCTCGGTTCCGGTCTCTTCCGCGAGCGCGTCTGCGGCGGCGTCCGGTTCCGCCGGGCGTGCCTCCGAGGCGGCGGCCGCCGTCGTCCGGGCCGCGACGGTCTTGGTGGCCGTCCGCTTGGCAGGGGCCTTCGCTGCGACGCTCTTGCGGCTGCGCTTGGGTGACTCCGCGGCACTGACCATCAGCGTCACACCCTCTTCCTCGAGGATCTGGTTGAGGCTGCGCAGAACATTCTTCCACTGGGATTGAGGAATCTGGTCAGCCTCGAAGGCCCGACGCACGTCATCGCCGGCGATCTGCCCCTCGGCCTTGCCCCGCTCGATGAGCGCCATCACAGAATCGGACTCGGCGATCTCCGGCGGGAGCGTACGGGATGTGCTGGCCGACACGAACAACCTCTCGGAACGATGGAAACGGCTTCCGACCCCGGTCTGGTGCTGGACCGGAGCCGACGACCACCGACAGGGATGGGCCGGCGGCGCGGGCAGGGGCCGGGGAGCTGCACAGCACCCGGTACGGCTGCTGTATTCCCTCCGTCGGCCATCACCTCTTAGGTCATCGCGCAACCTCGCGGAGCGTTACGCCCAATCTTCGTGGCCCGAATCACACCGCTCGCTCGGCAAGCGTCCCGACGGTCCTGTCGCCGGGCCCTCCCGGCCCGGCGACAGGCGGTTTTTCCCGCATCCCAGCACCCCCGCGCGCACCTGCAGGTCAGTGCTCGCGCGGTGCGGGGACCACGCGCTCGACCTCCGGATGAACCGTCAGCAGCTGGCGCATCGCGTTCTCGGCTCCGGTGGCGTCCCCGGCGGCGAGGGCCTCGACGATGCGGGCGTGGTGCGCCACGCAGGTCTCGCCGGGCCGGTCGCAGGCGGTGACCGGGCTGCCGGAGACCTGGAGGGCGGCGGAGACGATGCCGGAGAGGTGCTCCAGCATGCGGTTGCCGGCGACCTGGATGAGCAGGGCGTGGAACTCGTTGTCGGCGCGCGAGAACGTGATCGCGTCGCCCTGGCCGAGGGCGTGGCCCATGATCTCGACCATGTCGGCCATCCGCTGCTGGATGTCCTGGCGGCCGTGGCCGGCGGCGAGCCGGGCGGCCAGCGGCTCGATGGTCCAGCGGAGCTCGTTGAGCTCGCGGCGCTGGTCGTCGCGCTGCGGGCCGAAGGCCCGCCACTCGATGATGTCGGGATCCAGGAGGTTCCAGTCCGCGACCGGACGGACCCGGGTGCCGACGTTCGGGCGGGCGCTGACGAGGCCCTTGGCCTCCAGGACCCGGAGCGATTCGCGGACGACCGTGCGGGAGACCTCGAAGCGCTGGCCGATCTCCTCGGGCACCAGCGGGCGGTCGGCGCCGAGGTCGCCGGAAACGATCATCTGGCCGAGCTGCTGGACGAGTTGGCCGTGCAGGCCTCGGCCGCGGCTGCCTGCCGCGCGTCGGCCGACCCGGCTCAACTCGACGTCGGCTCCGTCCCAGTGGGGCGCGCCGACGCGGTCGGTGCCGGGGGCCTCCGCGTACGGGTAGCGATCGAGTTCGCCCGGGCCGGCGAGGCCGGTGTCGGCGTGGCGGGCGGCGGTCATCATGGTGTGCGCAAGGGTACTCACGAATCCTTTGTCGGCCGCGCCCGGAGGACCCTTGAGGTCTTTGGTGAAAAGCACACGAAAGGGTGATCAGTGCCACCTGCGCAATTGACGCCTTATCGTAAGGAATCGATCACCACCGGACGCGGCCGCGCAGACCGGTGAATCCGTAGGCGCACAGCAGGACCGTCAGGGACAACACCAACGCGGTTCCGACGGGTTGGGTCATGACCCGCAGGGCCCCGAGGACCAGCCGGTCCGCCTCCGGCGGCCACTGCGCGAAGGTCAGACCGCGCAGCCGGGACGCGAGTCCGGAAGCCGGGTAGGCGGACGGCCCGTCCAGGGCCTTGCGTACGAGCGGTACGACCAGCACCGGTACGGCGAGTACGGCGGCCATCCCGGCGGAGGCCGACCGGAACACCCCCGAGGCGAGGACTCCGGCCCAGGCGCAGCCGATCAGCAGCCCCGCCCAGCTCGCCGCCGGGGAGATCCACTGCGCCGGGGCCCGCAGCGGGCCGTGGTCGAACACGAATTTGAGGGCGGCCGCGTCGGCGGTGACCGCGAGGGCGCCCAGCAGCAGCGCGAGGCCGGCGCAGACCCCGAGCTTGGCGAGGAGCAGCCCCATCCGGCGCGGGACGGTGCCGCGGTCGGCGGCGAGCGCGGGATAGCGGTACTCCTCGCCGAAGGCGAGCGCGCCGAGCAGGCCGGCACCGAGTGCGGCCGGTGGCAGCGGCAGCAAGGCCGGCCAGGCGGCGAGCAGCCGGTGCTGCGGGGTGTGCCCGGCCCGGGCCAGGAACAGCGCGGTGACCACGGAGACCGCGACCACGGTCGCCGCCGTGAGCACGGGGGTGGCGGTGCCGAAGACGCGGCGCAGCTCGTAGCGCAGCGGCCGCAGCGGGCCGCCGACCCGGCGCACGGCCGACGGGGGCCGCCCGGACCGGGCGCGCGCGGGCCGGTCGGCCGTCTCGGGGCCGGCCTCCGCTCCGGCCGGGGCCGGAGCGGCGGGGGCTCCGGTGTCTCCGGTCTCGTCGGCGAGCTGGTGGACCAGCACGCCGTGCCGGAAGGCGGCTTCGCCGATCTCCGCGCAGCTGCTGCCGTAGACGGACAGCCGGCTGCCGCTCTCCTCGACGATCTCCACCGGCCGGCGGTCGGCTCGCGCCTCGCGGCCCAGTACGTCGGCCAGCCGGGCGGCGTGCGGGGTGCGCACGGCGACCCGCGGGCGCAGCCGGGTCCGGGCGAACTCGGAGGCGTCCTGGTCGGCCACGAGCCGGCCGGCCTGGATGCTGACGACCCGGTCGGCGGCGCGGGCGGCCTCCTTGGGGTCGTCGGTGGTGAACAGCACCGCACCGCCGAGGGCGGCATGGCTGCGCAACAGTCCGTGCATCCAGTTCTGTTCGCGGGGCGAGAGCCCCGCGGCCGGCTCGTCGAGCAGCAGGGTGCACGGGTCGGCGAGCAGCGCCGCGGCGAGTCCGACCCGGCGGTCCATGCCGAGCGAGAGCGAGCCGAGCCGCTGGTCGCGCAGGCCCGCGATGCCGACGACCTCGAGCATGGCGTCCGCCCGGGAGGCGGGCACCCCGGCGGCGGCGCACAGCATCCGCAGCTGGTTGCGGACGGTCCGGGAGGGGTGCCCCGGGACGTCACCGAGGAGGACGCCCACTTCGCGCCCCGGGTGCGGGATGCGGTGGAGGGGGCGGCCGCGGAAGTAGGTGACGCCGCGTCCCGGTTGGAGTTCGAGCATGAGCCGGAGGGCGGTGGTCTTGCCCGACCCGGGCTCGCCGAGCAGGGCGGTCACCCGCCCGGGACGGGCCTCGAAGGTGAGGTCGTCCACGGCGGGCGGGTCGTCGCGGCGGGGTGCACTGGTGAGTCCGATGGCCTGGAGCATCGCTTCTCTCGCGGGAGGTGAGACCGCTCGGCGGCAGAGTGAGTACCGCCATCAAGATAACGCGATATGTCCGATTTTCGGCGCAACGGCTCCGGCTTGGTGTCGGACCGTCAGACTTCCGGGCGCAGCATCGGCGGATTGAGGAGGGTCGCCCCGCCGGCCCGGAACAACTGGGCGGGGCGCCCGCCCTGACGGGTGGTCGTACCCCCGGCCGGCACCAGGAACCCGGGGGTCCCGGTCACCTTGCGGTGGAAGTTCCGCGGATCGAGGGCCACGCCCCACACCGCCTCGTAGACCCGCCGCAGCTCGCCGACGGTGAACTCGGGCGGGCAGAAGGCGGTGGCGAGCGAGGAGTATTCAATCTTCGAGCGGGCCCGCTCGACGCCGTCCGCGAGGATCGTGGCGTGGTCGAAGGCGAGGGCCGCGGAGGTCTCGCCCTCGGGGGCGAGGAGTTCGCCGACCGGGGCCCAGCGCGCACTGTTGGCGTCGCCGCCGGCCCGGGGGGCCGGGAGGTCCGGGGCCAGCACCAGGTGGGCCACGCTGACCACCCGCATCCGGGGGTCCCGGTGGGGATCTCCGTAGGTGGCGAGCTGCTCGAGGTGTGCTCCGTTGCCGGCGCCTGGATCGGCGGGGTCGTGGGCGCAGAGTCCGGTTTCCTCGGAGAGCTCGCGTGCGGCGGCGGCGGCCAGGTCCTCGTCCCCGCGCACGAAGCCGCCGGGCAGCGCCCACCGCCCCTGGAACGGCTGCTCACCCCGCCGGACCACGAGCGCGCAGAGCGCGTGGCGCCGCACGGTGAGCACGACCAGGTCGACGGTGACGGCGAAGGGCGGGAAGGCCGACGGGTCGTAGGGCGACATGCCGCGATCATAGTCGTCTGCCTGACGATAAACAGTGCTTTGGCGGTACGGACCGCGGCCGCCCGCAGGCGACCCGCCCTACGTCGCCAGTTGCAGCGCATCGGCGGCCTCCTCCACCATGCCCAGGCCCAGCCGGCTGACCCGGACGGCGAACGGCTGACCGGCCACCCGAAGGCCGGAGAGCCTCAGGGCGCCGAGCGGCGCACTGCCGAGCGGGGCGAGCGCGACCGTGCCGGCGGGTGCGTCGGGGCGGATCCCGGCCAGCGCGGCGAGCGCGTGGATCCCGGCGGCGGCCGCCACCGAGGCGGGTCGGCAGGCCGCCGGGTGCGGCAGCGGTGCGCTGCCCGCGGTCCGCTGCTCGGCCGCGTACATCTCGGGCAGCCGGTACGCGAAGGTCTCGGCCGCGTCCAGCAGGCCGCGGAGCAGCCCCGCGGCTTCCTTCTCGAACCCGGCGGCGGCCAGCCCGGCGATCGCGACGGCGCTCTCCTGTGGGCGCACGGACCCGGAGTGGTGGCCGAACGGGTTGTGGCCGGGCTCCCGCACCGCCATGCTGCGCAGCCCCCATCCGGAGTCCATCGTCGGGGCTCCCAGCAGCCGGGCGAGCTGTTCGGTGCGTACGGGATCGAGCAGCCCTGGGGCGAGCCGACCGCCGCCCAGCAGTCCGGTGTCGAGGAGGTGCGCGGCGGCTCCGGTCAGCCGGGGCAGCGGCCGCCCGTCCGGGTGCAGGGCGGCGGCCGGCCGGCCGCCGGAGGGGCCGTCGCCGTCGATCCAGAACCGTGCCCGGAACCGGCGCCTGAGAGCCTCCGCCCAGTCCTGCCATTCCTCGGCCCCGGGGCGCCCGCACTCGGCCAGCAGGTCGGCGCCGAGCAGGGCGGCCCGGTGGGCGTGGGCTTGTGTCTCGGAGCGGCGCGGTCCCGGGTCTGGGTCGGCCAGGAAGCCGTCCTCTCCGAGGTTGGCCCGCAGCCAGTCCAGGCACCGCTCGGCGGCCGGCAGCAGCTCCGCCAGTTCCTCCTCGGCCAGGCCCCAGCGGCGGGCCTCGGCGAGGACGGCGGGGAAGGCGAGCGTGGCCTCGGTGCCGGTGCACCCGGGCGGCAGCTGGGGTCCGGCACCGCGGAGCGGGCCGGGGATCTTCCCCGCCTCCGGCCCGCGGCCGCCGGTCTGGGTGCGGGCGAGGACGCGGAGGGTGGCGACGGCGAGCCCGGTTCCCAGGGGCAGCGCCATGCGGGCGGCCCACAGGGACTCGGCGGGGGCGATTCCCAGGCGCCAGGGCACTCCGGCCGCGGCGAAGGCGTCGGAGGGTTGTCCGGGGTCCCTCAGGAGCAGCGCCCGGAGGTCGTCCAGGCTGGTCCGGAACCAGGCGTCGACCCGCGGATCGTCTCCCTCGGCTCTCGCCTCTGCGAGCGGGTTCGCCACTTGCCCGGCGGGCGCCCGGGCGGTGCGGTGCTGCACGGTGCGCAGCTCGATGGTGCGGGCCTCCCCCGGCCCGAGGTCCAGCTGCCAGCGCAGCAGCCCGGCGGAGGCGACCGCATCGTCCGGTGGGGGCTCGGCGGTGGTGACCGCCTGGGCGCCGCCGGAGCTCCAGCGTAGTCCGGAGGTGTGCACCCCGGCGGGCACCTCGGGTCCGGGACTTCCGGAGGCGACGGCGGCCAGGTCGGCCAGGTCGGTGCCGAGGGTGATCTCGACCGGCAGCCGGTGCCGGCGGGCGGTGAAGTTGCGCAGGGTGATCCGCTCGGTGCCGTCGGCGTGCCGGACCCGTTCGACGCCGATGTCGGGGTCCGGGCCGACCTCCGCGCCGGTGCGGACGGTGGCGGTGAACCCGGCCCGGTCGGCGCCCAGGCTGCGGCCCTGCACGGCGACCGGATCGCGCCCGGCAACCCGCAGCAGGCAGCGGGAGAGCAGTCGGCGCCCGGAACGGTAGATGCCGTCGAGTCCGCGCCCGGTGAGCTGGCCGTGCTCCGGGGAGATCGCCAGGCAGGGCGCGGCCACGCAGATGACGGCGCCGTGCACCGGCGGCAGTTCGGTCCGGCGGGCGGGGGGTACGGGGTGAGCCATGCGTCGGGCTGCCTTGTCTGCCGGGGCTGCGCTCGGGACGGGTCCGCTGGGGCGGCCGCGCGGCCGGGCCGCCGCCACCGCATGGCTGAACGCCCCCGACCCCGCCCGGGTCACGGCCGCCGCCTGCGGCGCCCACCGGTTGCGCACCCGGACGGCGGCCCGGGGACGGCCGGGGTGCCGCCCGGCGACTGCCCCGCCCGCGCCGGCCGCCGCACGGCAGACAGCCCGGGCCACGATCCGGGCCACCATCGTGGTGGCCCGGGTGACCGCCGTGGTGACCCGGGCGACCGCCGTGGTGACCCGGGCGACCGCCGTGGTGACCCGGGTGACCGCCGTGGTGGCCCGGGTGACCGCCGTGGTGGCCCGGACGGAGGCGGTCGGCCGTCGGCCGTGCCGCCCGGCACGACCGAACTCACCGACCCGACTGATCCGGCCTACCCGACCGATCGGGTCGCCCCGGCCGACCCGGCCCGTTCTACCGGGTCCGCGGCTCCGCTCCATCCGGTCGGCACGGTGGGTCCGGTGAGCCCCGGACGGCCCCTCCGTGCCGCTGGTCCGGCCGACCCCGACGGTGCCGCAAGGCGGCCGCGGCCGGCGGGTGGGCTTCACTGTTCGCTCCCGGCCGTGCGGCGGGTGCCCCGACGGGAGGACTTGGGGCGGCGTCCCGCCGGGCGGGACAGGGACGGGCGCTTGCGCCGCGGTTCGCGGCGGCGGCGTTCCTCCCGCAGGCAGTGCCGCAGCCCCTCCGGGTCGATCCCCTCGTTGCAGGCGCGGTGGAGCAACTGTGCGAAGCGGTATTCGGCGTCGGCCCGCAACGCCAGGGAGAGGGCGATCCGGGCGGTCGGCTCGTCGCCGGTGGACCAGGAGACCCAGCCGGCCAGGGTGAGCGGGGCCGCCGCGTGTTCTCCGTAGGCGCCGACGCAGCGGCGGGCCAGGGCCCGCCAGAGCCGCAGGGCGGGGCCGGCTTCCTCGTCCTCCATCCATTCCGCCGCGATGTCCCGGATCTCCCGGTCCTGGAGGCCCAGGATGAGCGAGGCGGCCTCGTCGTGGCCGAGTAGGGCGTCGTCCCAGTCGTCGGCCGCCGGGCCGCCCTCCGCGGGCGGGGCGAGGGTCAGCCGGCGCATCAGGGTCCGGGCCAGGGCGAGGGTCTCCGCGCCGACCTCCTCCCGGGTGGCGCCGTCGAGGATCCTCGGCACCAGTGCGGTGGCGGCGCGGTCCAGCGCCCGTGTCTGTTCTTCGGCGACCGGCCCGCGCAGGGGCTTCAGCCGACCCTCGATGTCCTTCAGCGTGCCCCGGACGTGGAGCCCGGCGTAGGTCGCCGCGGCCGCCATCACCGAGGTACCGGGGGCGGCCAGCGCGTTCCCCTCGGCCGGGCAGCAGCGGGGGTCGGGGCAGCAGTAGGACCAGTACCGGCCGCCGGAGATGCAGAGCGCCTCCAGGACCGGCACGTCCAGGGCTCCGCAGGCCAGCCGGATCCGCTGGGCGAACGGCCGGAGCCTGGTCATGACCCGCTGGGCGCTCTCGCCCTCCGCCGGATCCTGGCAGAGGAACACGACGATGCCGTCGGGCTTGCCGCCGCGCCGCTCGCTGCCCTGGACGAGGCAGTCCGCGACCTGGCGGGCCGTGTCCTCCCATTCCGCCGGGGTGGTGGGGAGGCCGACGCGCAGCCGGCCGCCGAAGCGGCCGCCCTCGCCGTGCACGGCGACCATGACGAGGGAGTCGTTGGGGTGGAAGCCGACCATGTACGGCAGCGCATCGGCCAGTTCGGCCGGGCTGCGCAGGGTGATCTGGGGGCCGTCGGTCGGCCGCGGGGACCTGATGGGTTCTTGGTTCTTCGTCATGGCTCGACGGTCCCGGTCCAGGGCCCACCCCCGAAACCCCTGTGGACAACCACCGGCATATGCCAGCACCTCTTACGGCTTTCAACATCCACAGGCGTGGTGGCCGATGGCGCGATGTCCGACCCATCGGGTTGCATGGGGGCATGAACGCAGACCTGAGGTCCTCGGCCGATTCCGTACTCGCCCGCCTCGTCGGTGACCCGACGGGCACCGCACGGCTGCGCGAGGACCAGTGGCGGGCGATCGAGGCACTGGTCGCGGACAAGCGGCGGGCGCTGGTGGTGCAGCGCACGGGCTGGGGCAAGTCCGCGGTGTACTTCGTGGCCACCTCCCTGCTGCGGGCGGCCGGTGCCGGCCCCACGGTGATCGTTTCGCCGCTGCTCGCGCTGATGCGCAACCAGGTGGAGGCGGCCGCCCGGGCCGGAATCCACGCCCGCACCATCAACTCCGCCAATCCGGAGGAGTGGGAGACCATCCAGGCCGAGGTCGCGGCGGGCGAGGTCGATGTGCTGCTGGTCAGTCCCGAGCGGCTGAACAACCCCGACTTCCGCGACCAGGTACTGCCGAAGCTCGCCGCGGCCACCGGCCTGCTGGTGGTGGACGAGGCACACTGCATCTCCGACTGGGGGCACGACTTCCGCCCGGACTACCGCCGGCTGCGGACGATGCTGGCGGACCTCCCGCCGGGAGTGCCGGTGCTCGCGACCACGGCCACCGCGAACGCCCGGGTCACCGCCGACGTCGCCGAGCAGCTGGGCACCGGCGCCGGCACGGACGCGCTGGTGCTGCGCGGCCCGCTGGACCGCGAGAGCCTCAGCCTCGCGGTCCTCACGCTGCCCAGCGCTGCGCACCGGCTGGCATGGCTCGCCGACCACCTGGGCGAGCTGCCGGGTTCGGGGATCATCTACACCCTGACGGTGGCCGCGGCCGAGGAGGTGACGGCCTATCTGCGCCACCGCGGGCACACGGTGGCCTCTTACACGGGCCGGACGGAGAACGCGGACCGGATGCAGGCCGAGGAGGACCTGCAGGCCAACCGGGTCAAGGCTCTGGTGGCGACCTCGGCCCTGGGCATGGGCTTCGACAAGCCCGACCTGGGATTCGTGGTGCACCTCGGTTCCCCCTCCTCGCCCATCGCCTACTACCAGCAGGTGGGCCGCGCCGGCCGTGGCGTGGAGCACGCGGAGGTCCTGCTGCTGCCGGGCAAGGAGGACGAGGCGATCTGGCAGTACTTCGCTTCCGTGGCCTTCCCGCCCGAGGAGCAGGTGCGCCGGACCCTGGACGTGCTGGCGCAAGCGGGCCGGCCGCTGTCGCTGCCCGCGCTAGAGCCGCTGGTGGATCTGCGGCGCACCCGGCTGGAGACCATGCTCAAGGTCCTCGACGTGGACGGCGCGGTGCACCGCGTCAAGGGCGGCTGGACCTCGACGGGCGAGCCGTGGGCCTACGACGCCGAGCGGTACGCCTGGGTGGCCCTCCAGCGGGCCGCCGAGCAGCAGGCGATGCGGGAGTACGCGCAGAGCACGGGGTGCCGGATGGAGTTCCTGCGGCGCCAGTTGGACGACGAGGGGGCCGAGCCGTGCGGCCGCTGCGACAACTGCGCGGGGGCCCGGTTCACGGCAGACGTGTCCACGGCCGCCCTGGACACGGCGCGCGGGGAACTGGGCCGGCCCGGGGTCGAGCTGGAGCCGCGCCGGATGTGGCCCACCGGCCTGGCAGCCGTCGGGGTGGACCTGAAAGGCCGGATTCCGGCCGGAGAACAGGCGGCGACCGGCCGGGCGCTGGGGCGGCTGTCCGACATCGGCTGGGGCAACCGGCTGCGCCCGCTGCTGGCACCGCAGACGCCGGATCAGCCGATTCCGGACGATGTCGCCCAGGCGGTGGTGGCAGTGCTCGCCGACTGGGCGCGGGGGCCGGGTGGTTGGGCCTCGGGCGCGTCAGACGCGCCCGCGCGACCGGTGGGAGTGGTCGCCCTGCCCTCCCGCGGCAAGCCGCAGTTGATCGGCTCGCTGGCCGCGCGGATCGCGGAGGTCGGACGGATTCCGCTGCTCGGTGCGCTCTCGTACACCGGCCAGGTACCGGAATTCGGGCTGCCGTCCTCGAACAGTGCGCAGCGGGTGCGGGCCCTCCACCAGTCGTTGACCGTGCCCCCGGCATTGGCGGAGACACTGGTGGAGGCCTCGGGCCCGGTACTGCTGGTGGACGACCGTTCGGAGAGCGGCTGGACGCTGGCCGTGGCGGCCCGGCTGCTTCGGCGGGCGGGAGCGAAGGAGGTGTTCCCGCTGGTACTCGCGGTTCAGCCGTAGCGGAATGCGTCATCCTCGGCTCGACTGGGCAAGGATATGAACGGCATACCAGCCAATTCCGGTCGGCTGGGCCAATTGCTCGTTGCCGCGCGCTGATTGGCCACGCGAGAATTGGAGGGCTCCCGCTCGGCTCGTCGGCACTCCCCAGGGCCGCGCTGCGGCGCGCCGTCACCCAGCCGTGCCCGGACACGGGCGTGTACCCGAAGGGAGGACCGTGACCTTCGGATTCGCCCCGCCCACGAGCACGTCCATGGCGGCGGCCGGCAAGGGTGTCAGCAGGCACGGCAGACTGCTGGAGCCCGCCGAATGGACGTCCGCCGGTATTCCGCTGCTGCGCAATCCGCGCGAGGTGGTCAGCGGCCTGCATTCACGCCACGCCCCGGTGCCCGGGGTTGCGGTGATCGCCGTACTCGGCCCCGAGGACCGTCTGGTGGCCAGCGCCTCCTTCACCCAGCGGTCGACCTCGGCGGACGGCTGGGAGTACCGCAACGCGCTGCTGGCCCGGCTGCGCCGGGTGATCCCGCACGACCTGCGCCGGCGGACCCCGGTCCGGACGGCGGTGCTGCTCTACTGCCGGGACGGCGACGAGCGGTGGACCGAGGAGGACGGGGCGTGGATGTGGGGGCTGCGGGACGCCTGCACCCTGCACGGGCTGCGCTGCGGCGCGTACATCACGCTGACCCGTGACGGCTGGCAGGTGCTGGGCGAGGGCCGCGGCGGCCGACGGCCCGGTTCGGACTCGAAGCCGGTCGGGCTCGGCGACATCGTGACGGACCCGGTCCCGCTGACCCTGCGCACGGGCGGCGGCGCGGCCGAGACGCTGCGCCGTACCGTCGCGCGCTGACGGCGGCCGGCCGAACGCCGGCCCGCCGAGCACACACCACGCACCACACACCGCGCACCGCGCAGCAGCCAACTGCCGGACGGCGCCAAGCCGCGGACGGGCGTACGGACACGGCACGGTGGGACCTGTGGTGCGACCCGGGGGCGGGCTTCAGCGGGGCCGGCCCATGGCCTGCCCCGCCCCTTGCCCGCTCCCCCTTGCGTGGGTACGGGGCGTCAGACGCCCGCGCCCAGCACGGAGTTGATCTGCTCCGGGTCGCCGCACACGATCAGCAGCGCACCGGCACGCGCCAGTGCGACCGGCAGCGCGCGGGCGGCCGATTCCAGCGCACCGCCGTTGGCCGCGAAGACCACGACGGGACGGCCGGCGGCCCGCTCGACCTGCGCGGCGTCCGCGTAGAACACGTCGTCGCGGGCATCGTGCTGGGCCCAGTAGGCGGTCTCACCGAAGGACAGCTCGTGCGCGGCCCACGGGTGCGGGTCGCCGGTGGTGAGCACCAGGATGTCGCCGGGCGCCCGGCCGGTGTCGAGCAGCAGGTCGACGGCCTCTTCGGCGGCGTCCAGGGCGCCCTCGGCCGAGGCCGGGATGAGCTGGATCTGCGGCACCGCGGCGGAAACCGAGGGGGCTGCGGGGGTGGTGGCGGGGGCAGGTCCGGGGGTGGCGGCTCGCTGCACGGGCGGAGCGGGCCGGACGGGACCGGGGCGCCCGGGCCGCGGTACTGCGGCGGGACGCGGACCAGGTACAGGGCGGGGGGTCTGCGCGGTGCGGCTCGCGGCCGGGGTGACGCGGGGACCCTGGGCACTCTCGTGAATCTGAGGCTCCTCGGGGATGAGAGGCATGAGTTGATGTCTATCAAACACCGGTACGAAACGTACCGGTGGGTGGCACGTGGGCGCGATCAGAAATCGAAGCCGAGCTGGCCTCCGTTTTCCAGATCCAGTGACTCCTCGCTGCGGCGGAACTTCTTGAGATGCCGCCACTGGGGCAGCCCGTCCATGTACGACCAGGAAAGCCGGTGGTACGGGGTGGGCCCCAGTTGCTGAAGTGCCGCCCGGTGCACGGGCGACGGGTATCCGGCATTGGCCGCGAAGGCGAACTCCCGTATTCCGCCGTCGGGTTCGCCGAGTTCGGCCATCATCCGGTCACGCCGGACCTTGGCGATCACCGAGGCCGCGGCGACGGCGACGCAGGACAGGTCGCCCTTGATCACCGTACGGACCCGCCAGGGAGCGCCGAGGTAGTCGTGCTTGCCGTCGAGGATCACCGCGTCGGGCCGGACCGGCAGGGCCTCCAGGGCCCGCACCGCGGCGAGCCGGAGGGCGGCGGTCATGCCGAGTTCGTCGATCTCTTCCGGGGAGGCGTGGCCCAGGGCGTGGGCGGTGACCCAGCCTTCCAGTACCTCGGCCAGCTCATCGCGCCGTTTGGGGGTGAGGAGCTTGGAGTCGGTGAGTCCTTCGGGCGGCCGGCGCAGGCCGGTGATCGCCGCGCACACGGTGACGGGGCCGGCCCAGGCCCCTCGCCCGACCTCGTCGACCCCGGCGACGATCCTCGCGCCGGTGGTTGCACGGAGGGAGCGTTCGACGGTGTGGGTGGGTGCTTCGTACGGCATGGCGCCAGCAAGCGTACGCCGCTCCACGGCGCCTGCGACACCCCGGGCCGGGTCCGGCTCACCTTCTGAGCAGCGGCACCAGCACCCGGTCGACGAATTCCTCGATGTCCGAGTCCTCCCATTCGCTCCCGCACACCTTTGTCCGGTACATCATCATCGCCGGAATGACGTCGGCGACGAAGGCTCCGGTGGCGTCGGGGCGGACATCCCCTCGCTCGATTCCGCGCTCGGCGAGCACCTGGAACAGGCGGCCGGAGGGCTCCAGGAAGACGGTACGGATGATGTCCTGGAAGCCGGCAGAGCTGGAATCGTCGCATTCGTGAAGAACGGACCTGAGGGCCTGCCCGGGCCGCGAATGCATCACATCGCGCATGCTTCGAACGAGCAACCCCAGGTCACCACGGATCGATCCCGTGTCGGGGATCCCGCTCAGCGGGGGCAGTGAGGCCCGCAGGGCATCGGCGACGAGCTCGGCCTTGGAGGACCAGCGCCGGTAGACGGCGGCCTTGCCGGTGTGCGCGCCGCCGGCCACGCCCTCCATGGTGAGGGCGTTCCAGCCGACCTCGCAGAGCTGCTCGATGGCGGCGTCCACGATCGCCTGCTCCAGTTCGGCACCGCGCCGACGCGCCGGACCCACCACCGCCCCACACCTCCACCGTCGTACAGATTTTCAGCTTAGTGAACGCTTGAGTTCCTTAAGGCGGTCATTTTACGGTGGGCATTCAGTGAACGATCACGTTCACTATTTTCACTTGGGGGATCAGCAGTGACACCAACACCCCTGACCACAGCCCGAATACCGGGGACTGCCCGCCGCGCCGGACGCCCTGGAGTGGCCCTCACCGTCATCGCCGCCTGCCAGCTCATGGTGGTCCTCGACGCGACCATCGTGAACATTGCCCTGCCCCACATCCAGACCGCCCTGAGCTTCTCCACCACCGACCTCTCCTGGGTGGTCAGCGCCTACACCCTCACCTTCGGCGGCCTGCTGCTGCTCGGCGGCCGGGCTGGCGACATCCTGGGCCGGCGCCGCGTCTTCCTGGCCGGGATCCTGCTGTTCACCCTGGCCTCCCTGCTCGGCGGCTTCGCCCAGGAGCCCTGGCAACTGCTGGCCGCCCGCGCCCTCCAAGGGGTCGGCGGCGCCATCGCCTCCCCGACCTCCCTCGCGCTGATCACCACGACCTTCCCGGAAGGCCCCGAGCGGAACCGGGCCTTCGGGGTGTTCGCCGCCGTGTCCGCCGGCGGCGGCGCGATCGGCCTGCTCGCCGGCGGCATGCTCACCGAATGGCTCGACTGGCGCTGGGTCCTCTTCGTCAACGTGCCGATCGGCGTGCTGATCGCGGTGCTCACCCCGCTGTACATCAACGAGTCCGAACGCCACCCCGGCCGCTTCGACTTCGCCGGCGCGATCACCTCCACCGGCGGCATGGCCTCGCTCGTCTACGGGTTCATCCGCGCCTCCGAAGAGGGCTGGCGGGACACCGTGACGCTGGGCTCCTTCGCCGCCGCCGTCCTCCTGCTGGGCCTCTTCGCGCTCGTCGAATCACGGGCCGCCGAGCCGATCACACCCCTGCGGATGTTCGCCCAGCGCAACCGGGCCGGCACCTACCTGATCATGCTCAGCCTCGCCGCCGCGATGTTCGGCATGTTCTTCTTCATCGTCCAGTTCGTGCAGAACGTCCTGGGCTACTCCCCCATCCGGTCCGGCCTCGCCTTCCTCCCGGTGACCGCCGTGATCATCATCGCCGCCGGGCTGTCCCAGCAGCTCCTGCCGCGTCTCGGACCGAAACCCTTCATGGTGACCGGCGCCGCCCTCACCGGGGCCGGCCTGATCTGGCTCACCTTCCTCGACACGGACAGCTCCTACCTGTCCGGAGTCTTCGGCCCGATGCTGCTGTTCGGCTTCGGCATGGGCCTGAACTTCGTCACCCTCACCCTGACCGCCGTCTCCGGGGTCGCCCCGCACGAGGCGGGCGCGGCATCCGGACTGCTCAACGCCAGCCAGCAGGTGGGTGGCGCGCTCGGCCTGTCCATCCTGGTCACCGTCTTCGGCACGGCCGCGCGCGGCGAGACCGAGAAGCAGCTGCCGGGCTTCCTCGCCCAGGCCACGCCCGCCCAGCAGGAAGTCTTCGACAAGACCGGCATGATGCCCGGACCGGCCGGCCACGCGGTGCTCACCGAAGGCATCTCCACCGCGTTCGTCGCGGGCGCAGCCATGGCCCTGCTGGCACTGCTGACCGCCGTGCTGGTGATCCGGGTGCGCAAGAGCGACCTCGAGGCCCTCAGCGGCTCGTCGGCGGGCGCCGGTCCGGCCGCCGGGTAGCCGCGGCTCCCACCTGCGGACTTCGGGTACGGGCCGCGCGTACGGACGATGCGTACGCGAGGCCCGCACACCGAACAGGGCCCACGGGCCGGTCCATCCGGCAGATCAGCACTCGCTCCGGTCCGTCAGTGCTCCGGTCGGTCAGTACTCGCTCCGGTCCGCGAAGGTGCCCAGCCGCGAGCAGACCTCGTACGAAGCCGTCACCGGCCGCTCCCGGAGGATCCGCTTCGCCCGGTGCTCGCCCAGACTGATGGCGTACCAGGGAGTCCGTCCGCGGTCGGCCAGCTCGTCGTTGATGCCGCGCAGCGCGCACGACCGGTGCGGCTCGGGCAGCCGGTCCAGGGCCGGCACCGCATCCGCCGACAGGGTCTGGAAGTAGGCCAGGTCGATCACCTTGTCCGTGCCGCGGCCCGTGCCCCCGCCCGTCGCTGCGCCCTTGTCCGCGGACTGCTGGAAGCGGCTCACGTTCCGCTCCGCGATCAGCCCGTCCGGGGAGGCCAGCCCGAAGACCAGTACGGCGGCCCCGGCGCTCGCCATGACCGCGCGCGGCAGCCAGCGCGCGCCGAACACCCCGGCCGCGATGATCAGTACGATCACCAGCCCGAGCCACAGCTCCATCGCCGCGACGGACAGCCGCAGCCGGGTCAGCCCGTACGCGTCCACGTAGAGGTCCATGCGCCGCAGCGCGGAGGCGACCACGACGAGGGTCAGCACGCACAGCGCGCCCAGCACCCCGCGCACCAGCCGCTTGTCACCGGGGCCGGACCGGGGCGCCCAGCGCAGGGCGAGGGCGATCACCACGAGGGTCAGCAGGGTGGCCCACAGCAGCTGCCAGAACCCCTGCCGGGCGTATTCGGCGTAGCTGAGCCCGGTGCTCTCCAACACCTTGTCGTAGCCGCCGAACAGGACCGCCAACTGCACCGCGATGAAGCCGGCGAAGAGCAGGTCGAGCACGATCAGCGGAAAGGCCCATTCGACCCGGGAGCGCGGCTTGCCCGGGGCGATCCGGATCCGGTCCCAGCGCAGCGGGGCCGCGGCGGCCCGGGCCGCGGCGAGCGCGACCAGGCCGCCGAGCAGGAAGAGCAGGACCCGCATCGGCCCGTCCTCGACGGACACGTCGGGCGTCAGTCCGCCCAGCAGATCGGCGAACGCGGCATCGGCGGAGGCGAACAGCGCGCCGAACAGGACCAGCAGGACCAGCGCCACTCCGGCCGCCTTGACCAGCGGCCACCAGCGGTCCCGGCTGCCGCCGCCGCGGGCGCGCAGGCCGGTCCAGGCCCACAGGACACCGGTCGGCGCGGCGTCGAAGAAGCCGAGCGGGCTGAGCAGGACACCGGGCCAGGTGCGGCTGCCGTAGAGCGCGAGCGCGCCGAGACCGATGGCCGCGAACAGGGCGAGGACGGAGGGCCAGCCGGCGTCCCGCAGGGCGGGTACGGCCAGCAGGGCGAGGCAGCCGAGGGCCCAGACCAGGCTCCAGGGGCGCGCCTTGCGGCCGGCGGCCCGGGCGGCGACGTACGCGGCGGCCACGGCCGGCCCGGCGGTGATCAGCAGTCCGGCCCCGAGGCCGTCGCCGAGCAGCAGGGCGGCGGTCAGGGCGGTCGCGAGGACCGCCCACAGCGTGGCGGTGCGGACCGGTGCCGGGTCGGCGGGCCGGATGACGGTGGCCCAGCCGGGCTGCGCCGGAGGCCGCCCGGCGTGCTGCGGCGTCCGCCACGCCTGCGGAACCTGCTGGGCCTGATGCCCCTGTTGCGGCTGCTGCCCCTGCTGCGGCTGCCGGACCTGCTGCGGCGCCGACTGCACAGGCTGGACCGGCTGAACCGACTGCGCCTGCTGAACCGGCTGCCCCTGCTCAACCGGCCGGTCCTGCTCAACCGGCCGGTTCTGCCCAACTGGCTGGTTCTGCTCAACCGGCTGGTCCTGCTCAACCGGCCGGTCCTGCTCGACCGGCTGGACGCGCGCCGCCTCGTTCTCGGGCTGTTCCGGCATCGGGTTCCCTCCCTCCTCGGCCGCCCGGGAATGGATCAGTCCGGGCGGCGAAGCGGTCAGAGTAGGCCGGTGACGTGCGGATTCAGCCAGTCGGCGGCCGCCCTGTGGCAGGACCGTGACAAAAGAATCCGCACAGCGGGACGAGCGGGGGACGGCCTCAGGCCTTCGGCTCCGGCAGCCAGGCCGGAAGCGCCTCCGTCTGGGACACCCAGGCCGCCGGAAGCACCTCTTCCCCGCGCGCGCCCAGCACCCCGCCGACGATCGCGCAGGTCGTGTCCATGTCCCCGCCCACCTGGGCCGTGGTCCAGAAGGCCTGCTCGTAGTCGGTCAGCGACCGGGCCGCCGACCACAGCGCGAAGGGGACCGTGTCGTGCGCGGTGGTGCGCCGCCCGCAGCCGAGCACGGCCGCGACCGTCGTCGCGTTGCCGTAGTCCAGCATGTCCCGCGCCCGGCGCAGGCCGGCACCGACCGCACTGCGCGGCACCAGCGCGATCACTCCGTCCAGCAGCTCGGCCGGCTTGGGCGGCCCGTCCGGGGCCGCTGCGAGGGCGGCCGCCGCCGCCACGGCCATCGCCCCGCACACCGCCTCACGGTGCTGGTGGGTGGTGTACGAGGAGATCTCCGCCTGGTGGGTGGCCTGCTCGGGGTCGTCGGCGTACCAGGCGCCGAGCGGCGCGATCCGCATGGCCGCGCCGTTCCCCCACGAGCCCTGTCCGTTGAACAGTGCGGCGGCCAGCGTGCGCCAGTCCTCGCCCTCCCGGATCAGCCGGAGCATCCGGTTCACGGCGGGTCCGTAGCCGCGGTCGAAGTCGTGGTGGCGGGCGAAGGACGCGGCCAGCGCGTCCTGGTCGATCCGGTGGTGCTCGGCGAGCACCGCGACGACCGAGCAGGCCATCTCGGTGTCGTCGGTCCACTGCCAGGGGCCGGACGGCAGCTCGCGCCGCTTGAGCAGCGGGTAGTTCGCGGGGACGAAGAACTGGGAGCCCAGGGCGTCACCCACCGCCAGTCCGCGCAGGCTGGCCAGGGCGCGTGCGAAGCGCCGGTCGGGAGAGGAGTCAGGGGTCATCGCGGGCAACTCTAGCCGTCCAGGTCATAAGGCTCGGGTGTGGTCCACCGCTCAAACGGGCGGTCCATCCGGTAGCGCCCGTCCTCCCCCAGCCCGAGGATCCGGAATTCGCCGTTTCCGGGATTGGAGAGGCATTCGAACTCGGCGACCGACCAGTGGAACCAGCGCATGCAGAACAGCCGCATGGTCAGCCCGTGCGTCACCAGCAGGACGTTCGGCGGATGGTCGGGAGCCTCGAAGCTGCGGTAGAGGCTCTCCAGGAAGGCTCCGACCCGGTCGTAGACGTCCGCTCCGGACTCGCCCTGCGCAAAGCGGTAGAAGAAGTGGCCGTAGGCGTCCCGGTAGGCCTTCTGCAGCCGTACGTCGTCCCGGTCCTGCCAGTTCCCCCAGTCCTGCTCGCGCAGCCTGGGCTCCTCGCGCATCCGCACCCGGGCCGGGTCCAGGCCCAGCCGGTGGAAGGTCTGCAGGGTGCGGCGGTAGGGCGAGACGTACGCGCTGATGTGCTCGTCGCCGAAGAGCTCGCGCAGCCGTTCCCCGGCCGCGGCGGCCTGCCGATGGCCGGTCGGGGTCATCCGCAGCGCGTGGTCGGGCTCCCGTTCGTACACCGTGTCGTCGGCGTTGCCCTCCGATTCCCCGTGCCGGACGAGGACGATGCGTCGTGGTCGTACCATTCCACGACCCTAATCGGACCCCTGCGCGCAAACGACTCCAGCACGCCGGTCATACCGTCGGACCGCCGCCGGCTCATGCGGTCCTGTGGTGTGTCAGGTCAGACCGTCCAGGCGGGTTCGAGGTCGACCACGTCTCCGGTCAGCGCCTCGACGTCGGCCTCGGTCTGGGCGCGCAACGAGAGCCGCTCGACCCGCTCCTGGCGGTACTTGCCGTGCTCGGCTGCCGACCGCCACATGGACAGGACCAGGAACTCCCGGCCCGGCGCCTCGCCGAACAGCCCGCGCAGCATGCCCGGGGACCCGGCCATGGCCGGGTTCCACACCTTCTCCTGCATCAGCGCGAAGTGGTCCACCCGGCCCTCACGCACCCGGGTGTGCGCGACGCGGACCACGTCGGCGTCGGTGAAGCGCGGCTCGAAGCCGGTCTTCACATCGAAGCGGTGGTCGAAGAGCGTGGTGCGCTGCCCGGTGTACGTGCCGTTCTGTGCGGCGGCCAGCCGGTCGTACGAGCGGGCCATGAAGGAGTCGTAGAACGACCGGCTCTCCCAGAACGCGAAAACATGCGCCACCCCCTGTCGTCCCCGGCTCCAGCCACCACCCTGCCCCCGGAATCCCGGCTCACCCGGCAGCCCCGCCCATTTCCGCTGCCCCCGCTCGAACCCGCGTCGATCCGTCACCGTGCAGCGAATCCACTTGACCAGCACCGGGTCATCGTACGGTGCCGGGCCCTGCCCCGGTCAGTCCTCGACCCGGTACGCCCGCAGGAGTTCCTCGGCGTCCCGATCGGGCAGCCGGATCCCGAACTCCCGGTCGAGCAGGCCGATCAGCCCGCCCCGGGTGACGGACTGCCGGTCCTCGCTCCCGTCGGGCAGGAAGCGCACCAGCACGTCCTGGATGACGGCCGTGCGCTGCTCGGCACCCGGCCGCATCGCCACGAGCCGGCCGGTGAAGAAGGAGGCGGGATGGGTGGAGCTGTAGTGGTTCATCAGCCCGAAGTCGACGGGGTGGAACCGCTGCGGGGCGAAGGCGTACAGGTCCCGCCACTCCTCGCCGTCGTGGCGCGAGCGCAGGACGATGACCCCCTCGGCCTCCTTGGCGAGGGAGAAGCGCCAACGGCCCTGGAGCGCCTCGGCACCCGGGCGCAGCGGGAGCGGCTCCAGCAGGCCGTTGGCCCCGAACCCGCAGTCGGCCAGGTACGGTTCGCCCTCGACGGTGACGACGAGGACGGCATGCGTGATGGGCATCAGCACATCCCCCCGCGTCCGGTTGCGGGCACCCCGGCCCGCCACCGCGAAGCCGATCCGGTCCAGGGCTGCGGCGAGCAGCGAGTTGTGCTCGTAGCAGTAGCCTCCGCGGCGGCTGCGGACGAGCTTGTCCTCGAGGCTCTTGACGTCCAGCGCGACGGGGCGGCCCAGCAGGACGTCCAGGTTCTCGAAGGGGATGGCGGCGGTGTGAGCCCGGTGCACCGCGTACAACGTGGGGAGGTCCGGGGCGAGTTCCCCGGTGTATCCGATCCGGTCCAGATAGGCGTCCAGGTCCAGCTCGTCACCATTCCACATGGTTTCCCCCGCGGTGAGACTCCGGGCGTGCGCCTGCCGCACCCCCGCCCAATGATCAACATCATGTGCCAGGAAGGGGCTTCCCGGGGCCCGGACGGGTGATCCTGGCTGCCTGCGGCGCCGGGGGCCGCGCCGCCGCCGTGCACGGCGGCCGCCTCGGGGTGTCATGGCCCCGGACGCCCGGATCCGGGTCGTCCCGCATCACGCCACAGGAGGAAGTGAGCATGTTCGGGAACACCAAGGCATTCAGCGGCTTCGCCGTGAACGATCTCCAGCGGGCCAAGCAGTTCTATACCGAGACCCTCGGACTCCACGTCACGGAGGAGGACGGCATGCTCTTCCTCCACATCGCCGGCGGCCGTTCGATCCTCGTCTACCCCAAGGACGACCACGCCCCGGCGACCTACACGATCCTCAATTTCCCGGTCCCCGACATCGAGGCGGCCGTCGACGCGCTCACGGCCCGCGGAGTCTCCTTCGAGCGCTACCCGCAGTTCAAGTCCGACGAGAAGGGCATCACCCGCGACTCGGGGGGCCCGGCCATCGCCTGGTTCACGGACCCGTCCGGCAACATCTTCTCGGTCCTCCAGGAGGACTGACCCCGGCGTTGTGCGCGGGCGCCGGGGCGCCCTCGGCGTGATCCTCGTCATCGGCAAGCGCGTCGGATTCAAGAAGGACCCGATGCGGCCGCACAGCCTGCCGCTGGTCAT